>JANMKC010000015.1:0-21911 GCA_031371785.1 Flavobacteriales bacterium | reverse complement strand
GGTGATCGATTGTCTCGGTGTGCCGGGCGGATCCGCGGTGCTCGGTTCCGCTTGCAACGACGGCAATGCTTCCACCGGCAACGATGTCTACAACGCATCCTGCGTCTGCGCTGGTCAAGCGATCGATTGTCTCGGTGTGCCCGGTGGATCGGCTCTGCCTGGTACCACTTGCGATGATGGCAACAGCAATACCACCAGCGATCAGTGGAGCACCGGTTGCGTCTGCATCGGTACCGTCACCTGCATTCCTCCCGCGATCACCGGCACAACAAGCAACTCACCGCTCTGCATCGGCAGCCCGCTGCAACTCGGTATTTCGGCCGACGGCACCAGTCCCATGCTGTATTCATGGACCGGTCCGGGAACGTATTCCCCTGATAGCAACACCGCCATGGTGACCGTTGATGGCGCGCAGACCGGACCCTACATCGTAACCGTGAGCAATGCCTGCGGAACGGATGTGGATACCGTACACGTGATCATCAACCCTGTTGCCGACGCCACTTGGAACGCCCCGGTTTCCATTTGCATGGGCAACGGCCCGCTCGACCTGAACTCGTTGGTGAGCGGAACCTCCGGAGGAACATGGTCCGGTACGCAGGTGAGCGGATCCATCTTCGATCCGGGCGGGCTCATGGGAGCGATATCGATCACCTATCTGGCGGGCACAGGTTCATGCGCCAGCAGCGTCGCGCACAGCATCAATGTGAACCCCGGCCCCATGGCCGATGCTGGCCCGGATGATCAGGTGTGCGCCTTGAGCTACCCGTTGCAAGCGGTGATCAGTACTGTGCCGGGTGTATGGACCTCCCAGTTGCCCGGTGCTGTGTTCGCCGATGATTCGATCCCGAACACATTGGTCACCGTTCCTGGAAATGGCGTTTACGCCTTCATCTGGACCGTTGGCGACGGCCAATGCCATGCTTCCGATACCGTGCTCATCGGATTCCACAACCCCGACATCCCGCTATGGGTGGATGCCGGAGAGGACCAGGACCTGAACGTCTTCACCAGCACACAGCTTGAAGGGGACGCGGCTCCTGGATCGACGATCACCTGGAGCAGTGTGGCCGATGGACTGTTCTTCGAGGATGTGCATGACAGCATTTCCGGCGTGAGCAACCTGAGTGTGGGGGACAACCTCCTGGTGATCACTGCCAGCTTCGGAGATGGATGTGCCACGTCCACGGACACGGTAGTGATCCATGTGAACGACATTTTCATCCCGCAAGGCTTCTCTCCCAATGGTGATGGGGTGAACGACAACTTCCGCATCACCGGCATCCGCGCCTTCCCGGAGAATGACCTGATGGTCTTCAACCGCTGGGGCACAGAAGTGCTGCACACCCACGGTTATGCGAACGAGTGGGAAGGGCGCGGGCGGAACGGCCAGCCGCTGCTGGACGACACCTACTTCTATGTGTTGAACCTGACGCCGGAACGCACGTACAACGGTTTCGTCATCATCAAACGATAGGGATACGTGCGGACGATCACCACGCTCATCGCCTCTGCCATCGGTGCCTTGCTGTTCGCCCAGCATACGCCCTTGACCAGCCAATACCTGTTCAACGGGCTGCTTATCAACCCGGCTTATGCGGGTTCGCGTGATGCGCTGGCGGCCAATCTTACTTGGAGACAACAATGGGTCGGGTTCCAGGGCGCGCCGTCCACACAAGTGATCAGCATACACACCCCCATCCGGCGCAGCAGGCTGGCTTTGGGAATGTTGTTGGTGAACGACCATATCGGTGTGAGCCGCGAAACCGGCATGCTCGCCAACTTCGCCTATCGCATACCGTTCCGCAAGGGAAAACTACAGCTCGGCATCGGTGCCGGTCTCTGCATCATGCGATCCGACTGGACCAGCCTGGCCATCCAGGACCACTCCGATGCGCAATTCGCGAGTGATAGCAAGGGGGTGCTGAAACCCAACTTCAGCAGTGGCGTGTTCTATTACAAGAAGCTCTTCTATGTCGGTGCCTCCATGCCCTTCGTAATGAGCCACAGCTATGATCCCGACCATAACACTTGGGTCATCGGTACCAACAAGGCGCAATACCAGCCGATGCTCACGGGAGGGTACGTGTTCAAATTGAACAAGGACATGAAGTTCAAACCGACCACGTTGATCCGCTACCAACTGGCGAACGGGGTGCAGGCCGATCTCAGTGCGAACCTCATCATCAAGGAGAAGATCTGGACGGGGATCAGTTATCGAAGCAAGGATTCGGTGATCGGCATGTTCGAGGTGCTGCCCACACCGCAATGGCGGCTCGGCTATGCGTACGACCTCGGTATATCAGCCCTAACGCCCTACCATAGCGGGACACATGAAATAATGCTGCAATACGAATTCGGAAAACACTTCCATGTGCGGGATCCCCGCTACTTCTGACGCATGCGCCACCTCTTTCTCCCCTGTTCCCTGCTGCTCGCACTGTGCGCAGCAGCGCAGGAGAGTTATGTGGTGGCTCCGGTGGACTTCTCGCCAATGGGCCAGGATTATGCGCCCGTGCTGACGGACAGTACTGTGGTGATGTGCTCGTTGCGTGAGCGCGATGGCCTGGTGAGCTATCGCGACGCCATAACAGAGGAACCCTTCAGCGATCTGTATTCCTTCACGTGGAACGGCAGCAGTGCAAGCGCGCCGACCCTGCTCAGCGAGGCACTCACCTCGCCGTTGAATGATGGCCCCGCCACGTTCAGCATGGACGGCAACACCATCTGTTTCACCCGCAACCAGCGCGGTACGAAGAACAAGGACGACAAGGACGGCGACCACCTCGGCCTGTTCTTTTCGGCGCGTATCGACGGGAAATGGACAGTGCCTGTGGCTTTCGATTACAACAGCAAGGTCTACAGCGTGATGCACCCCGCGTTGAGCAAGGACGGAAAGCATCTTCTCTTCGCCAGCGACATGCCCGGCGGCCAAGGCGGAACGGATCTCTACCGCTGCGATCTGGAGTCCGATGGCTGGAACATCCCTGAGAACCTCGGCAAGGCGGTGAACAGTAGCGCCAACGAACTCTTCCCCTTCGTCGCTGCGAACGGGATCCTCTATTTCTCCAGCAACCGCGATGGCGGCATGGGCAAGCTCGACATACATCAAGCCTCGCCCGATGGCCAGAAATGGCATGACGTGAAAGCCCTGCCGGAGCCCCTCAATTCGCCCGGTAACGACATCGGTTACACGTCGTTCACCACCGATCGCAGCGGCTTCTTCAGCAGTGATCGCGATGGGAGCGATCGCATCTTCTCCTTCCGTCGAACGGTGCCCTTCTTCGCCGATTGCGCTCCGCAGCAGGACAACAACTATTGCTACGCCTTCAGCGAACCCCGGCTACAAACCATCGGCGACCTGCCCATCCACTATGAATGGGATCTGGGAGACGGATCCACCGCGAGCGGTGAAGCCGCCGATCATTGCTACAAGGGACCCGGCCGCTACCAGGTGGAACTCAACCTGGTCGATAATGGAAGTGGTGGCACGTTCTTCAATGAGGCCCGGTACGAACTGGTGATCGACGACATCCACCAACCCTATGTCACCTGCGCCGATACATTGCGCGCAGGCCGCAGGGAACGCATGGATGGCCTGCACACCTTGCTGCCATCGCAGAGCAGCGAGGAGTACCACTGGGATTTCGGCGATGGCACCTTCGGTGATGGCCGCGACCTGACGCACGCGTGGAGCACACCCGGTGAATACACGGTGAAACTCGCCGTGATCGGTGTGGAGAACGGGACGACGAGGGTCACCTCGCATTGTATCACCAAAACACTCTCGGTCATCAAGCGCTTCGAGAATGTGCAGGACGCGCCAGTGGCCGCCAGCTACCAGGACGCCGCCGGCAAGGTGCATGACTTCAACTTCCAGGCCCTGCCCTTCGACCAGTTCTCCATGACCGTGCAAGGAAATGAGGATGTACG
Source organism: Flavobacteriales bacterium (assembly GCA_031371785.1). Taxonomy (GTDB): domain Bacteria; phylum Bacteroidota; class Bacteroidia; order Flavobacteriales_F; family PHOS-HE28; genus PHOS-HE28. The sequence continues at coordinate 17,978 of JANMKC010000015.1, read as the reverse complement.
GTTCAGTGTGGAACTCTTCGTCAGCAAGGAAAGGGTAAGCTTGGACGATCCACGCTTCGCGGAGATCAAGAAGTTCTATCCGGTCTTCGAGCGCTACGATCCGGTGCGTGGGGCCTATTCATATACCGTCGGCGTAGCCAAGGACCTGGCCTCCATGTACGAGGTGTACAAGAAGGTGATGCAACTGCAATTCATGGACGCCGAAGTGGTGGCGATCCATCCGGAGAAGGTGACCGACCTGAGCGCGTTGGCCCTGCTCAACGACCAGGACCTCAACAACAGCGTGGTGCGTGCGAGCACTGTGCTCTTCGACAATGGCAAGGCTACCTTCCATGTGGAATTCGCACCACAACTGGACAAAGTGCTTGATCTGCTGAAAGACCATCCTCAGTTGAGCGTGATCATCGAGGCGCACACGGATGCGAACGGCGGCAGCGACTTCAATCTCAAACTCTCGCAGAAACGCGCACAGCGCATCGTCGATTACCTCATGCTTGGAGGAGCACAGGGCGATCACCTGGTACCGGTGGGCCATGGGGAGAACCACCCGATCGGCGACAATACAACGGACGACGGCCGCGCACAGAACCGCCGCGTCGAGTTCCGCTTGGTGATGCCCGAGGACCAGGCCTACGAGAAGCGCAAGTGATCGCTCCGGCCTGAACAGGCATCGGCGAAGTACTTTCGGGCGTCCTCCGCATGATGCCTGCCCGCTGGAAGTTCTCCATCTTCTTCTTTTCCACCGCATTGTTCTCGCACGGCCAAGCCGCCTTGCGTTTTGTAGAGAACCGCGGCCAGTGGCCCGATGCGGTCACCTTCAAGGCGGATGCGAACGGGGCCACCGTCTGGTGCGAGCGCGGCGCGTTGATGATCGATCGGTACGAGGTGAACGCGCACACGCATGCGCATGGAGGACCTGTGCCTTCGATCGTACATCATCATGCGCTGCGATTGCGTTTTGTCGGCGCATCAACTGTGGTCCGGAGCGAAGGCATCGGCGTGCAGCGCGGCGCGTTCAACTTTTTCATAGGCAACGACCCACGGCACTGGGCACGGAACGCGCACGCCTTCAGCGCGGTGATCCAACACGATGTGTGGCCCGGTGTGGATGTGCGCGTGCGGACGGGTGATGAAGGGGTGAAGTACGACGTGATCATCGCGCCGGGCGCTGATGCGGACGTGATCTCACTCGCCTATGAAGGTGCGGATGGCCTGTCCTTGCGAGGGAACGATCTGGTCATCAAAACTTCACTCGGCGATGTGATCGAGTCGATCCCTCTCGCCTACCAAGAGTTGAACGGTACACGCGTTCCGGTAGAATGCCATTACGCGGTGCACAATGGTTCGGTCCGTTTTGTCCTTGGCCCGTACGATCATGGATCGATGCTGACCATCGATCCCACGCTCGTCTTCAGCAGCTATAGCGGATCGACCACCGACAACTTCGGCTACACCGCGACATTCGACAAGGCCGGCTATCTCTACAGCGGAAGTACGGCGTTCGGTCCGGGATATCCTTGGACGACCGGTTCCTACCAGACCACATGGGCCGGTGGCACCGGTGCCAACACGCCACAGGAACCAGGCACTGATATAGCGTTGAGCAAATGGGACACCACCGGATCCAATATGGTGTGGAGCACCTTCCTCGGCGGCTCAGGTGACGAACTGCCGCACAGCTTGATCGTGAACAACAGCGGCGAGCTTTTCGTGCTCGGCACAACCGGCTCATCGGATTTTCCTGTAACGCCGAACGCTTTCGACGGCAGTTTCAATGGCGGGCCCGATGTGAACCTGGTGCAAGGGCTCGGGGTGAATTTCGCGAACGGCAGCGATATCATCGTGGCACGTCTCAGTGCCAATGGGGACCAACTGCTCGCCAGCACCTTCTTCGGCGGCACAGGCACCGATGGACTGAACACGGCCACGGGCCTGAAGTTCAACTACGCGGACGAAGTGCGCGGTGAGATCGAGCTGGACCCCAATGACAACGTCTATGTGGTGAGCTGCACCGCGTCACCCGATCTTCCCACAACGGCTGGCGCTTATCGCACCACCTATTCCGGCGGAACGCAGGACGGTATCGCTTTGAAAATGGACGCTTCGCTACACACGCTGATCTGGAGCACCTACTTCGGGGGGGCCAACGCGGACGCCATTTATTCGCTGGATCGGGACGATCAGCAGAACGTTTATATCACTGGAGGAACACGTTCGCTGGATCTGCCCACGACCGCTGGCGCGCTCACCGCCACCTACCAAGGTGGCAACGCGGACGGCTTCGTCGCGAAACTCTCGAACGACGGTTCCTCCCTGCTGCATTGCACCTACTATGGAACCGGTTCCTATGATCAGTCGTACTTCATCGAACGCGACCAGCAAGGGCGCGTCTATCTCTTCGGGCAAACCTCCGCGCCCGGCTCCGCGCTCATCTTCAATGCACCCTACAATGTTCCCGGCTCGGGTCAGTTCATCGCGAAACTCGACCCTACACTAAGCACCTTGTTGCTCGGTTCACGTTTCGGGCAAGGGGATGGAAAGCCGGACATCTCCCCCACCGCCTTTCTGGTGGACTACTGCGACAAGATCTACATCAGCGGTTGGGGCAGTGACACGCTTGGCCTTGGCGGCGCGCTATCCACAACCGGCCTGCCATTCACACCCGACGCGTACCAAAGCTCCACGGACGGTCAAGATTTCTACCTCGCGGTGTTCGACATCAATATGACCAACCTGTTCTACGGGACCTACATCGGCGGCACCCTGAGCCCCGAACATGTGGATGGCGGTACCAGCCGTTTCGACCGGCGCGGGCGCGTGTATGAGGCCGTGTGCGCCGGATGTTGGACCCATTCGGATTTTCCCACCACCGATGGAGCGCTGAGCCCTTACAATAACAGCCAATGCAACTTGGCTGTCTTCAAGTTCGATTTCAATTTCCCGATAGTCGTCGCCGATTTCAACACGCAGATCTTCTGCCTGCCAACCCCGATCCATTTCCAGAACACCAGTTCCGGTGCGGTGACCTACAGCTGGAACTTCGGTGATGGCAACGGCACCTTCGCTACTTCCCCATCACATCTCTACGATGCACCGGGCGTGTACACCGTTACGCTGATCGCCAGCAATGCCGCCACCTGCAACCTCACGGACACCATGCGCCAGCAGGTGGTGGTGCTCGGCAACGAAGGCTATGCGTTGAACGATACCTCCGTGTGCGCCGGTGGAAACGTGCAGATCGGCGTGCTGCCCATCGACAACCCCAACATCACGTTCCATTGGAGCCCGCCGAATTTCCTGACGAGCACCACCGTGGCCAACCCGATCGCATCGCCACCTGTCACCACCACATATACCCTGCTCATCAGCAACGGGCTTTGCACAGACACCATTACACAGACCGTGGTCGTCCAAAGCATCACGATCGATGCGGGCGTGGACCAGACCATCTGTGGCCCCAACGCGACCGCCACGCTCACCGCCAACAGCTTCGGCACCGCGCAACTGTTCCAATGGAGCAGCAGCCCGGCGTTCATCAATACGCTCAATTCCACACCGGGAGACAGCATAGCCATCGTGCCTATCAGCGGCGACGCGACGTTCTATGTCAGACCACTGGGCTCGCCGTGCGCTGGTTCGGACAGTGTGCATGTACATGTGGAACTCGCCGACCCTTCGATCACGGGCGATTCATTGATATGCGCCGATGCGGTCGCACAACTCTCGGCGCTCGGTATAAATCCCGGAAGTACGATCACCTGGGTGCCGACCGACAGTATCGACAATGGACAGGGGACCACCAGCGTGCAGGTAAGTCCTGCGGAAACACAACCCTACGCGGTGCATGTGGTATCGCCCGCCAATTGCGTGTGGGACGGATCCATCACCGTGGCCGTGTCACCGATCTATGGGAGTTCGGTCGGTGCCAGTGTGGATCAGTCCATCGTGCTCGCGGGAACCACCGTGCATCTCACGGCCACTCCTGGAAGCGGTGTCAACTACGCTTGGTCGCCGCCGGGTGCGGTGAGCGATCCCACCATCGCGCATCCCTCCGCCTTCGTCACGGAGAGCACCTGGTTCAATGTGGTGATCACCGACGGCATCTGCACACGCAGCGATTCAGTGTTCGTGAAGGTGTACGAAGTGAACTGCGACGAACCGGATGTCTTCGTTCCCGATGCGTTCACACCGAACGGTGATCACAACAATGATGTGCTGTTCGTACGCGGCCGCGCCATCTCCACGCTCGACTTCAAAGTGTTCGATCGCTGGGGTGAGATTGTGTTCGAAACCACCGATCAAGCGCTGGGCTGGGACGCGACCTACAAAGACAAACCCGTGGATCCGGCGGTCTTCGTTTACTGGCTCGATGTGACGTGCGTGGACGGGCAGCATTTCTTCAAGAAGGGCAACGTGACGGTGATACGATGATGAATGTCGCACTTCGTACAGCGTATCGCGTATCGCGTACCGGATCGCTATACGCGATACGCGATACGCTGTACGCATTGGCGTTGCTCTGCGCTTCAGCCGCCTCCGCTCAGGACATCCACTTCTCCCAGTTCTTCAACACGCCTTATGCATTGAGCCCCGCGAGCACCGGGCTGTTCGAGGGTGACTATCGCGTGGGAGCGGTCTTCCGGCAGCAATGGCGGAGCGTTACCGTGCCTTACAGAACATTCGGTATCGGCGGTGATGCCGCCAACCTTGCGGGGGTGCAAGGTCTCGGAGGCGGAGCGTGGTTGTACAATGATCGCGCGGGTGATTCGCACCTGAACACCTTTCATTTCAGCCTGGGTGCGAGCTGGACTGAAAAGTTCGGCAAGCAAAACGACCAGAGCCTCACTGGTGGTTTGCGCTTTGGACTCACATCACTGAGCATCGATTATAGTGAACTTCGTTTCGACACGCAGTACAACGGCTTCTACTACGATCCATCGCTCGGCAGCAACGAGCAATTCACCAGCGCGGCGCTCACGCATCCCGATCTGCACGCGGGCATCACCTATCGCTACACGCCGACGAAGCGCGATCTCATCGAGGCGGGTTTCGCATTCTTCAACCTCACGAAACCCGATGTGGCCTTCAACAATGGTGAGGCCTCACCCTTGGACCAGCGCGGTGTGATACACGTGATCAGCCGCTTCCCCGTGAGCGAAAAAGTGGATGTGGAACCGATGTTCCAGTTCAGCGGACAAGCGAAGTTCAGCGAGTTGGATCTCGGTGGGAGCGTGCGATACATCCTTCTGGATCGATACACCTACTTCCGAACCGTACAAGCCGGGCTCTACTGGCGTGCGAGCGATGCGGGCTACATCTTCGCGGGATCCGAATACGACGATTGGACGTTGGGCCTGAGCTACGACATCAACTTCTGCGATCTCGTGCCCGCGAGCCGCAATCGCGGTGGCATCGAGATCACCGCTGTGCGCGTGTTCCGGAAGAAACCACTTGTGCCGTGCAGGTTCAAGGCGTGTCCGACGCAGATGTGAGAAGAGTGCAGGAAGTGTAAAGAGTGAAAGGGTGAAAGGGTGAAAGAGTGAAAGCGGTCACACGATATGCCATTCGAGGTTTGGCGCGCGCTGGAATGCTCGCCATGAGCGGGGCGTGCGTCATTTCCACCTATTCGCAAAGCGCAGCGCAGTTCACCATTTGGGGGGACAACGCCGTGCGCATGGGCGACAACTATGGTGCATCGCGGTTCTATTCGGAAGCGCTCGGCCAGGAGTCCGGCCGCATGGAACTTCAGTGGAAGTACGCGGAAGCCTGCAGACTGAGCAACCAGTATCCACTAGCGGCCGCAGCGTATGAGAAAGTGCAGCACAAGGACAACGGGCGCACACATCCGGAAGCACAGCGATGGCTCGCCGAAATGCATCTATGCGCCGGTAACTACGATGTGGCGCAGAAGACCTGGCAGAAGGTGAAGCAGCACGCGAAGGACAGTACCAGCTTCGATGCGCGCCGTGCGCGTAATGCGCTGATAGGTTGCGCGATGGCCAAGCGCATGATGGCCGATCCCGAGACGGTGGACATCGAGCACCTGCCGCAACCAGTGAACACCTACGACAGTGAGTTCGGCGAACGCATCGGGCCGGACAGCGCACTCTATTTCAGTTCGCTACGCGGCGAAACCAACACCGAAGGCGAAGTGCAGGATACCGGCGCTTATCATGTGATCGTTCTTTCATCGCGCGAAGGAGCAGGGAAATGGAACACGCCTTCGCGCATGCCCGCGCAGGTGAACGACCTGCATGAGAATGCAAATAGCGCATGGAGCACGGACCAGCAGTGGTTCTATTTCACGCGATGCGATCGCGAAGGGCGATGCGCCATCAACGCGAGCGCATGGAACAACGGAACGCTCGGCGAGGCGCAGGAAATTCCCGGCATCAACAACGGGCACATCACCACGCAACCCATGGTGATCGGGGGGAACGGACACAACACGATGTACTTCGCGAGCGATGCGCCGGGAGGGCAAGGGGGCATGGATATCTGGGTCTGCGACATCAGCGGCACGCGCATCCTGAACCCGCGACCGATGGGACCGCCGATAAACACGCCCGGCAATGAAACCTGCCCATTTTTCGACGTGGATCAACGCAAGCTCTACTTCAGCTCCGACTTCCTGCCGGGCTTCGGCGGCTTCGACAACTTCGTTTGTGAGACCACCCCGAACGGTTTCGCCCCGCCGGTCAACTTCGGCTTTCCGCTGAACAGCCCCGCCAACGATCTCTACCCGACGTTCGACCGGAACAACAGCACCGGTTACTTCACCAGCAACCGCATCGGCTCGTTGGCGAAGAAAGGCGAGACCTGCTGCAACGACATCTATCGCTACAGTTATCCGAAAGCGATCGCGGAACTGAAGGACTCGATCCCGCACATCACGTCGGAGACCGCGATGAAGCGCATCACATCCCTGCGCGAGAAACTGCCGATCCGTTTGTACTTCCACAACGACGAACCCGATCCGCGCACGTGGGACACGCTCACCTCGCTAGACTACGCCCGCACGTACGATGCGTACAAAGCGCTGGTGCCGGACTACCATGACGCGTGGAAGGGCAATGCCAGCGGCACCGAAGCGATCGACGCCTTCTTCCGCGATCAGGTGGATCATGGCTTCGCGCAGCTCAACGACTTCATCGCCCTGCTGGAACAAGCGCTGAAGGAAGGACAGCGTATCGAACTGCAAGTGCGCGGTTTCGCGAGCCCGTTGGCGAAGAGCGACTACAACAAGAACCTTTCGCTGCGCCGCATATCGAGCATGATCAATTACCTGCGTATCGTGGACCGCGGTTCACTGATCCCCTACCTCGAAGCTAAGGCGACGAAGGGTGGAAGACTCACCATCCGCAAGTCACCATTCGGTGAAGACGAGAGCGCGCACGGCGTGAGCGATGAACTGAAGGACCTGAAGGGATCGGTGTACAGCGTCGGAGCATCACGGGAACGAAGGATCGAGATCGAACAAGTGATGCTCGTTGATGCCGACAGCATGGTGGAACAAGTGACGAGCAACGTGTACGATGTATTGGCGGGCACGATCACGCAAGACCTCGGATCGTTCCCGCAGCTTCAGCCGCGCGAAGCCGTGTTCATGGTGCGCAACACCGGCCACACGCGGATGTCGATCCTCAGCGCGAAGGCTGATTGTGATTGCACCGCCGCGCAATTGCCACAACGCTCGATACCGCCCGGTGGAAGCGGCCCGGTGATCGTGCGCTTCAACGGCCGCGCTCCGGAAGGCCCGCTCCAACGCGGCGTGACCATCACTACGGACGGCGATCCGGCTACATTGCGGCTCATCATCACCGGATCGCTCACACATTTCGAGTGAAGACCCACCATCCCTCTTCCATCGGGACAGGCTCCGGCACGGAGGTCACAGAGAACCCAAGGTCCTTGGGCATAGGAGACAATGATGCGATGATCAAGAACTGACATGAAACTACTGCTGCTGTCAAACTCCACGCTGCCGGGTGAACCCTATCTCGGCTGGCCGCGCGAGCACATCACCAACTTCCTCGGCGAACGCAAACGCATCGCCTTCGTGCCCTTCGCGGCGGTGTCGTTCAGCATGGACGAATACACGCGGATCACGCAGGGTGCCTTCGCGGAAATGGGACATGAACTTTTCAGCCTGCACTCCGAGGTGGACAAGGTGAAAGCACTGATGAGCGCCGACGCCATCGCGGTCGGTGGTGGAAATTCGTTCCAATTGCTCCGCACATTGTACAGCACGGAACTGCTGCGTGCCATCCGTGTGCGCGTTCTCGCTGGCACACCTTACATCGGCTGGAGCGCTGGCAGCAATGTGGCCTGCCCCTCCATCATGACCACCAACGACATGCCTATTACGGAAGTGCCGACGTTGCGCGCGATGGGCCTCGTGCCCTTCCAGATCAATGCGCACTACACGGAAGCGAAGCTCGAAGGACATGGCGGTGAAAGCCGTGACCAGCGCATCAACGAGTTCCTCGCGCTCAACCAGCGCTCGACCGTTGTCGGCTTGCGCGAAGGCACGTTGCTGAACGTACACGACGACCTGATGAGCGTGGAAGGCATTGGCCTCCGCTTGTTCCGCAGCGGCGCGGAGCCGAAGGATATTCCGGGTGGTACGGCGTTGAGGACGGCGTTGACAGGGGCGTGATGCAAGCGTGGACGCTTGGAATTCGAGCGCACGGGCGTGGACGCCCGCGCGAGTTCTTTGGGGCAACTACTTTCGCTCCACATGACCGAACGGAAGATCGATACCACTCCCCTGCGCCGCGCATTGGCCGCATTGATGAGTGCTTTGGCCATCGAGGATCCGAGCGACCTTATGCGCGATGGTGCGATCCAACGCTTCGAGTACACGTACGAACTGTGCTGGAAGATGATGAAGCGGCACTTGGAATGGAACGGTACGATCGATCCCTACAAGTTGAGCAAGAAGGACATCTTCCGCCAAGCCGCGCGCAGTGGGCTGATCAGCTCTCCGGAGCGATGGTTCCTTCACCATGATGCCCGCAACAACAGCACGCACGCTTATGATGAGTCCGTTGCGAAAGCGGTGTTCGCGAGCGCCAAGGTCTTCATCGCGGACGCCAGCGAGCTGCTCGACAACCTGAGCCTGTACCATGCTTGATCTCGCTGCGGACCATCTCGCTCTGGTAAAAAGGATCCTGCATCAGCGGATACCCGGTGTGCGGATCTGGGCGTTCGGATCGCGCGTTACCGGCCACGCCAAACGGTTCAGCGACCTGGACCTCGCGTTGGAAGGGCCGGATGAATTGGACCCGCATGCCATCTTCGCATTGCGCGACGATCTTTCGGAAAGCGACCTCCCGATCAGGGTGGATGTGCTTGACCTGCACGCCGTGTCCATGGAATTCCGTCGGATCATTGAGCGGGACCGCATCGAGGTGTAGGACCAGGGCATGCTGAACAGGCAAGATGCCTGTTCAACAATGCGGTTGGGAAAACAGGCAGGATGCCTGTTCTACCATGAACCACGCGCTGTTCGTTCCTCATCAGCGGAGAGCCACAGGCACGATGCCTGTGCGACTATGTTCGCCGCGTGTTGCACGACCTTCATGCGTTCTTCGTCCGCGACGGTGGCATCGGCCCGCACTTGTTGGTGCTGCTGAAGATCCTGCTCATCATCCTGATGGCCTTCGTGGTGGAGCGCATCTTCATCAGTCTGCTGCGCGCCGGGTACGCGCGTGCGAAAGCGCAGGGACATGACCAGCTCACGCGCTTCCGTTTCCTGCGCAATGCGCTGCGCAGCATCGTGGCCATCGTGTCGCTCATCGCGATCATCTGGATCATCCCGAGCTTCAGGTCATTCGCCGTTACGCTCTTCGCCGGTGCGGGCATCCTCGCGGCGCTGATCGGCTTCAGCGCGCAGAAGGCCTTCAGCAATATCATCAGCGGCATCTTCATCGTCGCCTTCAAACCGTTCCGTGTGGGCGACAACATCCTCATCGGCCACAGCGCCACCGGCCCCGGCCTGCCCGACCGCAGTGGGATCGTGGAGGACATCACCCTGCGCCATACCGTGGTGCTCACCTTCGAGAACCGCCGCATCATCATCCCCAATTCGATCATCAGCGACGAGTTCATCGTGAACAGCACGATCCGCGATCCCGCCACCTGCGAATACGTGGAGGTGCCGGTGGCCTATGCTACGGATCTCGACAAGGCGATCGCGCTGTTGACGGAGATCTGTCTGGCCCATCCCGGTCATGTGGACCGCCGCACCGCCAACGAATTCGACCAGATGCACGAAGCGATCCCCGTACGCCTCGTGCGTATGGGCGACAGCAGTTTGATCCTGCGCGCCTACGTCTGGGCGAAGGATCCGATCACCGCGCGCATGATGCACTACGACCTGAACAAGACCATCGTGGAACGATTCCGTGCCGAGGGCATCGAGATCCCTTATCCCACGCGCCGCATTGTGACCGACATTCCCAACGTACCATGAGGAAGGTCACCAAACGCAGCGACAAGAAAGGCATGCCCCCCGGCTCGCTCGTGGGCGTGGGCGAGAGTTGCATGCTCACCACGATCCGCGTGTTCACCTACAACACCGAGGAGTGGAAGGAGCAGGAACTGAAGCACATCAGCGAATTCGAGCTCGGCGACCCCGCGAAGTACACCACATGGCTCGACATCGATGGCCTGGATGACGTGGGGGTGGTCCGCGCCGTGGGTGAGCGTTTCAACCTGCACCCATTGTTGCTGGAAGACGTGCTCAACACCGATCACCGGCCGAAGCTGGAAGAGTACCAGGACACGTTGTTCGTGGTGGCCAAAATGCTGAGCCTCGATCCGGAAACCGAAGGCATCATCAGCGAGCAGATCAGTTTCGTGCTCGGAAAAACCTTCGTGCTCAGCTTCCAACAGATGCCGGGCGACATCCTTGATCCGATCCGCGATCGCATCCGCCATGCTACCGGCCGTGTCAGGAAAATGGGACCGTCCTATCTGCTTTACGCACTACTCGATGTGATCGTCGACAACTACTTCCTCATCGTGGAGGATCTCGGCGAGCGCATCGAAGAACTCGAACGGAAGGTCACCGTGCGGCCGGGCAACGAGGATCTGCTCACGATACAGGAGATCCGCAGCCTGCTGATCACCGTGAGCCGCTACGTGACACCCACGCGCGAACTCGCAGGCCGCATGAACACCGCGCAGACCGAACTCATCGACAAGGGCACGCGCCGTTACATCAACGACCTGCAGGACCACACCGTGTACATCGCGGAGAGCATCAACACCTTCCGCGACATGCTCACCAACCTCGAGAACACTTATCACGCGGGGCAGAACATGCGCATGACACAGGTGATGAAACTGCTCACCATCATCAGCACCATCTTCATCCCGCTCACCTTCATCGTCGGCATCTATGGGATGAACTTCGACTTCATGCCCGAACTGCATGCACGCTACGGCTACTTTGTGGTGATGGGCATCATGTTCGCGATCTCCGTCGTGATGCTGATCTGGTTCCGGCGGAAGCGGTGGTTGTGAACCGTTGTACCGATCGAAGAATTTTCAGTGCGCGCGTGCCGTGGATCTTCCGTCCATCTACTTTTGACGCTGATCGCGCGCGCGAACGATGAACAAACGAAGCACCGGTGTCTGTGACCTCACATGGTCCGCCCTGCTTCCGCGCGAACACGCGCCCCACGCCTTCCGCTGATGAACGCGTGCGTGGCCTCCGGAACCGTGCGACCGTTCGCAAACACGCTCCGAAGCACGTTCGCTCTCTTGAGTTGGCAGTTGGCAGTGGCAGTTGGCAGCAATGACCATCGCCACTTGCTTGCAGGCTGCGGACTGCATACTGCCACGGCCAACTGTCCACTGTCTCCCGAACCATGAAGACCCGATACATCGACCTCATCGAGCAAACGTTCGACTTCCCGAAGGACGAGTTCAAGTTCGAGAACGACACGCTCACGTGGAACGATCTGCCGCAGATGGACATCCTCCAGAAGCACGGTACGCCTCTGCGGATCACCTACCTGCCCAAGATCGGCGAGAAGATCGATCAGGCGCGTGCTTGCTTTTCGAAGGCTTTCAAGGAACACAAGTACGTGGGCACCTACAACTATTTCTACTGCACGAAAAGCAACCACTTCAGCTACATCATCGAGCAGGTGCTGGAGAAGAACGTGAGCCTCGAGACCAGCAGCGCCTACGACCTGGAGATCATCGAACTGCTGATGGAACGCGGCAAGCTTTCGCGCGAGGCCACCATACTCTGCAACGGCTACAAGGACGAACGCTACTTGCGCAACATCGGCCGCCTGAAGAACAGCGGTGTGAACGTGATCCCCATCATCGACAACATGGGCGAGCTCTACCAGCTCGATGAAGTGATCAACAGCCAGTGCGACATCGGCATCCGCATCGCCGCGGAGGAAGCGCCCAAGTTCGAGTTCTACACCAGCCGCCTCGGCATCGGCTACAAGGACATCATCCCGTTCTACATGCGCAACGTGAGCAAGCAGCGCAAATTCAAACTGAAGCTCATGCACTTCTTCATCAATACCGGCATCAGCGACAGCGCTTACTACTGGAACGAACTGGGAAAGTGCGTGAATGTGTACTGCGACCTGAAGAAGCTCTGCCCCACGCTCGACACGCTCGACATTGGCGGCGGACTGCCGATCAAGAACAGCCTCAACTACACCTTCGACGTGGACTACATGATCACCGAGATCATCGGCCGCATCAAGGACATCTGCGACGAGAACCATGTGCAGGAACCGAACATTTTTTCCGAGTTCGGCAGCTTCACGGTTAGCGACAGCGGCGCGACGTTCTTCAGTTTGCTCTACCAGAAAAAACAGAACGAGAAGGAACGCTGGAACATGATCGACGGCAGCTTCATGACCACGCTGCCCGATACGTGGGCGATCAACAAGCGCTTCATCATGCTGCCCATCAACAACTGGGACGATGAGTACGAGCGCGTCTTCCTCGGCGGCATGACCTGCGACAGCGACGACTACTACAACAGCGAACAGCACGTGAACGCCATCTACCTGCCGAAGTACCGCGAGGACCGCAAGCAATACCTCGGCTTTTTCAACACGGGCGCCTACCAGGATTCGCTCGGCGGCTTCGGCGGCATCCAGCATTGCCTGATCCCCAAACCCAAGCACGTGCTCATCGATCGCAACGCCGACGGAAGTCTCACCGATCGCGTTTTTGCGGAAGTGCAGAGCGCGGAGCGGATGATGGAGTTGTTGGGGTATTTGCCGCAGGCGGAGTTGGTGGGGAAGTGACGTTGATCACGCACCCGCAGGAGCAGGATTACGATGAGCGCATCCATCATTTCACCTGAAGAAGGTAGATGGATCATGTGCTTCTCAGCCGTTGCATGGCTGAGCTACGTGATCAAGTGTACTGCGCTATTCTCATTGCTATGGCGTAGCAGTAACCCCTCTCGGCGGCGACTTTTCAGCTTATCTATTATTCTGTTCGCGTTGCTATTCCTTGTCCACTTGCCATATCAAGATCGCAGAGCGACGAAAGGAACAAATCGGCTGCTCATGATCACGACCGTACTCCTTTACGTTTCATGGGCAGGGCTGGCCTACATCATTTGGTTCAAGCACTGAATCAACCTCCCTTGTTTCGCGTCAGCGTCCTTCGCTCGTGCGTTGAATTCGCTGCGGCACGGTTACGCCAAGAAATACTTGCAGTGCTGAACGGACCCTGCCGAATGATGATGCGACCGCGTCGTAACTTCCCGACGTGAAACAAGTGATCCTCGATACCGCGCAAGCCCGGACGCCACAGGAAGTCTATCAACTGGTGGAGCGGGAAGGTCTGCAAGCAGGTGACAGCCTGAAGGTGGTGCAGAAGCCGGTGCTCGACAAGCAAACTGCTGCAACCGCGTTCCTCATTGTTCTTGTTGCCGTGCTCTGGTATATGAACGCGAAGGCGAAGCGGGAGAAGGAGCAGTTCGCATCCGATCTGTTGGACGACCTGTTCAAGAAGTACAACAGCGCCGAGGAACTCGAGCGGGAACTCCAGCAAGAGTTCAATGTGGCGGTGACGACGGAAATAGTGGAAGACTCTTGGGCATCCGACTCCATGCGCACCTTCGAGCGCGCCGCCTATGCGGAAGATGAACCCGACATCAGCCATATCGAAGTGAAAGAACCCAATCCGCACTATCGGCCATGGAAGGAAGGCGCATAGTGCGTGTGGCCTTCCAACAGGCCGATGGAAAAGTGAAGTTGCGACCAGCCGTTGTGTTGAAGAAGCTGGCACCGTATGAAGATCTTCTTGTGTGCGCCATCTCCAGCATAACGCACCTGTTCATTCCGGACCTCGATCTGGTCATCGACAAGGACCACGCGGAATTCGGCAGCATGGGCTTGGGTTTCCCAGCACTCATTCGATCGAGCTTCCTAACGACCGTATCGATCTCCGCGATCCAGGATCCGATCGGTTCGATCAGCGCTGATACATTGGAGCAGTTGCTGTCCAACCTCGCGAAGTATCTCTCGCCGCGCTGATCTCTTGTCTCCCGCGAGCATCCTTCGCTCGTGCGTTGAGTTGATCTCCGACACGGTCACACCAAGAATTGCTTGCCGTATGGAACGAACTCTGCGGAAGAGCGATCGCTCGCGCATGTGACGACGAACCTGTTGCCTATTTTCACGGCGTCATGCCCGCGCAAAAGCTCATTCTCGATCCGTTCAGGAACGCGCTTCGCACCTTGGATCAGGCGCTTGCCATGTCGCCCGTGGAAGACATCGTTCGCGACGGCACCATCCAGCGGTTCGAATACACCTACGAGCTTGCATGGAAGATGCTGCGCCGCCATTTCGAATGGCGTGGTGATAACAGTATGGAAGGAATGCCGAGGAAGGACGTCTTCAGGGAAGCCGCGCGGTCGGGCCTGATCACCGATCCGGTGCAGTGGTTCAACTACAATGAAGCGCGGAACTCCACGAGCCACGACTATGCGCGCAGCAAAGCCGAGAAGACCTACGAACTGGTCCGTGCTTTCGCCATCGACGCACGCTATCTGCTCGATCAACTTGATTCGTTCCATGCTTGATCTGGAACCACGCCTGCTCGCAACCGTGCGATCGATCCTGCTCGCGCGATTGCCCAACGCCCGTGTGTGGGCATTCGGCTCGCGCGTGCAAGGCCGCGCGAAACACTTCAGCGATCTCGATCTTGCGGTAGAAGACGAGGCTCCTCTGGAACTGCATCAACTCTTCGCTCTCAAGGACGCGTTCAGCGAAAGCGACCTGCCCATCAAGGTTGACGTGCTGGACCTGCGTGCGGTCTCGCCACAGTTCCGCGAAGTGATCGAGGATCAGAAAGTACTGGTTGTCTGAACCACGGGATCCACCCTTTCACTTTCTCACTAACACTTGCGCATCACATCGCGCCTCTATATTTCGCCCGCAATGCAGACCCAACCCATCGTCAAGCCGGACCTGAAGGTGACCGCGCCCAGCGCAGTCGGCTCACGTCCGATCTCCAGCTTCATCGAGAAGCACTACCTGCACTTCAACGCGGCCGCGCTGGTGGATGCGGCGAAGGGCTACAAGGCGCACAAGGCCGCAGGCAAGAAAATGCTGATCTCGCTCGCTGGCGCGATGAGCACCGCCGAGCTCGGCAAGATCCTCGCGGAGATGATCCGCAAAGGACAGGTGGACATCATCAGTTGCACCGGCGCGAACTTGGAGGAGGACGTGATGAACCTCGTGGCACACGACCACTACGAGCGCGTGCCGCATTATCGCGATCTCACACCACAACAAGAGCGTGACCTTCTTGACCGCGGCATGAACCGCGTGACGGACACCTGCATTCCCGAGCACGAGGCGTTCCGTCGCTTGGAAAAGCACGCGGTGGATCTGTGGAAGGCCGATCAAGCGAGCGGCGGTCGTCGCTTTCCGCACCAGTACTTCTATGACATGATCAACAGCGGTGTGCTGAAGCAGTATTACCAGATCAATCCGAAGGACAGCTGGATGGTGGCCGCTGCGGAGCGCAACCTGCCGATCATCTGTCCCGGTTGGGAGGACAGCACGCTGGGCAACATCTTCGCTGGGCATTGTATGGTGGGCGATTGCAAGCCGTCCATCATGAAGAGCGGCATCGAGTACATGATGTTCCTTGCCGATTGGTACACCGCCAACGCGGGCACCGAGGGCATCGGCTTCTTCCAGATCGGCGGCGGCATCGCGGGCGACTTTCCGATCTGCGTAGTGCCCATGCTGCAACAGGACCTCGAACGCGAGACACCTTTCTGGAGCTACTTCTGCCAGATCAGCGACAGCACCACGAGCTACGGTTCATACAGCGGTGCCGTGCCGAACGAGAAGATCACCTGGGGAAAATTGGACATCGACACGCCGAAGTTCATCATCGAAAGCGATGCTACTATTGTGGCACCATTGATCTTCGCCTACATCCTGGACATGTAAGACGCACTCCCATGCAACGACTGATACGCTCGTTCAACACGCTCACGGTCGACCTGCGCGAAAAGCTGCAGGAGCAATACCCTGACGGCATCGACAATACGCACATCCGCACCATCGCCACAGCCAAGGGCGAAAGCCTGCGCGTGATCGAGCTGCGCACCAGCGACGCCATCTACCTGATCAAGATCAACGCGGAAAGCCGCGAGGAGATCGACCAGTTCCTCGATCAGGATGAGGCCTCTACTCCTGCCGATGATCCGGACGGTGCCGATGCCGACAGCATCGAAACACCGGACGGCGCTGATGAGGCCGAAGACGACGATCTGGACAAGGATGAGGTGGATGTCGACGAGGACGAGGATGGCGACAAGGAAGAGGTGAGCAAGAGCGACGAGGACGAGGACGAGGATTGATACCCCACCCTGCCCTCCCCGGTGGGGAGGGAGCGATGATCAGTCGCCTTCGCCAGAGCGCTTCGACGACCAAGGGAAAATGGAACGCCGCTCTCCGACAAGGGCGGCGTTCTTGTTCTATGGTTGTTGGTTGTTGGTTGTTGGTTGTTGGTTGTTGGTTGTTGGTTGTTGGTTGTTGGTTGTTGGTTGTTGGTTGTTGGTTGTTGGTTGTTGGTTGTTGGTTGATGGTTGTTGGATTGGTTCGTAGTCGTGATGGTCGGCAGCCCAGCAACCAACAACCAACAACCCGAGCAAGCCTAGCACGTGTTCCGCAATTCACATTTACCTTCATGGCGTCGCCTTCGCTAAAACTTCGGCGGCCAACGCATGTTGCAGGGAAAATTCCACATCGCCTTCGCCACCACGGACCTCCGGCGCATCAAGGCGTTCTATGGCGGGCTGCTCGGTTGCCCCGAGGGACGCAGCGCCGCGAACTGGGTGGACTATAATTTCTTCGGCCACCAGCTCACCATACAGCAACTGCCGCGCCTCGTGGAACCCAAACGCGTGTACAACCCGCACAGCAATGTGCCCAGCCACCACTGGGGCATCGTGTTGGACATGGACGATTGGAAGAACATGCGCGACAAGTGCAAGAAGGTCGGCGTCAGCTTCTTCATGGAACCCAACGTGGTGATGAAGGGCGAGGTGGGCGAACAGATGAGCTTCTTCATCGAGGATCCCGACGGACACGCCATCGAGTTCAAGGCGATGGCGGAAAAAGGGAACCTGTTCAAGAAGGGATAACCGGACCATCCGATCAACATGAGAACAGCGACCCAAGGGTCGCCGTTCGTTCTTGTTCGAGTGCTGGACTCAGTAGTCGCGCTGCGCGATCAGTTCGCCCTTGGGATCGTACTGCTCGCCTTTCGCCAATCGGCCTTCATTGTATCGCAAGCGGCCGGTCACCGCATTATGCTGGTCGCGGAATTCCCAAGTACCCTGGCGAACCCCATGCACAAAGCCCGCTTGCGCGATCAATGCGCCATTCTCTGAAAAACATTTCCATGTGCCATCGCGCCGACCCTCGACGAACTGCCCCATCTCTTTCACGCGA
>JANMKC010000071.1:0-5250 GCA_031371785.1 Flavobacteriales bacterium | reverse complement strand
GCTTCCGTTTATCATTGCACTGTCTTTCGTAGTTGGTGCCACCGGCGCCAGCCCTCCCCCAAGCGATCATCCTGTAGAAACGAACGGAGCCCCAGAGGCTTCTCATGGCGCACAGCGCCGATCCATACGAACACATTCCGCCCCGGTAAGCCGGGATGAAACACATGCACGATAAGGCATCGTTGGAGGGCATGAAGCTCGCCGAACTGAAGGATCTCGCGAAGAAGCTCAGCATCAAGAAGAGCGAGACCTTGAAAAAGGCCGATCTGGTGGCCCGCATCCTCGAAGCGGAAGCGGCCAAGGCCGGTAACCGGGATACTGACGCCATCGCCGCCATGGCCACCGCCGATGAAGCCGAGCTTTCAGCCGACCCTGAGCCCGAAGAGGACGATGATGAGGATGAGGACGAGGACGAAGACGACGATGACGAGAACGGCGAAGAGGGCGATGATGATGAAGAGGAATCGGAAGAGCGACCAACACCCCAGGCTGCTGCCGCACCCGCTCCTTCCACGGATGCTCCGAACGAGAACGCTTCGGCACCGCGTGAACGCAGCGAAGGCCAGCGGCACGATCGCCGCGATCGCGAACGGCAATGGAGAGAGAACAAGGGCCAGCAAGGACCCGCGTCCACACCCCCTGCCGAGGGTGATGCTCCCCGCGCGGAAGTGACCGGCGATGGAACACTTCGCGATGACCGGAGAAATGCACAACGCGACGCACCCGCACCAACCACCGGTGACCCTGTACCAAAAGCAGGTGATCGTCGTGATCAACCGCGCGATGATCAAGGTGCGAGGACCGGTGATCCCAGCTCAAAACCGAATGATCGCCGCGACCAACCACCGACAAGTCGGGGTGATACACCGCGGAACGATCAGCGCGATCAACCGCCGACAGGTCGGGGTGGAACACAACGCAACGACCAGCGTGATCAACCGCGGAACGATCAGCGCGGAGACCCCGGCTCAAAGGCCGGTGATCGAGGCGACCAACAACAGCGACCGGACAATCAACAACGCGATCAGCAGCGCACTGATGGACCCCGCAATGACGGCGGACAGCGACCCAACGATCAGCGCCCCCAACAACAGCAACGCGAGCAAACAACGCAGTACAACTTCGATGCGTTCATCGAATGCGATGGCGTGCTGGAGATCATGCCCGAAGGCTATGGCTTCCTGCGCAGCAGCGACTACAACTACCTCGCTTCGCCCGATGATGTGTATGTTGCGCAGCAGCAGGTGAAGCAGGCCGGCCTGAAGCTCGGCGATAGCGTGAGCGGCTATGTGCGCCCGCCGCGCGAGGGCGACAAGTTCTTCCCCCTGGTGAAGATCGACCGCATCAACGGCCGCGATCCCGAATGGGTGCGCGACCGGGTACCGTTCAAGTTCCTCACGCCGCTCTTCCCCGACGAGAAGTTCGATATCACCACGAAGGGATCCAACCTCAGCATGCGTGTGCTCGATCTCTTCGCGCCCATCGGCAAAGGCCAGCGCGGCCTCATCGTGGCCCAACCGAAGACCGGAAAAACGATCCTGCTGAAGGATGTCGCCAATGCGATCGCTGCGAACCATCCGGAGGTCTATCTCATCGTGTTGCTCATTGATGAACGACCCGAAGAAGTGACCGACATGGCCCGCAGCGTGAAGGCCGAAGTGATCGCCAGCACGTTCGACGAGCCCGCCACACGCCACGTGGCCGTGGCCAGCATGGTGCTCGAAAAAGCGAAGTGCCTCACCGAATGCGGTCACGACGTGGTGATCCTGCTCGACTCGATCACGCGATTGGCACGCGCCTACAACACCGTACAACCTGCCAGCGGCAAGATCCTCAGCGGCGGCGTGGACGCCAATGCACTACAAAAACCGAAGCGCTTCTTCGGTGCTGCACGCAAGATCGAGAATGGTGGCTCGCTCACCATCCTCGCCACCGCGCTCGTGGAAACCGGCAGCAAGATGGACGAGGTGATCTTCGAGGAATTCAAGGGCACGGGCAACATGGAACTGGTGCTCGACCGGAAGATCAGCAACCGCCGCATCTTCCCTGCCATCGACATACAAGGCAGCGGCACGCGCCGCGATGATCTGCTGCACCACAAGGACGTGCTGCAACGCACATGGGTACTGCGCAAGCACCTCGCCGATATGAACCCCGTGGAAGCGATGGAGTTCGTGAAAACGCGCATGGAGGGAACGAAGAGCAATGAGGAGTTCCTGGTTTCCATGAATGGTTGAAGGAGCAGGAACAAGGGCAGGGGCAGGGGCAGGGGCAAGCGCGGGAGCAAGCTGGATGGTCGCGACCTTCGCTGTTCATCCACCAACAACCATAGTCGTCATGTCAGGATTCAAGGACATGGAAGTCTACAAGAAGGCTTTCGAAATGGCCCGCCTCGTTTTCATGCTCAGCAAGCGGTTCCCGACCGAAGAGAAATACGCCCTGACCGATCAGGTCCGAAGATCATCGCGGTCCGTTACGGCACAATACGCGGAGGGGTACAGGAAGAAGCGCTATCCAGCCCACTTCGTTTCAAAAATGACCGACGCCGATGGCGAGAACGCCGAAACCCAGGTCTGGCTGGATCATGCGGTCGCTTGCGAGTACGTCGCTAAATCGGAGATCGCCCCTATCTTATCACTGTCAGAAGAAGTAGGAAGGATGCTTGGCCACATGATAGATCATCCGGCGATCTATTGCGGCAAGCGCTAACGACATCTTCCCGCCCCTGTTCTCCCTCCTGCCCTTGCCCCTGTCCCTGTTCTTAACCGTGTCCCTGCCCCTGCTCTTGTTCCTGATCTTGCTCCTGCTCTTGCTCCTGCCCCTGCCCCTTCTGAGATCATGAGATCCACCCTGGTTCTCGCGGCCATTGCCATCGCTTTGCGCACCGCCCTTTTCTACCTCGGCTACGAGATCCCGGCCTTCCGCTTCGCGCCGGTCCATCTGCTCTTCATCGTGCTGATCGCATACGCCTGCGGCCACTTCACACTGAAGGAGGATCCGGAGACCGGCCTTGCCGAACTGATCCGATCGGGCATCCGTGAAGGCGCGATCTATGCGTTGTTGATCGGCCTGTTCACGTGGGTATTCTTCACGTTCATCAACTCGCATGAGATTCCCGACCGCGTGGACCTGCTCGTGCGCGGCCTGATGGCCGAAGGGCACAGCGAGGCTGAAGCGCGCGCCAAGGTCTCCGGATTCTTTACCGCGAACGCCTATTCGCTGCTGACTTTCATGGCACTGCTTGGCGCTGGCGCGATCAACGCCGTTTTCTTCGGCTATGTTCACCACCGGGTACTGCGTCGCTTTCGGGATCAAGATCAACGCAGAGGCGCGGAGAAGGATGTGTGAAACGAAAAAGTGTTCAGGCTCTGCGCTCCCTCTGCACCTCAGCGCCTCTGCGTTCTTCTTGTTCAAGCGATGAACGCTTCGGCCGTGGCCTGAAGGTCCATGCCACCGAAGTTCCCGCTGCTCATCATCAGCAGCACGCCCTTTTCTGACGGGGTATTCCGCACTGCACCCATCAGCGCAACGGGATCGCTGAGCACTTGCACATCGCGACCGAAGGCCGATCGGATCCGCTCCGGGGCCACGGGGGGAAGTCGTTTCAATTGCACCGCGTGCGGATCGTAGAACACGATCGCCGCATCGGCCTTGTCCATACAACCGGCGTACTGATCGAGGAAGCCTTCGCTCAAACTGCTGTACGTGTGCAGCTCCATGCAGGCGGTCAACCGGCGGTCGGGATATTGCTCGCGCACCGCGTCCACCGTGGCTTTCAGCTTGCTCGGCGAATGTGCGAAATCCTTGAAGACGACCTTGCTCCCGCTCTCCGCCAATTTCTCCAATCGCTTCGCCGCGCCATGGAACGTGCGGATCGCCTCGTAGAACAACTTGTCGCTGATGCCGAGCTGATGGCATACATGGCGCGCGCCTTCCAGGTTCATCAGGTTGTGCTTGCCGAACACTTGCAGCGGCACTTCACCGAACGACGTGTTCAAATATGTGATGCCCTCGCGGATGCTGTGCGCGGGAACTCCATACGGCACCTTCACGCAATTCACGCCCTTCTCCGTCGAGAGCGCCAGCACTTCCGGATCCTCTTCGCAATAGATCAGCTTCCCACCCGGTTCGATCGCCTGGATGAACAAGCGGAACTGCTCCACATAGCTCGCGAAGGTCTTGAACACGTTGATGTGGTCCCACGCGATGCCGCTGATCAACGCGATGTCCGGCTTGTACAGATGGAACTTCGGCACGGGCTCCAATGCGGAGGCGAGGTATTCATCGCCTTCGATCACGGCCACCTGGCTCGCGGGGCTCAACCGCACCATGCAATCAAAGCCATCGAGCTGCGCGCCGACGAGGTAATCGAAGTCGCTCTTCGCGTGACGAAGCACATGAACGATCATCGAGGTGATCGTGGTCTTGCCGTGGCTTCCGCCGATCACCACACGCGTTTTGTCCTTCGTCTGTTCGTAGAAGTAACTCGGATAGCTGTAGACCGGAATGCCGAGTTCTTGTGCGCGCAACAGTTCGGGATTGTCCTTCCGCGCATGCATGCCGAGGATCACCGCTTGCAGATCGCTCGTGATGTCCTCCGGATGCCAGCCGAGCGTTTTCGGCAACAGGTTCAATCGCTCCAAGCGACTGCGGCTCGGCTCGAAGATCTCGTCGTCACTGCCGGTAACATCGTAGCCTTTCTGGTCCAACGCGATGGCCAGGTTGTGCATGGCGCTGCCACCGATGGCGATGAAGTGGACGCGGGATGAAGGCATGCGCAAATGTGGTCTGGGCAACGCTGGTTCTTCGCCCCGATCCCACGGAACTGCCAACGATGACCTGTCAACTGAAAAGAGCCGCGGTCCACCGCTCATGATCAAAGACTGCTTCGCCGTAGGACAGGCTCGCAGTGACGGAATGTTGGGAATGCGGACGCGGCGCGGCTTCGCGCGCCGCGTCTGCATTCCTTTGCCATCGTCATCGCGAGCCCGCATTTGGGGCGAAGCGATCTTTGATCCTGTCCATCATGTTTCGCCATGAATGCCGATCAATGCATCTTCACATCCCATGAACCTCTACCCCATCGATACAGGTTTCTTCAAGCTTGACGGCGGCGCCATGTTCGGCGTGGTACCCAAGTCGCTCTGGAGCAAACATCATCCGCCCGATGAGAAGAACTTGTGCACTTGGGCCATGCGCTGCCTGCTCGTGGAGAACGAAGGCCGGTTGATACTCATCGACAACGGCATC
>JANMKC010000069.1:0-3782 GCA_031371785.1 Flavobacteriales bacterium | reverse complement strand
ACGCGCGAGGGTACCCTCACCGTCACCACGGGTCACCAGCTCTGCCTTTTCACTCGGCCGCTCTATGTGCCGTTCAAGATCCTGAACGTTGTCCGCCTTGCTCGCGAGTTGAGCACCGCGGAACGCACGGTCATTCCCATGTTCTGGATGGCCACCGAGGATCATGATCGCGAGGAGATCCGGTTCGCGTGGATCAACGGAAAGAAGGTGACGTGGCCGGCTGATGGCAGTGGCCCGGCAGGGCGTGCGCCGTTGCAAGGGATCGATGAGGTCGTGCGCGAGGCCGAAGCCCTCCTCGGTTCCGGACCGAACGCGGATGACCTGCGCGACCTGCTGCGCACATGCTATCGCGAGGAGCACACGCTGGCGCAGGCCACGCGCTTGTTCATCAACGCGCTCTTCGGCCGGTATGGCATCGTGGTCATCGACGGTGATGACGCCCGGCTCAAGCGCGCCTTCGCCCCGATCATCCAGGAGGAATTGCTGAACGAAGTGACTTCACGTACCGTGCAGTACGCGAACGAGAAGCTCGAAGGGCACTATGCGCAACAGGCCCATGCACGCGACATCAACCTCTTCCACCTGCGGCCTGGACACCGCTCACGCATCGTGCGTGAGGATGATCGCTATCGCGTGCTCGATGGTGGACCGGAGTTCACGCTCGATCAGTTGCTCGTTGAACTCGAACTGCATCCCGAATACTTCTCGCCGAACGTCCTTATGCGTCCGCTATATCAAGAGACCGTGCTGCCGAACATCGCCTATGTCGGCGGTGGCGGCGAGCTGGCCTATTGGCTCCAATTGCGCTGGCTCTTCCAAGGTCTGCGGGTTCCGATACCTGCGCTCGTGCTTCGGACCTCGGCCGCGCTCTTGTCAGCGAAGGACCTTGCGCGTTGGAAGGAGTTCGGTCTTGATGCCACCGATCTTTTCAGCAGTGCCGATGCGATCAATGCGCGCGTCGCCTCTTCGTTGGCAAGCTTCTCCACGGATCTGGGCGAGGAACGCTCACGCTTGCAGGCTGTCTTCGACGCATTGGGGGAACGCGTGCGTCAAACCGATCCCACGTTGGAAGGAACCGTGCGCTCCGGCGCGCAAAAGGCGATGAAGGGGATCGACCACATCGAAGAGAAACTCGTGCGTGCGGCCAAGCAGCAGCAGGAGGTAGCCCTGCATCGTGTCAAGGGCATCTTCGAACGGGCCTTTCCCGACGGCGGCCTGCAAGAACGACGGGACAACTTCATGCCGTGGTATGCGGCACAGGGCCCCGACTTCTTCGATGAACTTTTGCTGCACTTGTACCCGCTGGATCCGCGGTTCAGTGTCTTGGCGGGGTGAGGGCCGATCATTGGATCCCGTCAGCGATCATGTGGATCAACGATCGCTTCGCTCGAAGACTCGTTCGCGATGACGGGCGGTTCATAAGAACAGGGGATCGGGCGCAACGCCCGATCCCCTGTTCCATATTGGTCGTTATCGCGAGGCCGCATTTGGGCCGAAGCGATCGTTGATCTGGTGGTCTCCAGAGGGGACGGCTCAGAGAACGAACCGTGTGCTCTCCGAACGAGTGCCATCGCTCATGCGCAGCAGGTAAGCGCCAGGGATCAATGCATTGACCGGAACGAGCGTTCGCCCTTCGCTGGTCACTTTTCCTTGTTGTACGACACGCCCGGTCATGTCCATCACCTCGATAGAACTTCCGACAGCAAAATCATGCACGGCGAAGACACTGCTGCCATCATGCATTACCGTGATCGCTTGATCGCCCTTGCCGGACATCTGCACCGTTACGATGTCGCTATGGGTGCTTGTCCCGTCGTAGTCCGTTTGCCGCAGGCGGTAGTAGCTCACCCCCGATAGTGGCCATCGATCCTGATCCGTGTAATTGATCGTGCTCGTGCTGTTGCCTGATCCATCCACGCGCATAAGATCGGTGAAGGTGACGCCGTCATCGCTGCGTTCCACCGTGAAGTAGTCGTTGTTGATCTCCGTTGCCGTGGCCCAATCGAGTTTCACCTCCTTGCCATCGGGCCGGGCAACGAAATACATCAGTTCGATCGGCAGGGGATTCTGTGAAACGAGCGACGCGAGCGTGAATGCACCGAACGCAGTTTGCTGAACGCTGGTTGTCACCGTCCCGTTCAGGTAATTTCCGGTGATGAGGCTATTGCCCTTATCGCGCCACATCGTTGTGTCCCACTTGGCCACACGCATCTGCGCTTCGAAACCGCTGGTGACCCCGCAGCTTTGGGGATCCAACCAATTCAACCGTACCCAAGCGTTCGGTGTGCCTGCAGCCCGGTTCACGATCCAGTACTCGCAGTAGCTGATATGGTCCAGTGGAGGTGATTCGATAGGTACGCCGATCGACGTATGCGGGTCCGCCGGGAAGTATTCGGCGACGAACGCATCGGTTGCCCCTCCGGTCAGCAAGCTCAAGGTTACCGGCCTCATCACCGTGCCTTTGCCGATGCGGAACGCGAAATTGATATTGCCGATCTTGGTCATCGGGCCATGCACGAAACTGGCCAGGCTCGCTCCGTTCACATTGCTCACATTGGACAGGGTGACCATGTTCGGAGTGCTGGTCATCAAGCGCCCTCCGTTCATCGTAAGCGTGGTCTGGACGGTGATCGCCGTGTTCAAGGTCAAGTCGTTCGATGCCTTGTTCAAGGCCACCGATCCAAAGTTCTCGGTGAACGATCCCAAGGTGTTGATCGATTGCGATCCGGCACCATTGAAGTTCAACGTGGAGTACAGCTCATCGAAGGAGACCGCATCCGCATTGTTGGTGTAATTGCCGGTCAAGCTCACGGTTCCCCCGACGCCCGCACCTTGCAGGTCCAGTTCACCACCTGCGTTGATCTGGATGTTGCCGTTGAAGGCTACCGTGTTGCCTATCACTTCATTGCGGAAGTATGCTTGCTGACCAGCATTGCCGGTCAGGTTCAGGTTGGTAGCTGTTAGAGTCCCATTGAGCATAGTTACCCCCACGGGACCTGAGAAGCTCGTTCGGGTAACGTTTACCGCGCCTCCCACCTGAAGCACTGCTCCGTTCTGCACCGTAAGGTTGCGCGCCGCCCCGGCGGAGTTCAACGTGAGAGTTTGGCAGTAAGCGGTGGGTGGCGCTACGTTCACACCGACCACGCAGCTATTGATGGGTGCATAGACCGGATCGATGAGCACTGGGCTCGTTGAAATGGGAATTTCAGCATCATCCCAGTTACGGCAATCGAACCAATCGGTGTTCTTCGCGCCGGTCCAGCGCCCGTTCACGAAGCCGCCTGCTGTTACAGGGAAAGTGAACCCACCGGCATAGTTCGGGGAAGTGGCACTGGGCGTATTATAAGTCGCGCAATTGCCTTCCGATACCCAGCGCGTGTTGTCGTCGATCTCGATGATCCATTGTCGCTGCGTGCGTAAGGTGTAAACAGGAAAGGCATCCGGCAGAGGTGCCACATATTTCACGAAGTCGGTCGAACCGGCCGGAGACATGCTGAAGCACAGACTGCCCGGAGGTAGACCTGAACGTTGCGTGCTGGCGGCGAACGATACCCAATCATTGGGAGCAGCCACCGTGCTGAACCCGTACAGGAAGGTGCAGTTGGTGAAGGTGGCGTTGTTGGTATTGACCGTTCCTTGGCTATAGACCCCGGCAGGAGCGGTCAAAGGTTGCAGGAAGATCACCTGATCACCGCCGGAGTTCAGGTTGAATGAGGAGAACGAGTTCAAGTTGGTCACGGTCCAATTGACATCAGGGCTTACGAAGCTGACCCCACCGGCGC
>JANMKC010000459.1:0-10222 GCA_031371785.1 Flavobacteriales bacterium | reverse complement strand
TGGGCAGCAGCGTAGAGAGCGGCAAGAAGAAGATCGAGGACCTGCAGTTCACGATCAAGAAGAACCTGGCGGACCAGGACGCGATGAGCAAGGCGATCGAGGCGCAGAAGAAAGTAGTGGAGGACCTTGCCACCAAAGTGGCGAACATCAACTGATCCACCGGGGAGGTTCGGGGTGGGGCTTACTTTCGGCGCGTGCCGAATTCCCGCCGCAACGCGCTGCTGCTGCTCCACTTCACGATCCTCATCTGGGGCTTCACGGGCATTCTCGGCAAGCTGATCGGGCAGCCCGTCGCGCACATCGTCCTGCTGCGCGTGGTGATCGGCGTTGGTGGTTTGCTGGTCTACGCGGCATTCACGCGTGTACCGCTCGATCCGCGCACCCCGGAAATGCGCAACTATGTGCTCACTGGACTGTTGATCGCCGCGCACTGGATCACCTTTTACGGCGCGATCAGGATGAGCTCGGCGTCCATCGCTGCCGCCTGCCTGAGCACCTCCACACTGTTCACCGCATTGATGGAACCGTTCTGGTTCAAGCGCAGGATCCTCGCGTACGAAGTGGTGTTCGGCGTCATCGTGATCGCTGCGCTGCTGCTGATCTTCGGATTGGAAACGCACGCGCGCTTGGGCATCATCATAGCCGTGGTGAGCGCGCTGCTTTCCGCATGGTTCAACATCATCAACGGTGTGCTGGTGAAGCGGGACAACGCGGTGCGCATCGGGTTCTACGAGATGCTCACCGTGGTGGTGGTGATGTACGCGTGGGCCTTCATCCGTAGCGATCTGCCGCTGCCATTGTGGAAAATGCCCGCACAGGACTTCTGGGGACTGCTCGCGCTCGGCCTCGTCTGCACAACATTCGCGTTCATCAGCGGGATCGTCGTGATGAAGCAGCTCACGCCATTCACGGTGATGCTCGCGGTGAATCTGGAACCGGTGTACACCATCTTGATCGCCTTGATGATATGGCCTGAGAGCGAGCGCATGCACATGGGCAGCTATCTCGGCATAGCGTTGATCCTGCTCTGCCTGTTCGTGAACGGCTGGCTGCAACGGCGTGATCGCTCGCGTGGCGAAGGGGAACCCGCGATCCTCACCGAGTGATCCGGTCCTGCGCCGCTAACTTCGCCGTGCGATGAACACCGCGATACTTCAGCCTTGGATGTACTGCCCCTCGCTCACGCGCTATGAGCGCTGGCGCACGCGGGAAGTGATGGTGGGCGATGTCGGTATCGGCGACGGGAATCCGATCCGTGTCCAGAGCATGACCACCACGGACACAATGGATACGGCGGCCACCGTGGCACAAAGCATCCGCATGATCGAAGCGGGCTGCGAACTGGTGCGCATTACCGCGCCAAGCAAGAAGGAAGCGGAGAACCTCGCGGAGATCAAGAAGCAGTTGCGCGCGAAAGGCTTCAACGCACCGCTCGTTGCAGACATCCACTTCACGCCGAACGCCGCGGAGATCGCCGCGCGCATCGTGGAGAAGGTGCGCGTGAATCCCGGCAACTACGCCGACAAGAAGAAGTTCGACGTGCGCGAATACACCGACGCGCAATACGCCGAAGAACTCGATCGCATCCGCGAGCGCTTCACGCCGTTGGTGCGCATCTGCAAGGAGCACGGCACCGCGATGCGCATCGGCACCAACCACGGTTCGCTCAGCGATCGCATCATGAACCGGTATGGCGACAGCCCGCTCGGCATGGTGGAAAGCGCACTGGAGTTCCTGCGCATTTGTCGCGATGAGAACTACCACGCGATCGTGCTGAGCATGAAGGCGAGCAATCCGCAGGTGATGGTGCAGGCATACCGCTTGCTCGTTCACAAGATGATGGCGCTCGGTTGGGACTATCCGCTGCATCTCGGCGTAACCGAAGCGGGCGATGGGGAGGATGGCCGCGTGAAAAGCGCCGTGGGCATCGGTGCGCTGCTGGAAGATGGGCTCGGTGATACGGTGCGTGTATCGCTCACGGAAGAACCTGAAGCGGAGATCCCGGTGGCACAGGCGCTTGTTGATCGCTACAGCGCGCGTCGGGGCCATGCGCCGATCCATGAAGTGCATCAGGTGGCGATCGACCCGTTCTCGCACGCACGACGCCACGCACGCGAAGTGCTGAATATCGGTGCGCGACATGTCCCTGTGGTGATGGCGGACCTGAGCACGAAGGAGAAGATCACGCCCGCATCGCTCTTCGCTTGGGGTTATCACTACAGTGTGCCTACCGACAAGTGGAACCTGACGGATCAAGCCTGCGACTACCTCTTCATCGGTGATCATCATCTCTCCTTCGAGATACCCGGAACGCTCGGTGTGGTGCAGGAACACACGGCGTGGATGAAGGACAAGAAGAAGGAACGGCACTATCCGCTCGTAACCGTGGGCGACCTGCTCGCCAATGTGCCTATGCATCATGATCTCAACTTCATCTACACGACCCTTGACGAATTGAGCGATGCGCTGATCGATGCCCTTGAAGAGGATGAGAGTTGCGTACTCCTGCTCGACACGATGAACGAGCACGGATACGCCGAACAACGCGCCGCCTTTTTCCGGTTGATGGAAAAAAAGTGCGAAGTGCCGGTGATCATCGGCCGCGATTACATCAATCTCGACGAACTGCACCTGATGCTCCACAGCAGCACCGACATGGGAGCGCTCCTCCTCGACGGCCTCGGCGATGGTGTGATGATCTGCCCTGAGAAATGCGGCGGCGATGATCTGGTGAACCGCACTGCGTTCGGCATTCTGCAAGCCACGCGCACACGCATCAGCAAGACGGAATACATCAGTTGCCCGAGCTGCGGCCGCACGCTCTTCGACCTGCAAGAGACCACCGCGAAGATCCGCTCCCGCACCAGCCACCTGAAAGGAGTGAAGATCGCTATCATGGGCTGCATCGTGAACGGCCCCGGCGAAATGGCCGATGCTGACTATGGCTATGTGGGCACCGGCCCCGGCGTGATCACGCTCTACAAGGAGAAGGACGTGGTGAAGCGCAACGTGCCGGCCGCGGAGGCGGTGGATGAATTGATCGGGTTGATAAAGGCCGGCGGGGATTGGGTGGAGGTTTGATGGTTATTTTCGTTCCATGCGGAATCTCATTTTCACAGCGCTGCTTCTCGCTTCAACGGCCAACGCCCAGAACGAAAAGCCCTCGCTCGACCTGCTGAAGTACTACATGGTCGGCAGCTACTCCAGTGCCGCGCAAGCAGCGGAGGACACGAGCTACTTCAACATCGAACTGGAGATGGCGCGCATCTGGCTGAAGGAAGAGGATGGCGTTTGGCTCTATGTGGAACAAGCGCTGGCGAAAAAGAAGGACAAGCCTTATCGCCAGCGGGTGTACCACCTGCAACAGCGCGACGACAGCACGTTCACCAGCACGGTATGCAACGTGGACAGCATGCACCACTTCATCGGGGCGTACACGGACATCGCGCGCTTCCAGGCGCTGAGATCCTCCGACGCGAAACCACTGCCCGGCTGCGCGCTGGTGCTTCATTGGCGCAGTGGACATTTCATCGGCAGTACCCATGACAGCGATTGCAAGAACGCATGGGGCAAAGCCATTTATGCGACCAGCGAAGTGGACATCGGGCCTTTCGGCATGGTGAGCTGGGACCGCGGCTACGACGAAAGCGACAAGCAAGTATGGGGCGCGGAGAAGGGCGGGTACCGCTTTGTGAAGAAGAGGTGATCAGGTCTTCAGATAACCCTTGATCGCCTTCACGTATCCCTCGAAGGCCTTCACGCCTTTCGCCGTGAGCGCGCATCGCGTGTGTGGGTAGTTGTCCCTGAACGTCTTGGTCACCTTCACATAACCCGCCTCTTGCAGATTGCTGATCTGCACGCTGAGGTTGCCGCGCGTGGCGCCGGTCTTCTCCAGGATGAAGGTGAAGTCGGCGTCCTCCACACCCACCAGCAGCGACACGATGGAGAGCCGCAACTGGTTGTGCAGGATGGGATCAAGCGGTGCGAAGGCCATCCTCTTGACGTTTCAGCATGATGCCGGGAACGATGTAGCCGAAGAGCATCGCCACGACGTAGAGCACCGCACCGGTCATCGGTTCCACGAAGTAGGAGACCGCGCCGATCACCCAGAACAGGATGCCGCCGAGGATGAGCGGCTTGAACTTCATCATCTGTCCGGTGAGGAAGGTCGGCAATCCGGTGAGCACAACGATGCCCGCACCGGGATCCTGATGACGCGCTCCGCCCGCGATGATCATCGTGATCATCGTGATGATGAACGCTGACCAGAGCCACACCAGCACGCGGTCCATCGGGCTGGAGGCGACTTCGCGTTTGCCTTCGCGCGATCCGTGGATGCTCGATAGGATGCCACCGATGATGCCGGCACCGGCCCATGCCAGGCCGCCGTTCGGATTGCCCGCGCGGGCCAGTACAACGTTGACGATCATCGCGAGTATGAGCAGCACTCCCCAAACGAGGAAGTAGTAGCTCATGCGGTGGAAACTTCGTTTGGCCTGGCCGATCATGTCCTCGATGAGCTTCAGGCTTTCGGCGGGAGTGAGTTCGTGTTCCATAGTTGATGTGGTTTGATCGCGCAAACATAGACTTGTTTACTTTACAAACCTAATGCGCTCATGGAATCTCCCGGTTCCTCGGCGTGCGGAACTAGAATGAAGCCGTGCTGACCCGCTGCGCTTCGCGTTCAGCCTCATCCATCTGGGCGAGAAGGCCATCGCGCAGGCGATCGAAGGCCGCGACATCCGCCTTCGCCACAGGTTCGGCGCTGGGCAATTCCTCCTTTCGGCTGTCCACCTGCTCGCCGTTCTTCCAGAAGCGGAAACACACGTGCGGTCCGGTGGCAAGGCCCGTGCTACCCACCTCGCCGATCGTCTGTCCCTGCTCCACGTGTTGTCCATTGCGCACAAGGATCTTCCGCATGTGCAGGTATTGCGTTTCGTACACACCGTTGTGGCGGATCTTCACGAAGTTGCCATTGCCCGCCGCGTAGCCTGCCTTCTCCACCACCCCCTCACCCACTGCTTGGATCGGCGTTCCATAAGGCGCGGCATAGTCCGTTCCCAAATGCGCCTTCCAACGGTGCTGCACAGGATGGTAGCGGCTCATGGTGAAGCCCGACGACATGCGGCTGTACTTCAGCGGCGCTTTCAGGAAGGCCTTGCGCAAGCTGTTGCCATCGGCATCGAAGAACGCGGATGCCACCGCGCTGTCCTTCGCGAAACGGAATGCCTGCTTGGTGACGCTTCCCGCGTAGCGCACACCCAGCAACTGCGGTGATCCATAGCGTTCGCCATCGACGGTCTGCTGCTGATAGACAAGCGTGAACCGATCCCCCGGTTGAAGCCCGTGATAGAAATCAATGGTCCACTGGAAAACTTCGGACAAAGAAAGTGCGAGCGTGGGATCCGCCCCGGCGCTCTGCAGATCGTTCCAAAGCGCGCCGGTGATGGCGATGCTCAGGCTTTTCTGTTCGGTGCGGATCGGACGCTTGTCCAAGCGCACGTTCATCGGCGGGCGCAGGGTGAAGACCACATGGTCCACCTGATCGGCCTCGTACACGAAATAGGTGGGCACGCGCGCGGAATCGTTCGTGAAGATCAACGCGTACGGATGACCTGACCGGAGCTTGTGAATATCAAAGAGCGGCGCGGCCAACTTCACCAGGCTGTCAACTTGCGCAGCGCTGATCCCATGTGGTGAGAGCAGATCACTGAACGTCGTCCCGTTCGCGATCATGCCGCGCTCGATAACAAAACCATCAAGCGGGATCCCATAAGCGCTGGGCGGGTCCGGGATCGTGTCTTCCAACACGGCGACCACCGGATCGGGCACGTACTCGACATGTGTATGCACATCCACGCCCACATACACGTAAGCACCCGCGAGCGCAGCGACAACCAAACCACCGATCGTCCAATATTTCTTCCCCCCCATGCTCGCAAGAAAGGCCGACGCCCCGATGGGAACGCCAAGGCGGTGCGGATCATTTCAACAGGAGTGTGTGACCTCACCCCAACCCTCTCCCGAGGAGAGGGAGCCGACCTTGCTACTCGACTTTGGAGATGGGGTTGGCGAGGCCTTCGTAGTCGCTGAGTTCCATTTTGATGGAACCCACGACGATCTTCGCTTGCGCCAGCACGGGAATATGATTGCCGTCGTCGGTGATCCATACGTTGAGGTCGTCGTTGCTCTTGAAAATGCGTCCTTGCTGTACCAGCGGTTGGAACTTGAGGCAACGGTACTTTCCATTGCGCAACTTGATCGTTTCCTTGCCCACGTACTTCATCTTCAACGGCCAGTTCTCATTGTCCATGAAGAGGTCCATGTTGAACTCTTGGCCGTCGATGACGTTACTGAAGTCCCAGGTACGCGCGAGGTAGAACGCACTGATCATGTCCTGCACGTTGGCGGGCACGTCGAAGGTCTTTTTCTCTTGTGTGGTCACCGAGTGGCGGTGCTGCATGTAGAGGTAGTTCTGGTCGATGGTGTAACCGCCTTCGCTCACGTGCCGCGTGAAGACCCACGGGAATACGCCCTCCTTGTCGAAGAACGATTCGTAGCGATCGTCCACTTTGTAGAAGGTCTTGAACGCGCCTGTGCTGTGGCCCTCGCCCAACGCGCGCAGGATCTTGCGCCCTTGGATGTCCCTGTCACTTTCGCTCAACGCGATGGTGATCTCGCCTGCGTTCAGGAAGCCATAGTGCAACACGTAGGTGAGCTTTTCCCCCGCTTGGAAAGCGCTGTGTTGCACTGTGCGCAAAGGGAAGATGTGGTTCGCGGACGCGGACTTCGGCTCAACAGGGTTGTTCTGGGAAAAGGCGAGCGACAGGATACACGTGCCGATAACGGCGAAGACGGATTTGCGGGCCATGTCGGCTCGAATGCAAGGGGCGTACCGCAGGCATGGAAAAGCTGCGAACCACGAGCTACGAGCCTTGACCTCATCAACAGCTCGCAGCTCGTGGCTCATGGCTCGCTGCTTGGATCCCATCATACTACGATGTTCACGATCCGTTCCGGAACCACGATCACCTTCTTGGGTGGCTTGCCTTCGAGGCGTTGTTGCACTTCGGGGTTGGCGAGGACCTGTGCTTCCACTTCCTCCTTGCTGAGGCCGATGGGGAACTCCAGCTGCATGCGCGTCTTCCCGTTGAAGCTGATCGGATAGCTGAAGCTGTCTTCCACGAGAAATTGCGCCTCCCACTTCGGCCATTGCGCTGTGGTCACGCTGTGGAACTCCTTCCCCGTATCCGGATGAAGCAGGCTCCACAGTTCCTCGGCAATGTGCGGAGCGAACGGTGCGAGCGCGATGGTGAGCGGTTCCAGCACTTGGCGTTTGCCTCGTGCGCCGGAGCCACTTTGCGAAGGCGCATTGCTCCACAGTTCTTGCAGCGCATTGCACGCGATCATGAACTGGCTCACACTTGTGTTGAAGCTCAACTTCTCGATGTCCTCCTGCACCTTCTTCAAAGTTGAATGCAGGACCTTGAGTTCAGCTTTGGACGGAGCCTCCTCTGATACGATGAATGATCCGCTGATTCCTGATTCCTGATTCCTGGACTCTGTATGGAAGAGGTTCCAGAACTTCTTCAGGAAGCGGCTCGTGCCTTCGATCCCATTGGTGTCCCACGGCTTGCTCTGCTCGATGGGGCCGAGGAACATCTCATACAGCCGCAAGGTGTCCGCGCCGTACTTCTCGATGATGTCGTCGGGGTTGACAACGTTCAGTTTGGACTTGGACATCTTCTCGACCTCGGGATGGCAGAAATAGTCAACAACGCCAGGAGCAAACGCACCATTCTGAAGTGTCTTCTTCTCTTGATTACGGGCCTCAGCATATTTCGCCAAGTCCAATACACCGCGCCCATCCACAATAGAAACATCGACGCGCCTTTCAAGAGATGCTTTGCGATAGGTGATTCGGCCTTGATGGCCTGGATGGGCATCTCTGATTAAATCTCCTATCTGATCTAACGTGTACTGGAGCTCTTCGAGATGCTTTGGGTCAGTAGAACCATCTTTCAAAGACAGATGTAGTTCACGAGAAATAAGGACGTATGGAATCCACTCAAGTGCTAACACAGGTGGAGATCCATCACGCCCATCACTTTGAATACCAATGAGAAGCTCATAGGCGAATCGGCCAACCCCCTGTATCATCCCCTGGTTCACCAGCTTCTTTGCTGGCTCATCGAAGTCGATCCAGCCACGGTCTTTCAGGAACTTGGTCCAGAAGCGGAAGTAGAGCAGGTGGCCGGTGGCGTGTTCGCTCCCGCCCACGTAGAGATCCACTTGCTGCCAGTAGTTGATGGCTTCCGGTGAAGCGAAGCGTCCTTCGTTCTGCGGATCCATGTAGCGCAGGAAGTACCAGCTGCTGCCTGCCCAACCGGGCATGGTGGTGGTCTCAATGGGATGCCCAATTGCTGATCCGGTCAATTGCTGATCGGCCGCATCCCAACGCCACTTCGTTGCCCTTGCAAGCGGCGGTTCGCCTGTCTCTGTTGGTTGGAACTTGTCGACTTCCGGCAGCACGAGCGGAAGTGCGCTCTCGGGCAAAGCATACGGCACGTCGTCCTTGTAGTAGATCGGTATGGGCTCGCCCCAATAGCGCTGGCGGCCGAAGGCTGCATCGCGCAAGCGGAAGTTGATGCGGCGCTCACCCACGCACTTCGCTTCGAGTTCATCAATGGCGCGGGGAATGGCATCCGCCACTTTCATCCCGTTGAGGAAGGCGCTGTTCGCGAGCGTGGCTTCCTTGCTCTCGTCCGCTCCTTTGCTGATGTCCCAGTTCTCGGTCACAGGAACGAAGGGGATGTTGAAGTGCGTTGCGAAATTCCAATCGCGTTGGTCGCCTGCGGGCACGGCCATCACAGCACCGGTACCGTATCCGCCGAGCACATAATCGCCTACCCACACGGGCACATCGATGTGCGTGAACGGATGCTTCACGTATGCGCCGGTAAAGACACCGCTCACGCGTTTCACTTCCGTCATGCGTTCGCGTTCGCTGCGGTTCTTGGCCTGCGTCACGTAGGCCATCACCTCTTCCATTCGCTCCGGCGGCGTGATCTTCTGGATCAGCTCGTGTTCGGGGGCGAGCGTTACGAAGCTTACACCGAAGATGGTGTCGGGCCGTGTGGTGAAGACTTCAATTACCTCACCCCCCGAATGCGCCCTCACCCCCGGCCCCTCTCCAAAGGAGAGGGGGGAATGCGCCTCATCGCTTGCGACAAACTCTTCACGCTTGCTCAGCGCGGCAATGATCTGTCGGCGTACTTCAAGTCCATTCTTGAGCACTTCATCATTGCTGAACCGGATGACTTCAAAGCCCAGTTCATTCAACCGTTCCGTGCGTGCGGCATCTTCTTCTTTCTGCAGATCATGGATGTCACCGTCCACTTCGATCACCAACCGCTTCGGAAGAGAAACGAAATCGACGATGAAGCGGTCGATGATATGCTGGCGGCGGATCCTTCCGCCCGTCTCATCTCCCCGGATCAACTGCCACAATTTATCCTCCGCCTCCGTCGGGTTCTTGCGCATGTTGTTCGCATGGGGCATCAACTCGCTGGCGATGGATGGATCAGCGGTCAGGTACCCAAGGCGTAAGTCCCTCTCCTGTGGAGAGGGGTTTGGGGTGAGGGCGAATCTGATGATCGCCCCCTCGCTCCGCCCGATCCAATTGCGTTGCGCCTCCTTGATGCTCTCGCTCCAATCCAGTTGGTCCAAGCCATCGAGCAGCCGTTGCGCGAAAGCGGTGATGCGCATGCTCCACTGCGGCATGCGTTTGCGCTCCACGGGATGTCCACCGCGCTCGCTCACACCATCCTTCACTTCATCATTGGCGAGCACTGTTCCCAAGGCAGGGCACCAGTTCACCCAAGCCTCGCTCAAGTAAGCGAGCCGGAAGCGCAGGAGGATCTGTTGTTGTTGTTTCTCGCTGAAAGCCTTCCACTCATCCTGGTTGAACGCGGTGAGCGGATCCAATTCCTCATTGCCCGTGATCGCACAGTCATCATTACTGCTCCAGCCCTGCTTCTCGAAACGCTCGATCAATTCATTGATGGGTCTCGACTTCTGGGCGGCATGATCGTACCAACTATCGAAGAGTTGCAGGAAGATCCACTGTGTCCACTTGTAGTAGGCGGGATCACTTGTGCGCACCTCGCGGCTCCAATCGAAGCTGAAGCCGATGTTGTCCAACTGTTCGCGGTAGCGCGCG
>JANMKC010000453.1:0-2924 GCA_031371785.1 Flavobacteriales bacterium | reverse complement strand
GTCGCCGAACTTGGGCTGCGTAGCGGTACCCAAATTGGTGAGCGTTCCCGGCCCGGCCGAACCACCACCGTATGCGACCGTGGCGCTCACGTAGGTGAATCCCGATGGAAGAATATCCTCCACGCGCACACCACCGGCATTGCCCGCGCCACCCGTGTTCGTTGCGGTGATCGTGTATGTGGTGTTGGACCCCTGTGGCACACCCACGCTGTTCTGCGCGGAGAAGGAGGTCTTGGTCACCTGCATCGTGGGATAGCAGGTGGAGCTTTGCCCTTGCAGATATGCAGGAAGGGCTGAGAAGAGGAAGGAGGAAGCGATGCCGTCCTGTCCATTGATCGCACCATGCACGATCCCGGCACCGCCATTGGATTTGCCCGACACACCCTTCACCACATTGGTGGATACCGTCCCACCCAGCACGTTGGACCAGATGCTTCCACCACCCCCACCTCCGCCCGGACCGTGCTCGAAACCAGCATCGTTCAATGTGTTGCCGCCGTTGCCCCCGATCGCGCTCAGCGTCAGGTTCGCGGTGGGGCTGTTCTGCGTAACGTTGATGAAGATCGTGCCGCCCGCTCCAGCACCACCCGCGCCGTCAGGTGCCGAGCCGTATGCACCCACATCACCGTTCTCCCCGTTCGCGGTTATGGTGCCAGTACCACTGATGCGGCCCGCATTGATCACCACCAACCCTCCGCCAACGCCTCCTTTTACTCCAGTGAGCGCGTTGTTCGCATCGCCGCCGCCGCCGCCGCCGCCGAGAAACAACCGGCCGAGCGTTTGGGGGAGTGCGATACCCGGCCTACCACCGTTGGGCCATGTACCGCCGCCGCCTTCCCAGCCGATCCCACCTTCGCCACCGGCTCCTCCGTTGCTGCCTCCTCCTCCACCCGCATTGTGATCGTTGCCACCTCCACCTCCATTGCCAGGGGCACCCTTGCCATAATCACCTCCGGGGAATCCGTTCCATGCCGCACCATTGTCCACGGCGTTGAACCCATCCCACATGTAACGTGGTGTTCCCGCTATGTTCTCTCCCTTGCCCGATGCCTGATCATAGGTGCCCGTCACATACAGGCTCGCCAAGTTGGCGCCTGAGCCAGCGATGTCCTGGTAGCCCGCCCGGAAACCGCGCGCGTTGGCGTTGATCGTGTAGCCGCCGAATGCGAAATCCCCCGCCACATCGAACGCTACAATACCTCCTGCGGAACCGTTCCAAGGCGGACAGACCAGGTTGCTCGTGAGCGTGAGATTGCTGAACTGTGGCACGCGGACCACTTCGAAGCGCTTCTGTGTGAGCAGGGCAGTACCGTCCCTGTTCGTATAACCGAACACGGTGCCGTTGCCTGCACCACCACCCCGGAAGGTGAGCGTTCCACCCGTCAATGGTATGTCGCTCGTGGCCACGAGGAACTCATACCTCCCCGTATTGTTCAGGCTCGTGTAACCAGTACCACCCAGGCCATCAGGACCGGATGTGCCGATGCCCGAACCATACAGGTTGGAATTCGTGATATCGATGTCCGCCGCCTGCACCTGGAAAATGAGCAAGAGGTCGCCTGCGGAGATCGGTGTGGTTCCGAAGCTGTTGCCGTAGGGGTCCGTGGCGGGAACGGCACCCAATGCCACCGATGTGGAACCCACAGCAAGATTGATGGTACCCGATGCCGGGTAATAGGTGTTGATCGTTGAAGCCACGTTGACGGGACCATCGATACCCGGCGTACCGCATACCGCTACTTGCGCTTGCGTGCCATAAGTGGCGGCAATGGAGAAAAGAACGAAAAGGGAGCGGGGGAGCGGGCCTGGGAAAAGGGATCGGCGATGCATAGGTGGCTGGAAACGTTGGTTGTTCCGTGCACCGCTCGGACGTGATGGGGCGACCGTGGGACAGACCACCGGACGATGCGAGGCAAAACTGACCGCGCCATGACCGATCCGGCGGTGCGATACACCCGTAGTGTCCACATTCTTGTTCACGATCGTGTACGGACACGCCGCAATATGCGCCTGTCATTCGCGATACACGCTGAGCGGACGCAGCGGATCCAGCGTCTGTGGCCGTGAGCCTACGGCACCTGCTCCGAGCGAACGTTGGTCGGCACGGTACCGCCCACGTTCACCAGGATGGGATCGCGGTCATTGCTGGTACCAGTGTATTTCACCGTGCCATCCAAGGTCACATCCTCCACATAGTAGCCGATCACCGTGTTGGTGGGAACGGTGCTACCCACGCGAACAAGGATCGGGTCGCGGTCATTGCCGACGCCGGTGTATTTGAGCGTCCCATCACCTGTCACGTTGCCCATCCACATCACCATGGACCCGTTCACGCTGTTCTGCGCGGCGGTGCCATAGGTGGCCGTGGCGGCTGAAGTGAAGTCGAGCAAGGTGCCGGGATCGCGCAGCAGCAGCGCGCTGAAGCTCATTACCCCAAGGTGGTTGCGGTGCCGCAACGCGACATAGTAGTTGCCCGAGGCTGTTCCGGGGAAGGTGATCGTTTGTTCACCATCGGGCATCATGAGGTTGCCCGATCGTTGCAAGAGCACCGCCTTGCTCGCCACTACCTGCGAAGGGTTCACGCTGTTGCGGAGTTCCAACTTCATCCAATCCACCGGTGTGGCCATGCCTGTCCAGTTCATCACGCTTGGTGCGGCGGTGGCACCGAGGCCGAAGGGATCGGTGTTCGGCAACACACCATTGGTGCGCAGATCGCTTCGCATGGTGGTCCCATCGAACGCGCCTTCGAGGATGGCACGCACGTTCACGCGCGCGTTCAGGTCATCATGGTCGAAGATGCCATCGCCGTCCTGATCCACACCAGCGCGCACCTTGGTGTTGGGTTGCACGATCGTCCAACTGAGCGGCCCGCCGCTGCCTTGCGCCGATGTGACCAATTGCGTGTGCGTGACGGTTTGTCCCGC
>JANMKC010000081.1:0-5000 GCA_031371785.1 Flavobacteriales bacterium | reverse complement strand
GCCGCCAGATCCCCACGGTGAATTTCCGATCACGTTGCTGCTACGATCGATGAGGCACGCGCTCGCCATAACCGCGATCATCGCGCACACGGCCATGTGCTTGGCCCAGATCCATGTGGACAAGCCTGTGGTCCTCACCGCTGGCGATCCTGCGCAACGCACAGTGGAAGGTCTTGCACCCGCGACGGATGGAACAGCGCTCATCGACCTGCAAGGATCGCAAAGCGGCCGCTATCATTGGGGCCAAGCGAGCGGCACGGGCATGGCGATCACCGTGGGTCTTGACCCGTCGTGCAACGCCTACATCACGGGCCTGGGGATCCGCTTCATGCCTGCGGCCAATGGCGCAGGAGCGGTAACGGTGAACGTGGATGGACTGGGCGCGCGCCACATCTATCGCAGCGATGGACTGCCCGTGAGCCTGGGCCAGCTCACACCGGGGAACATCACCACCATGGTCTATGCGGATACGGCCTTCTTCATCATGGACCGCGATCGTGAAGGTTGCCCGGCCGGTTTCCTTCCCGTGAACGGACAATACTGCATACAGCGCAACGACACAGTGAACGTCTCGATCTTCAATGCCACCAAATGGTGCAATGACCGTGGTGCGCGCCTCTGTTCCTGGGGTGAGTACATCCATGCCTGCACAGTGGACCAGACGGTGATGGAAGGCATGTTCGATGATTGGGAATGGGTGGATGACACGAGCGACCACACCCACTCTGGCGTGCAGGCCGGGCGCTGGCAATGCCGGAGCGAGGGCAGCACCGGTGCGCTGGAGGATGCGAACAACTATGGCCGTGTGCGTTGCTGTTACACCTTGCGATGAAACAGCGGCTGCATTTCCTCCTGCTGTTGAGCTGCGCATGGTCGCAGGCGAACGCACAAGTGCGCAGCGACAAGGCCGTGGTGCTCAATGGATCCAACGCGAACGACCGGGCCGTGCAAGGTCTCAAGGATGCGACGGTACCCACTGATGCGCTGAACGCGGGCGTGCTGCAGGCCGGTGGCTACCTCTATGGGGAAGTGAACGGCGACGCGTGGAACGCCGCTCTTCAACCCGCCCCCGGCCAAGTGACCACGGGCATGCGACTGCTGTTGCGAACGAACTCGACGAACAGTGGACCGGTGACCTTGTCCGTGAACGGATCGCCGACATACCCGGTCGTGAAGGCCGACAACGCGGCACTGCAAGCGGGCGATATCGCCGTCGGTTCCACGGTGAGCGTGGTGTTCGATGGGAACGCGTTCCAATTGATGAACGCACGGCGGCTGGAGCGCAAGCCCTGCCCATCCGGAACCGCACAGGTGAACGAGCTCTACTGCATCGCGACCTTGCAGCACGACACACTGGAATTCCCTGCGGCAGCGGACGTGTGCGGTGCGCTCGGCATGAAGCTCTGCAGCTGGGGCCAGTTCTACGTTGCTTGCACGAAGGCAACAGAACTTGGCATCACCGACATGGTAGGCGATTGGGAATGGACGGACGACGGTGCGAACAGCGACATTTCCGTGCGCGTGGTGGGCCAAGCCAGCTGCACGCACGCGTCCGTTACCGTGGGTTGGGGCGTGATCGCGCGGAATTTCCACTGCTGTTTCAAACGCTGAAGCCCGTCGGTGAGCTTCACGACAGCGCGCTATCGTAGAGCTCGATCAATCGTTTGTTGCGCACGCGCAGATCGAAACGCTCCCGCACCACTGCGAGACTTTCCGCGCACATAAGTTGGTAGAGCGTCCGGTCATCGATCAGCTTCTTCAAGTGTATCGCGATGTCATCGGCGATTTCGTCGCTGGAGCGATCGGCGACCGGCAGCAACCAACCATTGCGATCGTGCTGTACGATCTCCGGGAGCGAACTGACGTTGGAACAGATCACCGGAAGCTGGGCACCCATGGCTTCAAGGATGGTGTTGTTGAAGGGATCGCTGAAGGTGGTACTGACGAAGGCATGGGCCTGGCGCATCAACTGGAGCAATCGTGCGTGTGGCACACCGCGGTGCAGGGTGATGCGCGGATCGTCGGCGATGAGCTTCTCCGCCCAGGCCACTTCCTCCGGCTTGGGGAACACACCCCAATCCACCTCCAAGGTGCTCACGATCCAGAGGTGCGCATCATCGCGGCGCAGGCGTTGGAAGGCCTTCAATAATTCCACGCCTCCCTTGCGATAGAAGCCATTGCCAGCGAAGAGGATGATGAAGCGGTCCTTGTCCTTCGCGGCCGGCAGGTATTGTTCCACCGCGCGGTAGAGCACCACCATCTTGGCGGGATCCACGCCGATGGAAACGAGTTGATCGCGGTTCATGCGCGCGCTGTTCTCGCTGGTGAAGAGGAGCCATTTGCAATCGTTGCTCGCCAGGCGCCGCTGCCCCCATTTGAAGAGCGCGTGGTCCTCGCGCATCGGCCGGTAGCGCGGCAGGTAGCTCTCCACTTCGATCACCCACGGCCGATGGTTGGCCACCACGCTGTTGTACGTGTGATAGATGTCCGCATGCTTCAGCGGAAGGAAGAACTTGGTATGCGAGAGGAACTGCTGCCTGACACGCAGCATGTGCCAGGGGATATCGAGCATGCGCGAATAGCGGTAGCCCTCCGGCGGATTGCTGAAGCAGTAGTGCTGCCAGTAGCGGGTCTTGTTGCTGATGCCGACAACGCGCATGGTATCCGCCGAAGTCCGGCGCAGGTGGATGATGGACCTGGCACGCGGGAGGCGCGAAAGTAGGCGGAGCGTTCAGCGCGCGATGGCGTTCGCCTCGGCGAGCCACGCATGGAAGCGCATCAACCCCTCGCGGATGGAGGTGGTGGGTGCATAGCCGAAGTGCTCGCCGGCCTTATGCACGTCAGCGAAGGTCTGCGGTACATCGCCGGGTTGTTCCGGTTGGCGGTCGATGATGGCGGTGCGGCCCACCTGCTGCTCGATCGCGGAAATGAGGTCGCGGAGCATGATCGTATCGGAATTGCCGAGGTTGTAGATCTCGAAGAGCTCGCCCTTCGAGCGATCGATCGCACCGATCACACCGCTGATGATGTCATCGATATAAGTATAGTCGCGCCGCGTGCTGCCGTCACCGAACTGTTGGATGGGCGTGCCTGCGATGATCTTCCGGAAGAACTGGTGGATCGCCAGATCGGGCCGCTGGCGTGGGCCGTAGACGGTGAAGAAACGCAGGGCCGTGACCTTCATTCCGTGCAAGCGGGCATAGACCTGCGCGAACTGTTCACAGGCCAGCTTGGTCGCCGCATAGGGACTGATGGGCTGGATGCCGCGCTCCTTTTCCTTCCAGGGCACATGGGGATCCACACCATACACGCTGCTGCTGCTGGCCAGTACGAAGTGTTCGGCCTTGTGGTGCCGTGCGCGCTCGAGCAACTTCAATGTGCCGGTGACATTGACGCGATGGTAGCCGATGGGATCGGCGATACTGGGGCGCACGCCCGCCTTCGCGGCGATGTGCAGCACCACCGCACCGTTACCATCAAAGGCCAGGTCGAGCACAGCCTCGTCGAGGATGTCGCCTTCGATGAAGCGATAGTGGGGATGGCGGAGGTGCTCGGCGATGTTGCCCTCCTTGATGGCGCGGGGATAGAAGGGATCGAAGTTGTCGATCGCGGTAATGCGCCAGTCGCCTTCGGCCAGCAGGCGATCCACCAGCTGGCTGCCGATGAAGCCCGCAGCACCGGTTACGATGGCGTGGCGCTGGGTGCTCGACCGGTGTGCTGCTGCCACGGTTCCTCAGTTGGAGGTCTCGAAGAAGCGGCGCACGAAGCCCGGTGCCATGCGCTTCAGGCGTTGGCGGCGGGTCAAGCGGTCCAGTTCGCCCTGGTTGCGCGCGGCGCATTCGCGCAGGAAGTCATCCTGCTCGATGATGGCGGGATCGAAGAACAAACCGAAGATGGACCGCTCGAGTTTCACCGGGCGGAAGTGGATGCCCTTGGCGCGCAATGCGGCCATGATGTCCATCAATCCGGGGAAGACGATATAGAGATCGTGGTAGAGGATCACACCGCCATCGGCGAGGGCGCTGTAGCAGAGTTCATGGTCGCGGATCACCGCCGCGCGTGTGTGCTCGCCGTCGATGAAGGCGAGCTGCACCTTTTCGGTGAACGAGGACCGGGGCACATCCTTCGAATCCATGTCGTAGGTCCTGATCTTGGCGATGCCTTGCGCATCCACGGCTTTCAGGTTCTCCAGCATTTTCGCGGTGCTGTTGTCCTTGAAGAGCTTGACGAACTCCTTGCCGCGATCATCCGGCGCGGCCTGCGGTCGCAGATCGATGCTGTGGATGGCGACACATCGCGGGTCGATCACATGCGGTTGCAGCGATCCGCCGAGGTGCGAGCCGATCTCCACGTAGCGGTACGACCCGAAGCTGCGCGCGACGGCACGCTGCACGGCGAGCAAGCTGCGCTTTTCCGGGTCGGAGGTTTGCGAAGGGACCGTGCTGAAAAGCGAGAGATCGAGCGCATCTACGCGCTGCTGTGGGCTGGTAGCGGTGGTGGTGGGCATGGTGCGGAAGGCGGTACGCCTGTGCGATAGCTCTGGCGAAGAGGCGCGAAAGTAGCGAAGGACCGGGCCGGGGGTTGATGGCCGCAGTAGGGCGTGTTGGCGTAACCTTGTGTGGACACAAAGAGCGCAGCATGATTACCGCACC
Organism: Flavobacteriales bacterium; assembly: GCA_031371785.1. Classification (GTDB taxonomy): domain Bacteria; phylum Bacteroidota; class Bacteroidia; order Flavobacteriales_F; family PHOS-HE28; genus PHOS-HE28. The sequence goes on along the minus strand of JANMKC010000081.1, from coordinate 348 downwards.
GGGCCTCTACAAGTTGATCCTCTATGAAGCGGACATTGTACATCGCGCAGCCACATTGAGTATTAGCCGGTAAGTAATGTGCTCACGATCGTTAGGAATCTTGGCAGCAGCATGGCCATTTCTGGCGGTGTCCGGCCAGTTTTTTAGTTCGAGGAATGACTTCCAAGGGGCTCAACAATATGAGACCGGTTGGCGATTGTTCAGGACGGATACGGGCTATGTCGTATTACAGGATGGATTTGACAGCCTAAGCAATTTTCAGCGTCTCTGCATAGTGTCAGTCGATCCATCTGGGTTGATCAATCCGTTTCGTTCTTTTGGCCTCAACGATCGCGCTTGTTTCACCGG
>JANMKC010000064.1:0-1739 GCA_031371785.1 Flavobacteriales bacterium | reverse complement strand
AGCCTGCCGGTGGCGGATCCAATAGTTCGGCAATCGGGAAACACCCGAGCGCCGGGACCGTGGTGATATCATGAACGAACTGAGGAAGCGGAAACCTTTGGCACCTATGCAATCGTGATGGGTAGTAGGAACTTGGACCAGGAACTCACCACGCCACGGGATCAGCTGCTGCCGATGCTGATGAACGGGCAGGTGGTGGTGGGTGAGGCGGCGGAAAAGGTGGGGTTGGCGATGGCAGCGGAGCCGGTGGAGCCTTACGGAAGGAAGCGGAAGTGAAATGAACAAGCGCATCTTGACGTTAATTGGCGGGGCCGGGATTGTCGGGATATCCGTCGGTCGGTAATTTGGTCCAGAGCATGAACATGGTGAGCGAACCGCTGCCCCCAGCCCAACCCGGCCGGTACAGGAAGCCACCCGTGGTGGAAATGATCTTCAGCATCCGCACGGCGTCGCCGAAACCCGTGGATCCAGCGGTTTTCTTGGAAGCGGTGCCCAAGGAATTCGCCAACACCTTCACGGAGCCCAAGGTGATGCACACCTTCGAAAGCCAGGTGATGATGAAGGCCGACGGCACGGCCGATCACGACACGAAATCGCAGCTGGCGGGTTACCGTTTCGTAGCACCGGACAATTCCTTCCTCGCGCACTACCTGGTCAACGGCCTCACCTTGAATTTCCTTCCGCCTTACAGCGGCTATGCCCCTTCGCTGGAGGTGTTCAAGAAGCATTGGGACTTCTACAAAAGGCTCGCCAACGCGGCGCCGGTCGCGGGCTTGGTGCTGCGATACATCGACCGCATCGATATCCCGCGCGATGGGGACGCGTTCCCTTTGAGCGACTATTTCACCATTGCACCATCCACATTGGGGCTCAAAGCGCACAATTGCTACGTGCAGTACAATCTGAACGACGATGCTCAGGACATTCGCGCTCGCGTGATCTGGTCCTCCTTGGAGGACAAGCCCGAGCACTGGTCCTTCGCTTTGGATACTGAAGCCACACTGGACTCGGCCAATGTGACCGACGATAGCGACATCTGGAGCGAGTTCACCCGTTTGCACGATTGGTGCACCTATATCTTCAACGGAAGCTTGACAGCCAAATGCAAGCAACTCTTCCAGTAACTCATCCCTTGCGCGGTCAGCGTGGCCCGGACCGCCTGTTGACCGATGAACTCGTGCATAGTGCAGAGGGCAAGGCCGTGAACAAGGCGAGCGAGCGGCAACGCCAGATGCGGAACGGGTCTTATTGGTTCGACCCCATCGAGCGGCGTATACTCAAGGCGAGCTTGCGCTCGCTCGGTGCAGCTTGCGGAAGGACAGGGTGGGACGGCGAAGGTTCCGCCCCGGTGCAGGCGCTTACGCTCGAACACGCCATCCGCTTCATCGACGCGTTGCCCATGGGTTATGCTGAACCGGACCCTGGAGTGGACCCCGATGGAGAGATCAGCCTCTCGTGGATCGGGAACAAGGGCCACCGGCTCTCGCTCAGCATTGGGCCTACCGGCCGTGTCTCTTTTGCATACCGCATCGGTCCTCGCAGACGCAACGGCACCGAGTGGCTCGGTGACAGTATCCCTGAAGAACTGTTGGAGTATATCGGCTCCTTCCCCGTCTTTGGCTGATGCTGCCTTCCGGTCTACCAGAGGATGTGGGGCGACGATGAGATCGTGGCGCGTTTCGCACGCCATGACTCCAAGTACTTCAAGCGTCCCCCATACAGACCGAAGCGGGACCTTT
>JANMKC010000399.1:0-20856 GCA_031371785.1 Flavobacteriales bacterium | reverse complement strand
GAACATGAGCGCGAACGAATTGCATTGCGCGGATCTTGACGGGGACGGGGATCGGGATCTCTTCTTTGTTACCCCTTCCGGTGAACTGGCATTCTGCACCAATACCGATGGTCTGGGCCTGTTCTCCGCGCCGACCGTTGTGGCACAGATCACCCAGCTCGCTTCCGCCCAAGCGGTGGACATCGATGCGGACAATGACCTTGACCTGCTCTTTTCCTCGAATGTGATGAACGAGGTGGACGTGTGTTTCAACACCGATGGGATCTTCGGTCCGGCGCAGCAACTCACTGTCACTGGTCATGGTGCCGCGCGCGATATGGACAATGACGGCCATGCGGACGTGCTGGTGGCCAACACCGCCGCAGGTCTGGTCGGTTGGCAGCGCAATGCGGTGGACAATATCGGATTTGACACGCCCGACTTCCTTGATCAAGCATTCAACACGCCTGAGTTCGTCTCCGCTTCGGACCTTGATGGCGATGGTGACATGGACGCGATCATCACATCGTCCACATTGCAGGAGGTGGCCTGGTTCGAGAACACCGACGGCCAAGGACATTTCGGCCCGCACCAGACGGTGGCGTTCGGCGTTCCGGTCTCGGCTATCGCATCTGGTGATGTGGACGGTGATGGGGACGAGGATCTGTTCGTGGCCAGCGCGGAACTCGACAAAGTGATCTGGTACACCAACCTCACCAATGCGAGCGGCCAGATCATGGGCCGTGTGTTCAATGACATCAATGGCGACGGCATCTTCAACGGTAACGACCACGGCCTGGTGAATATGCGCGTGGAAAGCACCGATCTCGGTGCCACCTACACGAATGCCAGCGGATTGTACTGGTTCGATGCGGTGCCCGCAGGCTATATCGTTTCCAAAACGGCGGAGCCCAACTGGCAGTTCACCACAACGGATTCCTACAGCGTGCTCGTGCCCGCACAAGGCAGCGCGCAGGACAATGATTTCGGATTGCAGGCGAGCGCGGTGGTGAGCGAACTGACACCCGATCTCGGTAGTGCCCCGATGCGGTGCGGCCTCGACATTTCATACTGGGCAACTGTTTCCAACACTGGCAACCAAGTGAGCGACGTTGAAGTGACCCTCGACCTCGACAACCTCTCCACCTATGTCGGTGCCGATCCACAACCGAACTCCATCGTGGACGGTGTCGCCACTTGGATATTCCCCAACATGCAACCCACTCACCAACGCCTCGTGCATATCATCGTACACCTTCCGGGCAGCGAGCATGTGGGCGAGACCTTGCATGACCTGCTGCATGCTTCCGCCATGGTGAACGGCTCACCGCTCACCACGAATACCACCGAGTACATGCCGATCCTGTTGTGCGCGGTGGATCCCAATGACAAGCAGGTGGCACCGGCCGGTGTAGGGGAGGACCACCTGACGGCGATAGGATCGACACTTTACTACGAGGTGCGCTTCCAGAATACCGGCAACGCGACCGCAGCGAACGTGATGATACTGGACACGCTGGACACGGATCTCGATCCCGCCACACTCAAAGTGCTCAACAGCAGCCACACCGCGCGCGCATTGCTGCAACCGGACGGTGTGCTGCGTTTCTCCTTCGAGGGTATCAATCTGCCGGATAGCGGTACGGACCAGCTCGGCAGCCAAGGCTTCGTTCGTTTCAGCATCCAGCATCTTGCCAGCGCGGTGGAAGGAACACGGCTGCACAATACGGCGCGAATCTATTTCGACAACAACGCTCCCGTTGTGACGAACACCACACTGAACACGCTCACGTACGGTGCGATGACGGGAGTGGATGAAGCGATGATGAACAGTGGCAATGAGCTGAGCGTGTTCCCCAACCCCTCGCGCGGTACCGCCACTGTGCGCATGAGCGATGATTTCCAGGGCCGCATAGACCTTGCGCTCTACAACGCCACAGGGAGCTTGGTGCGCCAGCTATCACGCCGCGCCAACACGGTGCTCATCGATCGCGGCGAGCTGCCGGACGGTATTTACTTCTTGCGTGCAACGGATGAGCGCGGAACGGAACGCACCGCACGCGTCGCCTTCGAACGGTAGGCATCAACGCCAAGACCGAAGAGCGCGATATCGTATTTGATCGGATCCAGCGGATCGAGCTTGCGGAGCTGCCCCGTGAGCTCGATCACGCTTTTCCAGTCGTCCTGTTCTCGCTTCAGCAGTCCGAGTTCGCGCGCCACGCGACCGGTGTGGACATCGAGCGGCACATGCAGCGCTGACACCGGGACCTTCTTCCACAGACCGAGATCGATGCCGCGATCGTTAGGCCGCACCATCCATCGCAGGAACATATTGATGCGTTTCGCATTGCTGCCCTTGGATGGATCGGCCACGTGCTTTCGTGTGCGTGGCAGATGTACGGGCTCGAAGAAGCGTTGCTTGAAGAGCGCGATGGCCACCGCGATGTCGTCGAGCTTGCCATTCGCCAGGAACGAATTCTCAAGGCCACCGTGTGCGGAATTCATATGTCGCAGGCCGATGATGAAGTGGCGCAGATCCACTCCGTTGAATGTTCGATGCACGAAGCGATCGAGCCGCGACAGGTCGTGTGGTGATGCGTTCATGACGAAGTCGTGCGGAGCCTCGTCCAACAGTTGCACCAGCCTCTTCGCGTTGGTGATGATCGTCTTGCGTTGCCCCCAGGCGATCGTGGCCGTCAGAAAACCGATGGTCTCCGCATCCTCACGGCGCGCGAACGATCGCGGGATTCGGATCGGATCGTCAGCGATGAACTCCGGCCGCGCGAAACGATCGTACGCCTCGTCGAGGAGGGCAATGAGTGATGGGGCCGACTTCCGTGAAGGCACGGAGCAAGATACCTCCTTCGCGAAGAGGGCCTTGACACGTAGGGTCCGATCGTGTGGTGGTCCGTTATGCGCCGGAGATCACTGCACCTTCCACAATTTCATGCCTGCACCCTCATAATTCGCGAAAAAGTTGAGCCAATTGTTGATCACCACCGACTTGCAGTTTGCGATCGGATCATTGTTCGCGGCGACCGGCGGGGCCACATAGACCGTTCCTGCGGACGTTCCATCGGTGCGCAACAAACGGGAAGTGCCCGAGGCATATGCGCGGTAGAAGAGCCTGCCGTTGCAACTCACCAGTTGGTGGCCATTGTTGTTCTGCGGAAGGGAGATCTGGACTTTCGTTCCGGCTGCTGTCCCATCCGTTGAATACAGGCTTTCGATCACGCTCATCGCATTGCGGGCGAAGAACCAAAGACGTTTGTTGTGCATCACCAGGTCATGAGGTGAGGCATCTCCCTGGTTGTTGATATCCGCTACCATGCCCGTTCCGGCAGCGGTGCCGTTGGTCACCCACAGTTCGCGCCCATTGGTCCCATTGTCAGCCGTGAAATAGACCTTGCCCCCGAATTCCGTGAAATCCCTTGGGTTCGACCCCGTGCTACTGGACGGGTTGACCTCCTTGATCATGTAGGTACCGTTCGTCGTTCCGTCCGTCACCCAAGGTTCGCGGTTTCCTGCGGCGTTCATGGCGCTGAAGTAGACCTTGTTCGCCAAAGGCGTGAAGCCCCCAGCTGAACTGCTTCCACTTCCAGGGCATAAGTCCTTCAACATCATCGTTCCTGTGCCGGTGCCATCGGTCACCCAAAGCTCCGAACCCTTTTTCCCATCGTCCGCTACAAAGAAGACATTCTGACCGAAGATGCAACTTGGCCCTATGGTGCTGGATCCAGTGGAATTGATATCACGCAATAAAGTCGCCGTTCCTGTGGCCGGGTCAACGGTGTACATTTCCTTTCCGATCGGATCACTATAAATGGCCGCGATCAACTTTCCGTTGAAGACGAGACCAGTTCCGGATGTCGACGGCGAGGTCAGACTCTTGGATGAGGAATTGCCGATCGCGATCCAGCTCAGTTTCGGATCATCCCCCAACGGCGTCGATCGGATATAGTAGAAGTGCGCATCGGAAACGTCCATCAAGGCGATCTGCCATGGGTAGGCGAACCGGCTGACAGCCTTGACCGTGCCGAGGGCTGTACCATCGCTTTTCCAGAGATCCTCATAGTTTCTGCCAGGTGAGATCTCCATCCGTGTCTCGAAGAAGAGTTCATTGTTGGCCTTGCACACTTTCAGCGGTTCTATCACGGCATTCGCTCCCTCAAGATCCGCAATAAGGACAGGTGGGACCGTTGTTTGGGCCGCGACGTTCAACGCGATGATCGTGGTGAACAGCGGGATCGGGGTGGAGTACTGCATTGTCAGAACGGGTGTGGGTAAGGGTTAGTGCCAAAGACCAAAGATCAAGCCATACAACAAGAACTGCACAACGTGGTAGCCGCCATCGATCAGCAGCAACATCGTCGGTTTGTTCGCGAACTGGTAGTTGATCGCGAAGCTGGTGGCCGCGATCCCCAGGCCGCAGAGCAGGCCGGTATGTACCGCGTAGTGAATCTCGGGTTGTGGTCCGGTAAGCAAGGCGAAGGCATACGCAGAGATCCACGCCATTAGAAAGGCAATGCCGAACACGCGCGCCGGGTGCTTTGCATCCTTGGGTCGCGGCGCGTCCGGATCAATGCCGTTCGCACGGGCCCAAGGTTTGAGGAACATGGCTTTGGAGTACCAAGGCGCGCCGAGCAGGAAGACGCTCACGGCGCAAACGAGGATGGCGAGGTGGTTCATGGAACGAAGATGCTCAACAGGACCGATCCGGCCATCACTTCTTCAACCTGAACTGCCAGCCCAAGCCTCCTCCGATGATCACCTCATCCAACGGGAACGCTCCGCCGATGGAGCCGTTGTAGCGTGCATGCACGCATCGAGCGTCCACGAAAAAGTGGAAGTAGTCCCATACCGCGTAGGTGAGACCTGCGCAAAGTGCAACGCTGGGCACGACGTGCAGCGGCCCGGCTTCATCCTGCGCATCGATGCGTCTTGGTCTTGCTAGCGAAACGCCCGGCTCGAAGCCTATGCCCACATCCAGTCGATCCTTGATGAAATGATAGAACGGTCCGAAAGCGATCTGGCTGTTCTGTTCCATCAACGCGTGTTCCTGCTGGCTGTCGATGTACCAGAAGCTCTCGCCCCGGAAGCTGGTCCGATCTTCTGTGAAGTACTCGAGTTTGCCGCACACATAGATGTCCGTACTCGGCGCGTTCAGCAGGAAACCCGGTGCGATCGCGGCCGAGCCGCGCAGCAGACCGACGCCTGTGTACGGAACGGCATCCTGGGCAAGCGCTGCGAAAGCGATGCCTGACGCGAACAGCAGAGCCAGCGGCCTTACCATGCGTCGAAGAGTTTGTAGTTGAAACTGATGTGCAAGAGCAAATGTCCTTCGAGGCTCGCCCCGTTCTCCTTGTGGAATTCCACGACGCCGTTCTCTTCATGCGCATGCACATCCGTGCCGAGATGGATCATGTACTGGCCCTCGACGGAAACATCCGTGCGATCCGTGATGTTGATGTGCGTGCCCAGTCCCGCTTGCACTGCCGAACTCCACCGTTCCGCGAAGTTGGCGAGGTCCGCGTTGGCCTGCTGCTTTGTGTAGTCGAAGCAATGCCCAGCAAGCACGTAGGGTTGAATGAACTGCGGCATTTCTCCCGGCTCCCGCAAGTAGAAGAGCACGCTCCAACCGATGTGCTGGTCCTGCCGATGGGCGAAGTCGCCGATAGGGGCGGTGAGGTAGTCGTAGAACCAATCCGTGTTCACACGCGGTGCAAGTCGCACTCGCACTTGCCCGCCAACGCCGGAACCGCTGCTGCTCCAGCTACCGTCGTTGAAAAAACCAAAGGACGATCGGCCGCCCACCGAAACGGTTCCGGCCACATCGCCTTTCTGCATCAGCGGTTGGCAGGAACAGGCAATGGAAAGTGCTAACGTGGCTCCGAACGAAATCGCTCGCATGATCGGATAACGCGAAAGTGCGAGGGACCGGTATCCCGCGCTCAATGCGGACGGTCGGGGACGAACGTTACCGGTCCACATTGCCTGAACGGAACCGTGTTCGTCATCGGGAACATGTACTGCGCGAGAAATGAAGTCGCCAACTCTTGGAACCGCTTCTGCTGCTCAGCGGACACCGATCCACGGAAACCGTAGAGGTACCGATCCACCTTGCCATCCGTGCGGAAGTAGAGCTTGTTGAAACACCTTGTTGTGTCTTCCCATGTGAACCCATGGGCATAGAGGTAGTCGTTCAACTCCTTATAGAAAACGCTATAGCATTCAATGAATTCTTCCTCCTGCCCACGGAACGCGGCCAGTGTGGAGTCCACCTGAACGGAACTCTGGTAAAGGCTGTCCAGTTCGGAGATGCGCCCATGGCTTCTGTATTCTTCGATCGACATGACCGACTGCGCATTGCAGCACAAGCCGCCCGCCAGTGTCAAGAATGTCAGCGCCCTTCGCGGAGTTGGAACGTGCGCCATCATCTGGACCTCCGATCGAATCATCAGTTGATCGTTCAATGCCCGAACCCCGGCATCGCCGTCATGTCCGTCACCTGGTAGCCGCTCAGGTCGAAGAAGCCGGGATCGGCCTTGCCGATCACGATTTCCTTCGTGCTCATCGTGATCCGGTCGCTGCCGTCGGTCTTCTCCCAGTTCATTTCCATCGGCAGGCCCTTGCCACCGAAGCGGGCGTACTCATCGTGCGCACGGCCGCGCGCTTCCACGATGCTCATCACTTGCATCATGTCGATGTCCACGTCCTGCGCCACCCACCATTCGCCTTTGCCCTCAGCGTTCTCGCCGGTGATCTTGCGGCACTTGTGGCCGTCGATGTCCTTGTACTCATCGGTCATACTGATCTTCATCTCGTCGGCACCGTTCTTCTTGTCTGTGTCCATCTTGATCTTCTTCATCTTCTGCTTGATCGCGGACTTCTTGCCCTTCCCGTCATCCATCAGCATGTATTGCCATTTGTTCGGCAGGTCATACAGCATCCGCATCGTCCGCGCCTTCTCGTCCATGTTCTCGATGTTCATCGCGGTCATGTCCTTCTGGAAGGCATAGCGGATGTTCATCGGGCTGTGCTTGTCCTCAACGCCCTTCTTGAAGATGTGCATCTCCATGCGATAGCTGCCAACAAAACTGTTCGGCACGTACGGCGACTCATCCTCCTGTACCTGCACGGATCCTTTCTGGTCCGATCCGGGCTGCTTCTGCAGCATCATCTTGTTCAGGTCGATCTGGGCTGCGGCGAAATATGGAACGAGCAACGCGGTGATCAGGGTGCAGGCGGTACGCATGGGGCTGGGTTTTTTTCAGTGCGGGAAAGGTAAAGAGTTGACCGCTCCCGGCGGCGGGACCTTGCGCTGCTCATTGGACCTCTTTCACAATAGCTGAAGGAACCACGGATGGACACGGATGAACACGGATACGGGATTCATAGAACAGCCGGTCCCCTTGCCTCATGGGCATTCATCGGCGTTCATCCGTGTCCATCCGGGGTAAAAAACATGTACGCCGACGGCGGACCGAATGGCGAATGAGGTCTATTTTCCGCTTCCGGTGGTTGCAGGATGCGTGTACATCACGTAGCCGAAGAGTGCTGCGAACAGGACATACACGACGATCATCGCCCATAGGAAAGGATCGATGGAATGGCCGCTCCGGGTTTTGATCAATGCCAATGCGCCGATGGTGAAATGTACCAGGTTCCCGATCACGATCGGTCTTCCATAGATGCCACCGAGCACCACCGCTTTCGCCGTCCAGTTCAACAGCGCGAAGCCGCAATAGAGGGCACCGGACAGTTGGAGGAAAGTCAGTTGCCATCCGGTTGCCTCATTGCCCAGGGCATGCAGCACTTCCTGTGGCGCGAACGTGAGCGAGAGGCCGATCAGGGCCATCACCAGCGCACTGGCGATCATGAGGGAGCGGGTGTTCATGCGTCGAAAGTAGAAGCGCGAGAAAGCCGATAGCGGGAAGAGGGATAGAGGGCGAGCCGGAAGGATGAGGAGCGATCGACGAGACTGCGTCTCACGCATCACGGCAACGTCGCCACCCGTGTGTTCGTGGGCACTGTGCCGCCGATGTTCACCAGGATGATGTCGCGATCGTTCGCGGATCCGGTGTACTTCACCACGCCGTCCATGTTGGAGTCCTCGGGCCAATAGCCGTTCATTGAATTGGTCGGTATCGTTCCGCCGATGCGCGTGAGGATCGGATCGCGATCGTTGCCTGTGCCGGTGTATTGCACGGTGCCGTTGAAGGTGACATCGCCCGCAGCGAGCACCATCACGCCGCTCACGTTCTTGCGCGCATCATCGTCGTACACCAGCGTGGTGGGCAAGGTGAAATCCACGCTCGCGATCGCGTTGCCGTACGCGACCGGTGCGGATGTGGAGAGCATCACGGGCAAGTGGTTGCGCGATCGCACGGCCACGCAATAGTTGCCCGCCGCAAGACCCGCGAAGCCGACGGTGCTCACGCCATCGAGGTCCACCACATCGCCATCGCGTTGCAATAGCACCGCGCGCGATGCGGCCACCACGCTCGGAGTCGCTGCAGGTCGCATCTCCACGATCACCCAATCCACGATCGCGTTGTTGCCGGTGACGGAAAGCAAACTGGATGGAATGCTCGCGCCCGGCGTGTATGCCGTTTGCGAATAGCCCAGCGCGGTGAAGGGCTCGGTGAGCGGGAAGGAGGGAAGCGTGCGCAGCGCGTCGGTCATCGTTGTTCCATTGTACGGGCCTTCGAGCATCACCTTGATGCCCGCGCGCGCCGTGCCATTGATGCGCGCGATCTGATTTCGGCCGTTGACGTTGTAGCTGAGAAAGTGCCCGACGGCAATGATCTTCCCATCCGGTTGCAGTATTGACCGGGAATACCAGTAGTTGATGCCATAGTGGAGTCCGTTGCCGGGAACGAATCCGGCATCCACTGTGCCATTTGCTTTGAGACGCGCAATGCCAGGTCTGGAAGTGCCACCATACGACCAGAATGTCCCGCCGACGATGATTCGCCCGTCCGGCTGCAAGCACACGGACCTTATTTCGGAGTCCGTGCCAAAGCCGGGGTCGAAGGTGTTGTCCAAGCTACCGTCGACGTTCACCCGGGCAATGCGATTTCGTGTGGTGCCGTTGTACGTCGTGAAATCGCCGACCAATATCACCTGCCCATCAAGTTGCAAGGCAATGTCATCAACCCAATAGTTGTTGGGGCCGGTCGCAGGGGCGAAGGTCGCGTCAAGGCTACCATCGCCGTTCACCCTAAGGATGTTCTTCCTGTTCGTGTTGTTGTAGCTTGTGAAACTACCGCCGAGAAGCACCTTTCCATCTGACTGCATTCTGACGGCAGTGACACTGCCTGTAATACCGCTACCGGGATCGAAGCTTGCATCAAGCGCACCATCCGGGAGCAGGCGCGCGATGCCAGCGCGTGGAATGTTGTTGTAAGTGCTGAATCCTCCACCTATGAGGATCTTGCCGTCAACTTGCACGGCCATTGCATAGATATACGTTGTACCGGCCCCCGGATCAAAGGCGGGATCAAGGTTGCCGTTCGCGTCCAGACGTGCGATGCCCGCGCGGGCAATACCGTTGTATGTCGTGAAGTTCCCACCGATCAGGATGCGGCCGTCGGAAAGGAGCGCAATTGAATTCACTTGCGCGTTCGCTCCCGTGCCCCCGCCAAAAGAGGCGTCGATGCTGCCATCAGCGTTCAGCCGCGCGACGCGACCTTTGTTGATGCCGTTGTAGTTGAGGAACGAGCCTGCTATGATGATCTTGCCATCAGACTGGATCACCGACTGCGCTATCCATGGCATACCGTCGCCTGTGGCACCTGTCGGCGGGTTGAAGGTCGCATCCCGCATGCCGTTCGCGTTCAATTGGCCTATGCGGTTGCACATCGTACTGCTGATGTCGGTGAAATTGCCTCCAATGAGATCTTTTCCACTGGTAAGCGGCAGGATCGAAAGCACGGAGGCGTTCGTTGTGAAGGCCGGGTCAAAACTGGCATCCACGCTGCCATCGGTGTTCAGTCGGGCCAGACGCGCTTTTCCTGATGCGTTATAGTTGGTGAAATCCCCCCCCATGAGGATCTTGCCATCGCCTTGCACAGCGAGGGACAATACTCCACCCGTAACGTTCGTACCTGTATTGAATGTGGCATCCACTGTCCCGCTCGCATTGAGCCGCCCGAAATTTCCGGCCTGATCACCGTGGAGAACCTTGCCATCCGACTGCACGGCCACGGCATCGCCCCCCCAGTTGTTCGCAATTGGGATGAACGTGGGGTCAACATCAGTGAATGGGCTCGTGGTCAACCTGGCTATGTGTTGCCTCGAAAAGGAATTGACCACTGTGAAAGATCCGGACATGAGGATCATTCCATCCGGCTGAACGATCAACTTCTTGACCCAATCGTTCGCATTGACATAAAAGGAAGGATCGATCGCTCCGGTCGAATAAAGTCTTGTGATATGGTTCGCCGTGGATCCATTGAACGAAGTGAACGTGCCACCCACCAGTATCGCTCCATTCGACTGCACGGCCAACGCGAACACCGCGCCGTACGCACCGCTGCCTGTATTGAAACTGGCGTCCAGGGTGCCGTCCGTGTTCAGGCGTGCGATGTTCCCCACATTGGTGCCATTGTAGTTGGGGAATTGATCCTCCGATGAGGATCTTCCCATCGGACTGTACGGCGATACAATCCACTTCAAGACCGCTATAGTTGCTGAAGGCGGGTCCGAAGCTGTTGTCCAAGCTGCCATCCGCGTTCAAGCGGGCTAACGTGCCAAAGGATTGCCCATTGAAGTAGCTGAAATGACCTCCAACAAGGAGTTTTCCATCCGGTTGACGGACGATCACCCGGATCGTGCCATCGGCCCCACATCCGCTTCCGTGACCAATATCAGTGGGGTTGAATGTGGCATCCAAGGAAGCTTCCTGCGCGCTCGCGCTGGAGCCGCAGAGCCCGAACATCAACAGCACATGCAGAAAGATGATAGCGGAGCGAACGTTCATGCCTGCAACCATTGTTTCCGCAAGATAGACGAAGAGGTGCGATCCGGGTTGCGGCGCTCGCTTCTAGATCACCCCATCCCTGATCACCAACCTGCGGTCCGCCATCTCCGCAAGTTCCTCGTTGTGCGTAACGATCACGAAGGTTTGGCCGAGCTCTTTACGCAGCTCGAAGAAGAGTTGATGAAGCTCTTTCGCGTGCGCGGAATCCAGATTGCCGGAAGGTTCATCCGCGAGCACAACGCTCGGGTTGTTGAAGAGCGCTCGCGCAACGGCCACGCGCTGTTGTTCGCCGCCGCTCAACTGCGAAGGTTTGTGCTCCTTGCGGGCGATCACGTTCAGGCGCGTCAACAGTTCTTCCGCGCGCGGCACGCATTCGTTCTTGGTCTTCCCGGCGATCAGTCCCGGCATCATCACGTTCTCGATCGCGCTGAACTCCGGCAGCAGATGGTGGAACTGGAACACGAAGCCGATGTGGGTGTTGCGAAAAGCACTCAAGGCTTTGCTGCCGAGCTTCGAGACTTCTGTGCCATCGATCCTGAGCGATCCGCTGTCCATCTTCTCCAACGTGCCGATGATCTGCAACAGCGTGGTCTTCCCCGCGCCGCTCGCGCCGACGATGCTCACCACTTCGCCTTTCGCGACATGCAGATCGACGCCCTTCAATACTTCGAGGTCGCTGAACTTCTTGCGGATGCCTTTCGCTGCGATCATGGTGCGCAAAGAAAACCCTTCCACAGTTGGCGGAGCCTTTCGGAGTGAGTGGCGAGTGGCGAGTGAAGAGTGGCGAGTGCTGCCTCAAGGGTGAGTGGCGAGTGGCGAGTGGCGAGTGATGAGTGAAGAGTGGAATGCAGGAAGTACACTTGTTGAACAACAACCACAACATCATGAGCATGCAACGTTTTCAGGACTCCTTTGCGTGGCAGAGGGCGATGGACCTGACGGAAGCGGTTGACATCGCGTTGGCCGGGAGCAGGAACTTCGGGTTCAGGGACCAGTTGTTCCGCGCCGCGTTATCGATCTGCAACAACTTGGCGGAAGGCTACGAAATGCCTACCACGCCGAACCAGCTCAAGTATCTCTGGATCGCGAAGGGCTCGTGCAACGAAGTGTGTTCGATGCTCATCCTTGCAAAACGCAGAGGCTATTTCGCCGAGGAGCCACTTCAACGCATGCTCGGTCTTCAGGACGAGATAAGCAAACTGCTCCGCAGCTACATCGACAAGAAGTCGAGCGGCTGGCGCAAATTCCCCGGCGGCACAACGCTACTTTTCATCTGGCTCTCCGCGACAACGGCATTCGCGACAAGATGATCCTACTCGTCACTCATCACTCGCACTATCCCCAAGTGACATGATCCTACTCGCCACTCTCCACTCATCACTCGCCACTAACCCCGGTTGGAGAGAAAGGTGAGCCTCTACATTCGCACCCGTTCCGAAAGAGCGAAGAACATGAACCTCCACGAATACCAAGGCAAGAGCATCCTCCAGAAGTTCGGTGTCACTGTGCAGCGCGGCATCGTGGCCTACAATGCGGACGAAGCGGTGGATGCCGCCAAGCGACTTTCACAGGAGACCGGTACCAAGTGGTGGGTGGTGAAAGCGCAGATCCACGCGGGCGGACGTGGCAAGGGTGGTGGCGTGAAGCTCGCGAAGAACTACGACGAGGTGCGCACCCAGAGCGAGGCCATCATCGGCATGATGCTGAAGAGCCCACAGACACCTCCGCAAGGGAAGAAGGTCCACAAGGTGCTGGTTGCCGAAGACGTCTACTACCCCGGTGCCAGTGAGACGAAGGAGTACTACATGAGCGTGCTGCTGGATCGCGCCAGCAGCAAGAACGTGATCGTCTTCAGCACCGAGGGCGGAATGGATATCGAGGAGGTTGCTGAACATCATCCTGACAAGATCCAGAAGGAGGTGATCGATCCACGAGTTGGCTTGCGTCCGTTCCAGTGCAACAAGATCGCGACGGCACTGGGCGTTACCGGCTCTGCGAAGAAGAACATGATGAAGTTCATCGCCGATCTCTACCGCGCTTACGAGGGATGCGACGCGGCGATGTTCGAGATCAACCCGGTGTTGAAGACCAGCGACGACAAGGTGATCGCCGTGGACGCCAAGGTGCGCCTCGATGGCAATGCGCTCTACCGCCACCCGGACTACGCCGAGATGCGCGACAAGACCGAAGAGGATCCGATCGAAGTGGAAGCCGGTGAAGCAGGCCTCAACTATGTGAAGCTCGATGGCAACGTGGGTTGCATGGTGAACGGTGCGGGTCTCGCGATGGCGACGATGGATATCATCAAACTCAGCGGCGGCGAGCCCGCGAACTTCCTTGATGTGGGCGGGACCGCCGACGCAGCGCGCGTGGAAAAAGGCTTCCGCATCATCCTCAAGGATCCCAGTGTGAAGGCGATCCTGGTGAACATCTTCGGCGGCATCGTGCGTTGCGACCGTGTGGCGCAAGGCGTGGTGGACGCCTACAACAACATCGGCGACATCCAGGTGCCGATCATCGTGCGCCTGCAAGGCACCAATGCGGTGGAGGCGAAGGAGCTGATCGACAAGAGCGGGTTGAAGGTGCTGAGCGCGGTGGCGTTGCAGGAAGCGGCGGATAGGGTGAAGGAGGTGTTGCGGTGATCGGACGATCAGCGGATCAGACGATAGCGCGCTATCTTTGAATTCCATGAATTCCAAATGCTGCGACCATGAAAGGTGTTAGGCTCATACACGATGAGACGCTGAAGAAGCGGTACGTGCAGATCGATCTGAAGTTGATAGAGAAGGACCGAGAGCGCGTGGAGGACTATATCGACGTGTTGTTGATCGAGTCCCGCAAGCATGAGCCGTCCATCCCTATTGAAGACTTCGAGCGGAGACTGAAGAAGTCAGCGAAGAAGTGAGCTACAAGGTTGAACTGGCGCGAAGTGCCGACAGGGAGATGTGGTTGCTGCCTGAGCCATTGCGTAGTCGGGTTTTCAGATCGGTCAAGTCATTGGGTGCCGATCCTCGACCAAATGGATGTAAGAAGCTGGCTGGTTACAAGAACGGTTGGCGTGTCCGAGTGGGAGCTTACAGGATCATTTACACGATCGAGGATGTACTCAGGATCGTGCGTGTTGAAAGCGTTGGTCATCGAAGCGATGTCTATCGCTGATGGTCTCTACCTCCCGACCACTACGTAATACTTCCTCGCCTCCGGTTCCACAGCGGTCACATCTTCCCGCAGGATCCGATACGCCACTTGCTTCTTCGCTTTCCGGCTCCATCGCTTGGCGGTGATGGTCACATGCTTCGTCGCGTCCTCGTAGATCTCGCCGGTGCTGTATGCGCCGATGCGCAGCGTATCGCCGGGAGCCATCGTCCAGTTGCCGCCTTGCATCGCCGGTGAAGGATCCTTCGCCAAGGCGTTCATGCGGCAGGTGTATTTGCTCGCGTTCACTACGAACAGTTCGGTGCTGAACATCCGCTGCTCGCGCACCACTTCCTTCTTCACCTCCTTCACCTCCTTCACCTCCTTCACCTCCTTCACCTCCTTCACCACTTGCGGCGCGGGCATCACACGCACATTCGGACTTGGGATCGGGCCATCGTTTCCCTGACCTTGTTCGGTGAAACCGGTTTTCACGCCGTTCTCATTGAAAGTTGTCGTGCTGCGGTACCACTGGATCCCGCCATCGGGCGCATCGCTGATCTCGGCCTTGCTCACAGCGCCGTTCACGTGGTAGCTGAAGCCCACGCTCGCATGCCCACCGATCTTCCGCGTTTGGTAATTCACCAGTGCTTGGCCACTTAGATCAAAAGCCCAACTGCGACCCCAGCGGTCGTCCTTGTCCATCCATTCCTTGGTGCTGAGTTGCCCGGTGGTGAAGTAGTGCAGCACCACGCGACCGCTGTCGGTGTTTACGGTCTTCACGCGACCTTGGGCGTGGAGAAGGGTGATGGAGGAGAGGCTCACCGTCGCCAAGACGCTATGGCGAGCGAAGGAGGTGAGCAAGCGCATGATGCGTCGAAGTTGCCAAACATTGGGCCAGCGAACACCTCACTATCTTCGCCTTACCATGACAGTCTCACGCAATAAGAAGGACCAGTTGGTCATCACCCTTGATCCAAGGGTGGACCCCGATGCGGTGCAGCGCCTGTTGGACAAGTTGATGTTCATGGAACTGGCGAAAAAGGCCAAAAAGGTCAGCCAGAAGCGCATTGACGAGATAGCGGACGAAATAACGGCTGCTTACTGGGCGAGGATGAAGAAGTTGCTGCTCCGTGAAGGTCGTCGTTGATGCGAGTATCTTGGTAAGCGCGCTACTCCGGCCGGGCGGCGCGGTTGCTTCAGTTCTGCTTGATTGCTGGGGACGCTGTGATCTGATCGCACCGACGAATCTGATCGTCGAGCTCCACACCCATAGAATGCGGTTCGCGGAAAGCCTCGGAGTCTCGGTCAAGGAAGTCGAAGATCTGATCGATGTTCTGATGGGTCGCATCACGAATTTCATCGCCGAAGAGGACATCGATGAACGCCACTTTCAGAACTCCAGAGACCTGCTTGCGAATATCGACTCGAAAGATTCCATGTACGTGGCCGTTGCAATGGAATTTGATACCATGCTGTGGACCGTGGACAAGAAATTGAGCCATGGTCTCCTTCGCGAGGACGTACACATCACCATTGACACGGCAACCATGCGTGCGTTGATCCGCCAAGAATGATCGTGGGCGAGATCATCGTTCTCGTCACTCTTCCCACCTTCACCCCGTGACCCCCAGAAAAATCAACAAGCTCCTCGTCGCCAACCGCGGCGAGATCGCCCTGCGCGTGATGCGCTCTGCCAAGGAGATGGGCATCAGTACCGTGGCTGTGTATTCCGAAGCCGATCGCAACGCGCCTTTCGTGCGCTTCGCGGATGAAGCCGTGTGCATCGGGCCGCCACCGAGCAAGGAGAGCTACCTCGTGATCGATAAGATCATCCAAGTGTGCAAGGACCTGAAGGTGGATGCTGTCCATCCGGGCTACGGATTCCTGAGCGAGAACGGAGACTTCTGCAAAGCGCTGGAAAAAGCGGGCGTGATCTTCGTCGGCCCCTCGCCGCATGCGATGCACGTGATGGGCGACAAACTCGCGGCCAAGGAAGCGGTGAAAAAATTCGGTGTGCCGCTGGTGCCGGGAACAGAGGGCGCGGTGAAGGATGTGAAGGAGGCGATGGAGGTCGCGAAGACGATCACCTTTCCCATCCTCATAAAAGCCGCAGCCGGTGGCGGTGGGAAAGGCATGCGCATCGTTGAGAAAGAAAGCGAACTGAAGGAAGGATTGGAGCGCGCGATCAGCGAAGCACAGAACGCGTTCGGCGATGGCAGCGTGTTCATCGAGAAATATGTCGCGGGTCCGCGCCACATCGAAGTGCAGATCATGGCCGATCAGCACGGCAACACGCTGTATCTGTTCGAGCGCGAGTGCAGCATCCAGCGGCGGCACCAGAAAGTGGTGGAAGAAGCGCCTTCAGCAGTGCTCACTCCTGAGCTGCGCAAACGTATGGGCGAAGCCGCAGTGGCCGTTGCGAAGAGCGTGGACTACACCGGCGCAGGCACTGTCGAATTCCTCCTGGACGAGAAGATGAACTTCTACTTCATGGAGATGAACACACGTCTCCAAGTGGAACATCCGGTCACGGAGATGATCACGGGGCTCGACCTTGTGAAGCTCCAGATCCGCGTAGCCGAAGGGGAGAAGCTGCCGATGAAGCAAGAGGACCTGAAGCTCAACGGACACGCGATCGAGGTGCGTGTGTACGCCGAGGATCCCGCGAACAATTTCCTGCCGGACATCGGCACCCTCACCACCTACCGTCCGCCGCAAGGTCCGGGTGTGCGCGTGGATGACGGCTTCGAGGAGGGTATGACCATTCCCATCCACTACGACCCGATGATCGCCAAGCTGATCACCCATGGCACTACGCGCGAAGAAGCGATCGCGCGCATGGAACGCGCCATTGATGACTACGCGATCGCCGGTGTGGAGACGACACTTCCGTTCTGCCGCTTCGTAATGGGTCACCAGAGCTTCCAGAGCGGGAAGTACGACACGCATTTCGTGCGCGATCACTTCAAGCCCGACTTCTTGCTGGGCACTGACGTTGGCGAGATGGAAGCCGCTGCACTGGTGGCCGGGCATCTCTTTGCCGAACAGACCCGAAAGCCCGCTGCTGCTGCGGGCCCGGCGGTCGGCCGCTCCGCTTGGAAACTGAACCGGCGCTGAAACGTTGAAGGGATACTGCTCGTCCGGTACGGGCGTTGCTAACTTGGCTCTCGCTCCCGCCTGCTGATGCTCCTGCTCTTTCGCCCACTTGCTTGCATCGCACTTGTTGCGACAGTGTTCAGCGCTGTCGGGCAGGCACTCACACCCGTGGTGATCACCGGAGCGGATACGATACCCGTCTTCACCCTGCCCGATGTGCTGGTGGAAGCCACCATGAACGCGAAGACACGGCATGAGGCGGCAAGACTCGACCGGCTGACGCGTAACGTCATCAAGGTGTTCCCTTATGCCCTCACGACCGCCAAACTGCTTGATCAGTACGATCACGATCTCGCCGACATCCAACGCGAAGCGGACAAGGACCTTTACCTGAAGCTCGCTGAAGCTGAACTGCGCGCGGAGTTCGAGGATGAACTGAAGAACATGACCGGTACACAAGGCCGGCTGCTCATCAAGCTCATCGATCGTGAAACGGGCCGCACGAGCTACGAACTGGTGAAGCAATTGCGCGGATCCTTCAACGCGTGGGTCTGGCAGGGTGTGGCCAAACTCTTCGGCAACGACCTCAAGGATGACTATGATGCAGAAGGTGATGATGCGGTTGTCGAAAGCGTTGTGAAGCGCATCGAGAACGGTGAGCTCGCCTGCACGCCGCGCGCTCCCAAAACCGAAAAAGCGCAGGCCCGTTTGGAGAAGCGCAAGGCCCGGCTCTACAAGAAGTACGGATTGACCGCTGCGCCGACCTCGGCCAACTGAGGTTTCCCGTCCGCTACTGCGGCTTGTTCAACAGTTCGAACGCTTTGTACACACTTCTGTGGAGGATGGTCGCGTGCGTTTCCTCCGGAAAGGGGACATACCACACACGGCATTTGGTGCCGAAGGTGTTGAACGCATGTACGAGTTCGTCAACGCCCGCTCGCATCTCATCGCCTTCGGTGCCCACCGAGATGTAGACCTTCGTGGCCAGATCCGGATGTGCTTGCAGGATCGGGGCGGCTTCGTTCACCAGCGATCCCTTGTTCCACCAGAAGCTCGGGCTCACGATGATGTACTCATCGAAAAGTTCGGGGTCGTGCAGGAGGATCTCCGTGGCCAGCAATCCTCCCAGCGATTGGCCGATGAGCGTCTTGCGCGGGGCCGTGCGATAGTGCGCTTCGACGTAAGGTTGAAGTTCCTTCTCCAGGAACGCTATGAATTTCGCGGAGCCTCCGGATGTGGGCGCGGCTTTCAGGTCTTCCGGCACCGACGAAGGATGGGTGAAGTCCCGCTGGCGGTCCACGTTGGCGATGCCGACAACGATGGAGCGCGGCATCAGCTCATAGGTGCTCATGAATTCCACGAGTCCCGCGATGTGCGCATAATCCTCATGCACCGAGCCGTCCAGCAAATAGATCACCGGATACGTGGTGGTCGAATCCGGTGAGTAACCTTCGGGCAGGTAGATGTTCAACACTCTTTTCTCCCCAAGCTGCTTCGAATAGAGTTCACCCACCACGCCGAACGCGAACGGATGAGTCTCTTCTTGTTCCGCTCGCGCATTGTCCTGCGCATATGCGGGAGCACTTGCGGAAAGAAGGATGGCGGTGATCCCGGCCGTGGTCGCGTTCATTCGTGCTCTTGTTCTACGTATCGGTCCCGCGCGTCGAACCTATGCGATCCGTTTGGCGAACCAAAGCGTATGGCGCGTGCCTTTGTCGCGATGCGCGAACACCTTCACTTCTTCCACCTTGAAACCTGAACGGCCCAGGCGCTTGGTGAACGGACTGTCCGGATCGGTGGACCAGATACCGAGCACACCATTGGGCCGGAGCGCGTCGTATGTCGCCTTCAACCCGGCCATGGTGTAGAGCCAGCGGTTCTTCGCTTGGGTCAGACCTTCCGGCCCGTTGTCCACATCCATCAGGATCGCGTCATACGCTTCTTTCTTTTCGCGGATGATCACCGCCACATCCACCAAACGCACGTTCGCACGGGGATCGAGCATGGGGTCGCCCGCCTTCGCGCCCAGCGGCCCACGGTTCCACTGGATCACTTCCGGGACCAGCTCCGCCACCACCACTTGGCCTTTGGGGCCAATGTGTTTCAACGCGGCGGCAAGCGTGTAGCCCATGCCCAATCCACCGACCAGCACCCGTGCGCTTTGCTTGGAAGGCAGCCGTGCGATGGCGAGCTCGGCCAGTGAATCCTCGGAGCCGTGGATCGCACTGTTCATCAGGTCGCCACGGATACCCACTACCTCGATGGCATAGTCATCGCCGCGCTGATGGAAGCGGAGTTCGCCGCCGTTGCCGGGGATCATCGCTGTGCCCAGCAATTTGTTGATGCGCATTTTCATGGGCGAACGATACGGCGAAAGGAGACAGCGTCAGACGGTGAGTTCCATCACGTAGTCATCCATCACGTAACCGCTGCCGATATCGAGCACTTCTTCGCGCACAACATTGAAGCCCTGGTGCATGTAGAATTCCTTCGACCTGTTGAAGCGGTTCACATTGAGTTCCAGCGCCACATCGCGCGCTGCGCGTGCGGCTTCCACCACGGCGTCAAGAAGCGCCTTTCCCGCCCCGGCACCTTGTGCGACGGGCAATACGTAGAGCTTGTGCAGGCGGCTGTTGCGTGTGGCTTGGTAGTTATGCTCGAAGCCCGCGAAACCGATCGTGGTATTTTCTTTTTCAGCGAGCAGGAAGTGATGTTCTTTCGTGGTCATCTGTTCGTTCAGTGCGGTTTCGCTGTACATGAGCTCGAGCATGTATGCGAGCTGGGCAGGGGAGAGGATGTTGCCGTACGCCACCGGCCAGGTGACGTGCGCGATCGTGCGAATGACAGCGATGTCCTTGTCACTCGCCGCCGTGATGGTCATGGCCAGATGCGCGGATCAGTAACCCTTCTTCTCGAAGTACAGTTCGCCGTTCACGAAGATGCGATAGGTGTGCGGCCGAAGGCCGGCGGCGATCCACGGACGTTCTTTTTCGAACGTGATCAACATCGGCGGATCGCCTGCCTGGAATTCAGCACGCCGGAACCGAGTGATGCTGATATGTGTCGAAAGATCCCAAGGGCTTCTCTCCAACACGGGTTCGCCATTCACCAGCAACCGCTCCGCTCCCCGTGTATGGTCGCGGTGATAGTCGATCACTACGTTCTTGTTCGGTCCCAGCTCCAAATTGAACCGCATGATCGATCAGCGCTTGAACGCGGGTGCCACAACCAGATCCTTACTGTCGGGCGTATAGGTGTAAAAGCCTTCGCCGCTCTTCACTCCGAATTTCCCCGCTGTCACCATCTGCACGAGCAACGGACAGGGCGCGTACTTCGGGTTGCCGAAGCCGTCCTGTAGCACGCGCAGGATCGCCAGGCAGGTATCCAAGCCGATGAAGTCGGCGAGTTGCAGTGGACCCATCGGGTGCGCCATGCCCAACTTCATCACCGTATCGATCTCCGCCACTCCGCCGACACCTTGGAAGAGGGTTTCGATCGCTTCGTTAATCATGGGCATGAGTATCCGGTTGGCTACGAAGCCTGCGTAGTCGTGTACCTCCACCGGTGATTTGCCGATGGCGGTGCTCAGGTCCATGATCGTCCTGGTGATCGCGTCGCTCGTATTGTAGCCGCGGATCACTTCCACGAGCTTCATCACG
>JANMKC010000392.1:0-9239 GCA_031371785.1 Flavobacteriales bacterium | reverse complement strand
GATCGCCGACTCCTTCGCGCGCTGTACAACTCAATGGCCAGAGAGCGAGCTCTACACGTACTTCATCGACCCCACCACCATCCACAAGCCGGGTTCGGCGTGGCAGTTCGCCGGGAACTTTTTCCTGAGCTGCCCGGTGCGCGGCACCTTGGTGGTGGACGTGATGAAAGATGGTAGCATCGGCGGCATCGAATACCTGGACCGCGTGATGGGGCACAAGGTGAATATGCCCGCGCTGTTAGCCGCGATGGAACGCGCGTGCGAACAGAGGGAGCGGATGAAAGGGGAGCAGGGGCGGAGCGCGACGGCCGCATAGGGCAATACATTGCACCAAAGCAAGAACCCCGGCCGCCGCCGGGGTTCTTGCTTTTCGGATGACACTTGATCGCAAGGCCGCTCGCCGCTCATATACGATGCACCTTGATCACCGCGTGGAAGCCCCTGCCGTCATCCCACACCATCAGGTTCTTGCTCCGATCCCCCGCCGTTCGCAACTATATCGGCCGTGTACTCGGGTCGAGACACCACAGCAAGTTCACCTCTGAAGAGATCGGGTTCGCATTGGAGCGCGCTCTTCCAGGGAACATGATGGAAGGTGCCGATGCACATCAGAGCGGAGCGCAGCCGAGGCGTGCCATGGAAGTTCTTGCCGAGCCAGCCAAGGCGATAGTTTGAACGCGCCTCCTTGTCCTCTCCCAAGCGTTGCCGTGTACTGGTTCTTGGCATGTCTTGCCGCATGTATTCCTCGTATGCTTGCTTGGTAGTGGAACGACGAAAGGCCCCCGTAGGAGCCTTCCGCATTTACTGAAGCCGATCTCTCGATCGGCCCCGGATGCCCCGGAGTTTCATCCGGGTCCGGGGTCGCCAAACGCTCAGTAAGGCGTGTTCTGGGGATCCCAGTTGCACCAACCGGTTGTCCAATCGTCAGACGCGAACGCACCCTTGTAGCTCACGGGTGTGAAGAACGGATCGGTCAGGTTCGCATTGCTGAAATCGGCACCGCCCAACAAGGAGGAACTTCCCATCGGCTGTAGTTGGGGAGCCGTGAGGCTGAAGGGTGTGTGCAGGTCAAGCGTGCTGATGTCAGCGATCGTCGAGTTGCCGTACGAACCCGTGTTGAACCAGGTGGTGACGTCAAAGGTGCCGCCACTGATCGTATCCACCGGCAGCGCGCTCCACTGCGACACGGTGGTACTGCGCACTTGCAGCAGCCCGTTGATGGCGTTCTGTTCGGCGGCGCTCGCATCGATGAGCACGCCGGTGGGATAGCCCGAAATGAAGCTGTTGTAGATGCATTCCTGGGTGTTGCGACGCAGGTGCGCACCGCGCTTGAAGTTCGTATTCATGTTCGCTGTGTTCGCGTCCACATCGAGCGGGCCGTAGATGCTGAAGTTGCTGAAGATCGCGTGGGTGGCCGGTGTGGCGGTGGAACCGCTCGCGTCATTGTCGCTCTCGAAACCGTTGCTGCCGCTCTGGTCGGCGATGGTGTTGTCGCGCAGGCCCACACCGAACTGCATTTTCCCGCTGAAGCCATTGTCCGTGTCGAAGTCATCGTCCCAGCCGCGCAACGCCACGAGGTATTTGCAGTTCACCGATCCGCCGAACCACTCGTAGCTGTCGTCGCCGCTGTAGCTCACTTGGATGTGATCGATGGTGGTGCCGGAACCCACGGCTCCCATGGTAAGCCCGTTGATCTCGTTGTTCGGCTGGAAGGCGACGCCGGGGAATTCGATCCTCACATACTGCATCACACCGCTGTTGTCACTCGCGTCCGTTCCACCGAACGTTGCGCCGGTGCCACCTTCGAGAAGCACATCGTTACCGGCATTGTTCGGTGATCTTCCGCAGAGGATCACACCACCCCAATCACCATAACTGCGGGAACCCACGGCCTGGTTGCTGGTGAAAACGATGGGCTGCGAGGCCGTGCCCGCCGCGTTGATCTTCGCACCGCGTTGGATCACGAGCGTGCCCTTGCTCGGCTTGTCGCCTTTGATGATCGTGCCGGGCTGAATGGTCAATGTGCCGCCCTGGATCTTCACGAAGCCTTGCAGCAGCCAAACCTTGTCGCTGGTGAAGGTGAAGTCCTGGTTCGTGCTGTCGCTCACCGTCACCACGTTGCCGCTGGTACTGGTGTGCAGCGAATAGTTGCCGGAGCTCGTCGGGGTGTCCGGGGTGACGGTATCCTCGTTCTTCTTGCATGAGGTCGCGCTCGCGATCATCGCGATCATCGCCGCGTTGAAGATCCTGTTCTGGAAAAGGTTCATGTCCTGTGATGGTTGTTGTTTCCGGCCGCAAAGAGACCCCGCAGTGATTACCCGTGACTTAGCCTGATCTTATCTGATCGTTGCCCAGCGTTAGCAATTCGTTAAGCCGGAGGTCGCGCTCAGAACTTCCAGCTCGCACCCGCGCTGAAGTACGCGCCGCGACGGTAGCTCATCACTTCTTCGTCGGTGCTTTCCAGCGAACCGTTCGCATTGCTGTCCTGCACCAGGCGCACGGGTTGATCGAGGATGTCCTGCGCGCTGAGCTTCACTTCGAGGTGCTTGCCGATCCCCTTGCTCACTGTGGCGTCGATCACGTTGCGCGGCATCTCATAGATGTCCGGGATCCCCACCGATCCGATCGCGAAGAGGCGCTGGCCGCAGATGTTGTAGAGGATGTTGTACTGCAGTTTCTTCTCCGGTTGGCTGAAGTAGAGGCCTGCGTTCAATACATAAGGGCTCTGGCCCATCATTGGTCGCGTGGCCGACTGGCCGCCTTGTGTGGTGCCGAGATCAACCTCGCTGTGGATGTACGTGGCGTTGAACAGCACGCCCAGGTGGCTCAACCATCCTTCAGTGAACCAGCCATTGAGCGAGCGGCGCACTTCAGCCTCCGCACCGAAGCTCTGCGCACCTTTCGCGTTCCCGAAGGTGAAGTTGCGCGTACCGCCACCGCCGGTGCCGGGCACGTAGAACATTTCGATGGGATCGGTGAAATTTTTCACGAACGCGCCGAGGCTCAGCACTTCGTTCAACGTAGGATAGATCTCATAGCGCACGTCCGCGTTCTGGATCGTGGCAGTGCGCAGGTTCGGGTTGCCGTAGATGAAGTTGTTGGTGCTGAAATCATAGAAGGAGAAGGGCGCGAGCTCACGGAATTCCGGGCGGTTCACAGTAGCGCTGTAGCCTGCGCGCACCAAGCTCTTCTCGCCGAAGTTCCAGGTCGCGTTCACGGAAGGAAGCACGAAGATCAACTGCTTGTCCACACCGATCTTCTGCCCGCCGTATGTGGCACTGGTCAGTTCCTGCCGGTTGTTCTCTACGCGTACACCGCCGCTCACGTTCCACTTCTTCTCCATGCTCACCTGCCCGCTGACGTAGCCTGCGAGCAAGGTGTTCGCGCCTGTGTACTTGTCGCTCGGGTTCGTGCCCTCTTCCAACTTGAAGCCGGTCGTGCTGTTGATGTGGTCCGTGGAAAAGACTTGGTCCAGCGGCAGCGAAAGTTGGCTGTTGTCGAAGCCCACGAGGTTGGCCATCTTGAACGACATCCAGCGCGCGCTGAAGTCGCGATCCTTGCGTTCGGTGTATCCGCCCGCGAGCACTTTCACGCCGAGGCCTTCTTTCTTCACCCTGATCTTCTGCTCGAAGTCGAGTTTTCCGCTCATCACTGTTTCGTTCAGGTCGCTGAAGAAACGGCCAGCGTCCAATGTGGATGCGCCGGATGCGAGCACAAGGTGGTAGGGTCCGTTCGCGTCCGCTTGATCGAGATCGCGTTGGGTGCGCACGCGACGGAAATCGGGCTCCTTGTTGATGCCCTTGCCGTAGCCGAGCGTCCAGTTCAGGGTGCTCATGTCGCTGTTGCCCAGCTCGTGCGATCCATGCAACTGCCCGCTGTAAATGGTGCGCTGCTGGTAACGGAAGGCATAGTTGCGTACGTCGCTGTTCCCTTCCAGGTCGCGGCCTGTCCGCATCGTTGTACGGTCCTCGCCGAGCTGGTTGAAGAGATTGCGGAACTCCAACTTCGTCTTGGTGCCGATCAGCGCGCTCCAGTTGTGCAGCACGCTCGCGCGAACATTGTGCAGATACTCGTTGTCGGTGTAGTTGTAGATGGTGTCACTACGCTGCGCGGTGAGGTCGTAGGTGTTGTAGTTGTAGTTGTGCGCGGTGTAGTGCTGGCTGGTGCTGGTGTAGTCGATGCTGGTGACGTTGCCGTAGGTGTTGCCACCTTGCTTGCCGAAGCGGCGCGCGATGAAGAAGCCCGCGCGTTGGTCCGGTGTCGCGGTGCTCTTTTGCGCTGTCCAGTTATTGGGCATTTCGCGGCCAAGCGCTGCGAGCTGCTGCACGTCGCTCACATCGTACAGGTTCGCGGGGAAGTCCGATGGCAGCTTGCGGAAACCGTTGTCGAAACCGAGCGCATCCGTGCCGCTTCCCTGGCTCTTGTAGAAGTCGTTGAAGGTGGTGCCGGAACGATAGCTCGCCGCATAGTTGAGCTTCGTCTCGTTCTTCTCCGGTACGCCCACCGTCGCCACTTTCACCACGCCACCAGCGAAATCGCCGGGCAGTTCGGGTGCCCCGCTCTTGTAGATGAGGATGCGATCCAGCGCGCCGCTGGGGATCAGGTCGAAACTGAACGCGCGCTTGTCCGCTTCGAGGCTCGGGGCCACCGCGTCGTTCAGGAGCACGGTGTTGTAGCGATCGGCCAGTCCACGGATCATCACGAAACGATCATTGATGATGGTGACGCCGGGAATGCGTTTCACCACGTCGCCCGCTGTGCGGTCCTGGCTCTTGGCGATCTGCTGGCGGCCGATGCCGTTCACCACCTGATCGCTCTTGCGCGTTTCCATCAGCACCGCGGTCTCGGTCTCCACACGTTTTTCCTTCACCACTTCCACAGCCTTCATCTCCTGTGCCCCGCCATTGAGTTCGAGGTCCACCGTCACGCTCTGGTCCTCGATCACCGACACGGCTTTCTCCACGGAAGGGTAGCCGACCATGGTGGTGACCACGGTGTAGTTGCCCGGTTCTACCTTGAACATGTACTTGCCGTCGAGATCGGTGCTCGCGCCCGTGCTGGTGCCCTTGTTCTCGACTCCGCTCGAACGGACAGTGACGCTGGCGAAGGGCTGCGGCTCGGCTTTGCCGTTCTCCATCGCGGTCACCGTGCCGGTGATCGTGCCGCGTTGGGCAAGGCCGAAAAGCGTGGAGAGAAGAGCGATCGAAAGTCCGAAGTGACGGATCATCATGCTGGCGTTTGGCGCTGCAAACGTCCACTTGGCCTGTTAGCTGGTCCTTGGCCCAGCGTTATGGATCCGTTAGGTGAATGACCCGGTCCTTTACGATGGCTTAACGATCCGGGGCGGGTTGAGCGCTTGACACGGATGGAGGTCCCGCTATCGAGGCTTCGTGATCCACTCCGGCCTGCTACCTTGGCAGGAAATCGGCGACGATGAGCAACCGCGCTATTTGCACCATACTGGTCTTCGCATCCGCTGGAACGATGATGCGTCTTTCTGCACAAGGGGTTTTCTCGGCAACCTATGAGGTCGGTTACAACAACATCAGTTGGGTGCGGGGTGTTCCGACAGCAGGCGGTGGGTTCATGGTCAGCGCCAGACCAACAGGCGATACGCCGAACTCGTTCGCCGCATCGATCCTGACGGTGGACAGCCTTGGCCATGAGCCAACTATTGTACGTTACGAGCATGGCGGTTCGGACCTGGTCACATGCATGGTGCGGCTGTCGGGTGGGGATGTGATAGTGGGGTCCTCCACCAGCGGGCACTTTGGGTCATTGTTTTCAGACGATATCATGATCAGGAGGCTTGCACCGGACGGTGCTGTGGTCTGGGCGAAAGTGTTCACAGTGGATGGTTCCTTCGGGTCATCGTTACAAGAGATCATCCAACCCGCACCGGGTACTCTGAGCGGTTGCGGCTGGTTCGCGGACTCACTGGAACATCAGCACGCCATGGTCTTCCGCATGGCAGACGATGGCACGGTCGCATGGGTGCGCGAGATTGTTCCCGGGTCGGGTTCCCTGCAGTTGCGTTCACTTTCCGTGGATCCTTCCGGAGGAGTGGTCGCCACAGGATGGTATGCGATGGAACAGGGCGCATCCAACATGGTGTTGATGCATATCGATCCGGCAGGCGGGATCTCTTGGGCCCATCAGTATGGCTCGGTCGATCACAATGAACCATCTATCGCCGTGGCGGATCCCGCTGGTGGCTGGGTCTTGTTGGGCCGGTTCGGGGGGACAGGGTCTCCCAGTGGGGCGATCATCCGGACAGATGATCTGGGCGAACCATCGTCCATGGCGCGGTGGGGCTACAGGACAGTGGCGGGCCATGCGTTCGTTGATGGGTCGCTCCTGCTGATGAGCGAGCATTATGAGGACTGCGCGTTCATCCGGTTGAACGCCGACCTGACCATTCCCTGGTGGACCACCGTGAACGCCACCTCTTGGGGTGAGCTGATAGCTTTTGACGAGGACACCCGCTTCGCCTATGTCTCTTCTGAATTGTTCGATGATGTGACGATCAACACGTTGACCGCTGATTGTGAGGCCTGCAATACCTCGCCATCCTCTTACCCTGTCGTTGAGGATACGTGGGTCGAGCATGGACCCATCGAGGCGTATGGTTCAGTGCGGATGATGACAAGCGCCGATATCGCCATGTTACCTGTCGTACTTCCCACAACGCGTTCTATGGTCTGTTCGCAGGGCGTGGGGATCACGGACGTACCAAGGACCGGGACGCGTGGTATCGAATGCCGGTTCGATCCCTCCGAACACGCACTGATCGTGCAAGGCTTGCAGAACGGGACGGCACAAGTAGCGCTGTTCGATATGCGCGGGGAGCAGGTCGGGGTATACTCCACAACCCATGTGGCTCTCGGAGCTTCCTCCGCACGTTTTCGCCTGCCCGATGAGCTCTCTTCCGGGGTCTATTCAGCCATCGTTCTGCGAACGGGGGACGCATGCCGATTCGTGGACTTGCCACATTGACCGGTAGGGCATCAGGAGCCATTCGCGGATTACGATCATTTGCCGATCGGCTTCTCGCTGTGTACGCGCTCTTCCAAGAACCACCACTTCGGCCCGGCTTTGTCACCCTTAGCCTCTTTCCACATCGCCACGAGCCGGTCCTGCAACATCCCCGTCGCTTCCTCCACGCTGTCGGCCACGAACAGGAACTCCAATTCCTTCTGGCCGATCGTTCCTTCCGCGATCATGCGATCGATCTGTTCCAACATGGGTGCCCAGTAGGCTTTGCCGAAAAGCAGGATCGGGAAGTTCTTGACCTTGCCCGTTTGGATCAACGTCACTGTTTCAAAGAGTTCATCGAGCGTGCCGGAGCCGCCGGGCATCACCACGAAGCACATGCTGTATTTCAGCAGCAGCACCTTGCGCACGAAGAAGCGCTCGAACCTTAAGCTCACATCGAGGTAGGAGTTCGGATCCTGCTCATGCGGCAGGACGATGTTGCATCCGACGGAAGTCGCGCCGACATCACGCGCGCCCCTGTTCGCCGCTTCCATGATGCCCGGCCCACCACCGGTCATGATGGTGAAGCCCACACGCCCGATGCGTTGGGCCAGTTCACGCGCGGCGATGTAGTATGGATGATCCTCCTTGAACCGCGCGCTTCCGAAGAAGGTGACGCAGGGGCCAACGAAGTGGAGGTGGCGGAAGCCATAAAGGAATTCGCGCGCGATCTTCAACACGCTGATGAACTCCCGCCACCGAGGGCGCGGGCCTTCGAGGAAGCGGAGATCGATGTGCTGCTTGTCGCGGGGCGTGATCACCGCGCGAAGCTATCCGCGGCTAATGGACGATCACGCGTTCCCGCCATGCGTTTCCATCCGGACTGACAATACGGAGGAAGTATGGGTCGGATGAAGTGAAAGCTCAATGCTGCCTGCCCTGCTCGAAGTACCCCACCTTCAACCCGTCCGCGACTGCTGCGGTTGTATGCGATGAATTCAGGGATGGTTGTTCAGAATTCACTTTGTCCGATCACCCCATCAAGGGATCCAATCCCGAATTTGGCCGAAAGCCCCCAGACCATGCGACTCTGCACAACGGTTCTTGTTCTCACCTGCTTTCTGACCGTTCGGGCCCAATCAGGTGTGCTCGATCCCTCTTTCAATGGTTCGGGCTACGCGACCTTGGCGATCGGTCCACACATCGATGAAGGGGCCATGGATGTGGCCCTCCAGACCGATGGCAAGATCGTTGTCGTCGGCACATATCAGCCGGACTTTTCGCTCGATGTCAACATCCTGCTCGCGCGCTTCAATGCTGATGGGTCGCCCGATCCTTCCTTCGGCACCGGTGGATTTACCGGGACCAGTTTGGGATCCGGGTCCGATCAAGGTGCCAGCCTGATCATTCAGCCGGATGGCAAGATCGTTGTTGGTGGAACCCGAGATGCGGCCGGTGTTCCACAGTTCGCGGTGTTGCGCTATCTCCCTGACGGAACACTGGACCCGGCGTTCGGGATCGGCGGGATCGTGGAGACCGATGTCCCTGGTGGACTCGGCCGGGCTTATTCGGTGGACCTTCAAGCGGATGGGAAGATCGTGTTGGCAGGCTTCATACAGATCGGTGGGAACCCCGCCGATTTCGCCGTGCTACGATACCTCAGCGACGGCACGCCGGACGTGACGTTCGATGGTGATGGTCTTGCTTCCCTGTCTTTCACGGCCAGCCACGACGTTGCTTACGACATGCTCATTGAGCCTGATGGTGCGATCCTGTTGGGCGGCTCTTCCGGGAACCATGCGGATCTTGCCATGGCCCGCTTCCTCCCGGATGGCTCGCTGGATCCCCTGTTCGGGATCGGCGGGCAAGTGAGCACTTCACTTTATGGCGTGTCGGACTTTGAATCGGGGAACGCGCTCGCCGTGCAACCTGATGGCAAGATCCTTCTCGGCGGCACCACCCAGATGGGGTTCGCTCAGGCGTTGGTGAGGTATTTCCCGGATGGAACGATCGATAGCGCCTTCGGGGTTGGAGGCAGTGTCATTCGCGCGGTGACGACAGGCAATTCCTGTTCTGCCTCGGAAGGATGCTCGGCTGTGTTAGTTCAACCGGACGGCAGGATCCTGATGGGCGGGAACGGCACAACGGATACCACCTACAACATGATCCTCATGCGCTACGATGCCAACGGCCTCGCTGATCCTGGATTCGGCACCACCGGCGCTGTTCAGGTCACGTTGGGTGCGGCTGGCAACGATGGCATC
>JANMKC010000385.1:0-10706 GCA_031371785.1 Flavobacteriales bacterium | reverse complement strand
CCCCCCCCCCCGCCCCCCGCGACCTTCCCCATACCGTCATCGCGAGGAGTCCCCGACGAAGCGATCTTTGATCGACGGCGGATCTTGAGGACGTGCATGGCGATGGTCGGTACCTGCCCCGATATCTTCGCGCTCCCTTTTTCGCCCTATGCAAGAGTCCCGCACCGAACAACGCTCCCGCACCCAACGCGCCATCGCGCTGGAGGACAAGTACGGCGCGCACAACTACCACCCGCTGCCCGTTGTGCTCGATAGCGGCAAGGGCGTGTTCGTTTGGGACGTGGAAGGCAAGCGCTACTACGACTTCCTCAGTGCGTACAGCGCCGTGAACCAGGGCCACTCGCATCCGCGCCTGGTGAAGGTGATGCAGGAACAAGCATCGAAGCTGACACTGACAAGCCGCGCGTTCTACAACAGCCTCTTGGGCGAGTACGAGAAGTTCGTCTGCGAATTCTTCGGATATGAAAAGGTGCTGCCGATGAACACCGGTGCCGAAGCCGTGGAGACCGCCCTGAAGATGGCCCGCAAGTGGGGCTACCAGAAGAAGGGGATCGCGAACGGTGAAGCGAAGATCATTGTGTGCGACGGCAACTTCCACGGGCGCACGATCAGCCTCATCAGCGCCAGCACGGATCCTGAGAGCAAGGGCGGTTTCGGGCCGTACACACCCGGCTTCGTTGCGATCCCCTACAACGATATTCCCGCACTGGAGAAAGCGCTCGCCGATCCCAACGTGTGCGCTTTCCTTGTGGAACCGATCCAAGGCGAGGCTGGCGTTTTCGTTCCTGCGGAAGACTACATCGCCAGCGGGTTCAACCTGTGCCGAACGAAGAACGTACTCTTCATGGCCGACGAGGTGCAGACCGGCATCGCGCGCACGGGCCGCAACCTCGCCAGTGATCACGCGGGCATCCGGCCCGATGTGGTGATCCTCGGAAAAGCCTTGAGCGGCGGCATGTATCCGGTGAGCGCGGTGCTGGCGGATGATCACATCATGGAGGTCTTCACGCCGGGAACGCACGGCAGCACCTACGGCGGAAATCCGATGGCCGCAGCGCTCGCGATCGAAGCATTGAGCATCGTGCGCGATGAGAAGCTCACGGAGAACGCGGACCACTTGGGGAAGATCTTCCGCGCTGAAATGCGGAAACTGGTGGACCGCTACGACTTCGTGAAGCTCGTGCGCGGCAAGGGCTTGCTGAACGCGCTCATCATTGAGCCACGGACCTCCGGCGACGGATCATTGAAGTCCGCTTGGGAACTCTGCCTCTTGCTGCGCGACAATGGCCTGCTCGCCAAGCCGACCCATGGCGACATCATCCGTTTCGCCCCGCCACTGGTGATCACAGAGGCGCAATTGATGGAGTGCGTGAACATCATCGCGCTCAGCGTTGGGCAGTTCGCGTAGCGTTCATCTTCCGGAAGGAACTTGCGCGTGAGCAGTTGTTCGGGACCGCTATTGAACGCTCACGAGACAACCTTCATTCTGCACGCCGGCCCGAAATTCTTGTCCACGCCGTTGATGCGGGCGCGCACGCGCACGTTCAACAATTTGTTCAAGGGCAGCGGGCTGGGAGCCCCGCTCACGGAGGTGAGTTTCACGTAGGCGCACTTCTCCGCAGCGGGTGCGCTCGCCGGGAAACCAATTCCGGGCGCCGCATGGCTCTGGAAGATGTTGCGGCTGTACCCACCGCTGGGATCGAAGAACTGGAACTGGTAGCCGCTGGTAGCCGCGCTCGCGGTGACCTGCGCGCTCACTAGTGGATCGATCACCGCCTGGATCACGCTGTTGGTACTGAGCTGCTCCTGATCGCAACTGGCCACTGTCAATTCATTGTTGCCGAGCGGCAAGGAGAAACTCACCGCGGCCTGGCTCAGCGAAGTGAAGCTGGCACCATTGCCAACATTGTCAACGATGCGCTTGTTGTTGCCATCGCGGAGCATGAAGCCACCGCTGCCCATGCCGTTGTTGCCGCTGTCGAACACGCGCAGGTCGTAACTTCCTGCGAGCAGGCATCCGGCAATATTGGTGGTGGAACTGTTCGCATAACCAAAACCGTTCACCACAGGACTGTTACCTGTCGCCATCACGATGTCCCAGCTGGTCTGGGATGCACTGCCATCGGTGGTAATGGTCACGGTGACCGCATTGGCGGTGCAGCCGCTTGAAGGCGTGTATTCCCAGAGATCCTGTTCGCCGCCTTCCACGGTGGCCATTCCCATGTAGCCCTTGCTGCCCAAGCCGAAGGCGATGGCACCATTTCTAGGAAAGCCGATGAGACCGGCTTTCCCCGTCCATGTGTTGTTGATCGGGTCGTATTCCCAAGTATCCTCCAAGGTCCCTTGTGCCACTCCTGCCGCGATGTAGCCTTTGGTACCGCTGGCAAAGCCCACCGCACTGTTGCGTGCCGCACCGGCGAAGTCCGCTTTTCGGGTCCAGACATTGGTGCCGGGATCATATTCATAAAAATCCTTCACCTGGCTGCCCGTGGAGCCCGTGCCTACGTAACCCTTCGGGCCAATGCTGAACGCAACAGCCCATTTCCTTCCCGCACCGGCCAGATCAGCTTTCTGGGACCACGTGTTCGTGGCTTGGTCATATTCCCACAGATCCTTCTTCAATTCACCAAGACCATCGACGCCGGTACAGACATAGCCTTTCGCGAGAATGCTGAACGCAACCGCGTTCTGGCGAGCATTGCCACCGAAGTTGGCTTTCTGTACCCAAGCGTTCGCGGCCGGATCATATTGCCAGAAGTCCTGCTTCAACGCCCCTGAGGCATCGGCACCTGTGCCGAGGTAGCCTTTGGTGCCTATGCCAATACCGACGGCACCGCGGCGCGCTCCTCCAAGAAAGCGGGCTTTTTGCGCCCATGTGTCCGCGATCGGGTCATAGGCCCAGAAATCGTCGAGGACATCAGCACCCATCGATCCAGTACCGACATAGCCTGTATTCCCGATGTTGAAACCAGCGGCCAGCACACGTGTTCGCTCACCCACGTCAGCCTTGCGCGTCCACGTATTCGCCGTGGGACTGTACTCCCAGAAGTCCTGTATGCGGGTACCTGCTGCATCCAAGCCCGTACCTACATAACCTTTGGTTCCAATACTGAATCCTACCGCTGAACTCCTTGCTCCACCGCCAACATTCGCCTTCTGGGTCCATGCGTTGGTAGCGGGGTCATACTCCCAGAAGTCCCCGAGCTTCTGAGGAGGGTTAGCGAGGGATACACCTGTACCGTAATATCCCTTGGTGCCGATGGAGAAGCCCACCGCATCGTTGCGTAGTACACCACTGAACGGGGCTTTGTTGGTCCATGAGTTCGATATGGAACTGAATTGCGTGAATGAATTGACAGGGGAATCAGACACTACCAGATAACCATTTGACCCGATGGCGAATGCCGAGGCTTGGGCGGTTGAGAACGCTGCGTCGGCTTTTTGCGTCCAAGTATTGCTTGAAGGGTCGAACTCCCAGAACTTCTTTATGAGGATCCCCCGCCCTCCACCTGGTTCCGAAAAGAATCCGGAACCCGTTCCCACATAGCCCTTGTTCCCGATACTGAAACTTACCGCTTCTCTCAGGGACGTCAGCGTAGCACCAAATTGATCAACCAGGCCGACGTTGATATCGGCTTTCCGGGTCCAAGCGTTGGTTAGTGGGTCATATTCCCAGAGGTGCAATCCGTCACCAGGAAGTACTCCGGCTGCGCATACATATCCTTTTGTACCGATGCTGAAGACAGTTGCATCCGCCGCCCCGGTACCAGGGAAATCCGTCTTTCGCGACCATGTATTGCTGGTAGGGTTGAATTCCCAAAGGTCTTTCATATTGCTGAGCGTTGAACCCAGTCCAACATATCCCTTGCTACCGATGGCGAATCCCACGGCATGCCCACGGCCAAGTAGGGTTGGCCCTATGCTTGCCTTCTTTGTCCATGTGTTGGTTTGGGCATGCCCCATGCTGGGGATCATCGCAAGTGGGAACAAAAGAAGGAGGGTGGTCTTGTGGTTCATGGTGGATCCGTCTTAATGATCTGTTATTGAACAGGTGATGAGCGGGCAAGTTCCGGTTCGGGAGTTCCATGGCTGGAACAAGGCGCACACACGTTGCGAGCACTGGTGCGATCGTGCAGGCGTCGCTTGAATTCCGTTCACATACAGCCACGCTCCGCAGTTATGTTCCACGTGTCGAGAACGACCGTAGTGAACGGTGGTATCCATGGTGGTGGATCAGGTGCCGAACGACCGCTGGCATTTTTCGGGCCAGCGTGTGAAATATATCGCGTTTCACTTTGCCAACGACTTTCATCAACGTCACGGAAGCCACAGCGCCTAAATGATCGCGCGTGAGCGGCTGTCCGGGACCTCCGCAGAGCAATGCTCGTCGCACGCGTCACAACATCATCATCCGTAGAAGATCCCGGACAACGCCACACGCATGTGCTGAGCCGTGGTGTATCGGGATGAGTCTTGTTATGGATGTTGCCAACAAGGGATAGCGACGGGGGTTCTCGCTGCCAATTCGCATGTCGCGCCTTACCAGATGCGCACACGCGAACTGTCCGGACGCCATATGGCATCCCCCTCTTTGATCCCAAAGGCGTCATAGAATTCCGGCACGTTGGCGAAAGGGCCGTTCACCCGGTACTGCGCCGGCGAATGCACATCGCTGAGCAATTGCTCGCGCAAGCTTTCATCCCGCTCACTGCCGAGCCAGCCCAACGCATAGCCGAGGAAGTATCGTTGCAATGGCGTGAACCCAGCGATCCGTTCACCCTTCTTGGACTGCTCCGTCTTCTTGAACGCATCCAGGCCGAGCACGACGCCACCGAGGTCGGCGATGTTCTCGCCCAGCGTCGCGTGCCCGTTGATATGGATGCCCTTGATCGGTTCGTAGCTGTCGAACTGTTTCACCATCACTTCGGCGCGCCGCATGAACTGCACACTGTCGTCCACCGTCCACCATGTGTGCAGGTTGCCGTTCGCATTGTATTGGCGGCCTTCATCATCGAAACCGTGCGTGATCTCGTGGCCGATGGTGCCTGCGGCCGCATACCCATAGACCATCGCGTCGTCAGCAAGGCTGTCCGGCAACCCCGCGATCATGAATATGCCAGCGGGCAGCGTGATCGCGTTGTTGCTCGGATCGTACTCCGCGTTGTAGGTCTGCGGGGTCATGCCCCATTCCGTTCGGTCCACGGGCTTGCCCCATTTGCGCGCGTTGTCGTCGAAGTGCCATTCACGTGCCCGCAGCACGTTCGCGGCGTAGCTGTCCCGTGCGATCTTCAACGTGCTCATGTCTTTCCACTTGTCGGGATAGCCCACTTTCTTGGTCATCGTGTTCAGCTTGGCCAGCGCCAGCTCCTTGGTCGGCGCGCTCATCCAGTCGAGGTTCTTGATGTGCTCGCGGTACGTGTCGCGTATGGCTTCCACCAGATCATCATATCGCTGCTTGGCCTTCGCGGGGAAGTGGTCCTTCACGAACACTTTGCCGAGCACCATGCCCATCGCGCCTTCCTCAGCGTCGAGCGCGCGCTTCCAGCGGGAGCGTTGGGTCTTCTGTCCGTTGAGAACAGTGCCGTAGAAGGCGAAGTGCTCCTGATCGATCGCTCCGCCGAGAAAGGACGCGTAGCGGCCGAGCGTGTGGAAACGCAGGTAATCGCGAAGGTCGCCCACGGATGTTCGCTGCAGCAGGCCATCCAGCGCGGCGAGGAATTCAGGCTGTCCGACGATCACCGTGTCGCATGCGGTGAGCCCATAGCTGTCCAGCATGGACCGCCACCCGATGTGCGGCGCGAGTGTGCGTAGCCCGTGCGCCACATCCAGCTTGTTGTAATTCGCGTACTGGTCGCGTAGTTTTTCAAGCGATCGGCTGGCTTTCGCGAGCGCCGTTTCGAAGCGCATCACGGCCGCTCCGGACTTTTCAGCCTCCTCCTTTTTCGCGCCGAGCAAGGTGAGCATGCGCGCGATGTGACCTGGATATTCCGCGCGCACCTTCGCGATGCCTGTTTCACTGTTGAAGTAGTAGTCGCGATCGGGCAAGCCCAGCCCGTCCTGGCGCAGGGCAACGGCCATGGCATCGCTGTTCTTCGGATCCTGCTCCACGTCGAACCCCCAGAACGCGTCAACACCATCGCGTTGCAGTTCGGCGGCTATGCGCGCGGCACCGGCCGCATCCACGATTCCATCGATCTTCTTCAACAGTTCCTGCAAGGGCTGCGTGCCTTCGCGGTCGGTCTTCGTGCTGTCCATCGCCATGGTCCAGAAGTCCGCGATCATGCGTTCATCTCCGGTGGCATTGGCGTTGCGGCCCGCTTCTTCGTTGATCTTTCGCTTGATATCGTAGAGTTCATCATACACCTCGTGCCCGATGCTCCATCCCGATTCACTGGCGGGTATCGGGTTGTTCTTGATCCATGTTCCGCAGGCATAGCGGAAGAAGTCGTCGCCCGGCCGCACTGTGCTGTCGATGTTCGCTGCGAGCATATCGGGACGCGATGTGCCCGCTGGTTCTGTGACCGTGCGGTTGTGCGATCCGCCACAGGCGGTGAGGAACAGGGCGGCCGTGATGTACTTGTTCATAGGTGTGCGATAGGGGCCGCAAGCATAGCGCTTTCGATGAGTGAGCGAACAATGTGAGGGACGAGGCGTGGCCACTGCCTACTGCCACTGCCTACTGCTACTGCCACTGCCCACTGCCCCCTGCCTACTGCTTCGTCTTGTCCACCGTCTTCACCAGCTTGCCCTTCTCGTACCAGAGCTCGCGGTACACCTGCCCGTCCGGTGAGTAATCGTACTGTACGCCCTCTTCGAGGCCATTGAGCCAATGCTCCAGGAATTTCTTTGTGCCGTTCTCGTAG
Source organism: Flavobacteriales bacterium (assembly GCA_031371785.1). GTDB lineage: Bacteria > Bacteroidota > Bacteroidia > Flavobacteriales_F > PHOS-HE28 > PHOS-HE28. Next base: position 3,843 of record JANMKC010000385.1, on the reverse strand, counting down.
TAGTAGGTCCACTCGCCGGTCTCCACGCCGTTCTCGAAATGCCCCACGTATTCCATCTGCCCATTGGCGTAGTAGACCTTCTCCATCACCTTCTGTGCTTCCTCTCCTTCACCTTTCATGTAGATCACCACTTCGGGTTTGCCATTGGGGTGGCTGCTGGCCAGATACTTGTGCGTGCTGCACGACGCCAGGAGCAGGGGCAGGAACAGCAGCAGGTGCAGCGCCTTCGCGAAGCGATCCGGCGTGCGAAGGCGGGGAGGGGAGAGTTGCATGGCGGACCAAAATACGCGATGCCCGCGAAGGGGCGCTTTCCCGTGCGGATCGATCGCCAGTGTTGCGTTGTTGAAAAGCCGGGGCCGTGGCACGCGGATCAGAACCAGGCGATGAACTTCAGGTTGATCCGTCTCGGCGTCAGAAACTCGGGAATGCCATAGTAGCGGCCACCCACGTCCTGCACCCAGCTATAATCCACCGTGTTGTTCAGGTTGATCAGGTTGAAGACTTCCAAGGAGATCCACGCGTCATGGATGTGGCGCAGGAACCCTTTTTTCTCCTGGCCTTTCGCGCCGAGCAATTGTTTGCTGAAGCCGATGTCCACGCGACGGTAGAGGTTCGTGCGCAGGGTGTCGCCATAGCGGTCCGCGTTCGGCGGGCCATAGGGCAGTGAAGTGCCGAACACCAGGCTCATGTGTACCTTGAAGGTGGGGAAACGCGGCATCTCGTCCTGGAAGAACATGGCGAAGTTCACGCGTTGGTCCGTGGGCCGTGGTATGTAGCCGGGGCTGATGCGTGTGCTGTCCACCGCCTTGCTGTCGAAGGTGTAGCCGGGATAGATGCGCTCACCGGCCGCGTTGTAGCGGATGTAGTAGAAGTCGTCGGTCACATCTTCCTGCGTGCTCAGCACCGAGAGCGAGGCCCATGATTCGATGTTCTTGATGAACTCGCCGTTGAGTTTTACATCGAGGCCCGCCGCATATCCGCGGGCATCGTTCTTCGCATAGTAGCGCACGCGCACATTGTCCAGTTCGTACGGAACGAGGTCGTCGAGGATCTTGTAGTACGCTTCAGCGCTCAATTTGAAAGGACGGTCCCACAACTTGAACTGCCGATCGGCGCCCACGATGAAGTGGATGCTGCGCTGCGCTTTCAGGTCCGGGTTCAACTGGCCATCGAAGCCGCGCAGTTCACGATAGAACGGCGGCTGGTAGTAGAAGCCGGAAGCCACCCAGAAACTGTAGTCGCGCTCCAGCGTGTCGCCTTTTGTGATCACTTTTTTCCAGCCCGGATGGAAGGCCAGCCGTACGCGCGGGCTCACCACCGTCTGCTGGTTGTAGCTCCAGTTCTGCGCGCGCACGCCCGCCACCAGGTCCCACGAGCGATCGAGGCCACTGCGCCAGTCCCACGCGTGCTGCACGTACGCGCTGGTGCGTATGCTGTTGATCGCGAGCCTGCTCTTCACGCTGCGTTGCAGTTCAAGTGGGTGTTGGTTGACATCGTTGTTGTAGGGGATGCTGTAGTCGGCACTGTCCACCATGTACCATTCGCTCAAGCGGTCCTTGATCGATTCGCCGCGCGCCTCTACGCCCCATTGCAGTTCGTGATCGCGCGTGGGCGTGCGCAGGATGTGCCAGGTGCCCTTGTGCGTGCCGGTGAGCACGGTGGCTTCGAGCTGGTTGCGCGCATGATCGAGGAAGGTGCCGATGCCGAGCACCTTGATCGGTTGGCCGAAGTTGTCGCTGCCGAGGTCGCGGTCCAGTTCGCTCAGTCGGTACTGGCCAAGGATGTCGTAGCGCTCCGTCTCGTACGTGCGGAACGCACTGCCGGTGAATTTCAGCAGCAGGTCGGGCGTGCTCTTCACGTTCACGTTCAACGCGCCGAAGAACGTTTCATAGGCGGTCTTTTCCTGCCCTTCGAAGTACACCGTGAAACGCAGTGCCTGGTTGAAGTTCCCGAGTTCTGTTTCGCGGTCCGTGGGGATCACATCGTACTTGTTGCGGCTGTAAACGCCGAGCAATCCGAGCTCCACTTTCTCGCTGAGGTCATAGGTCCAGTAGGTCTGCAGGTCCGTGTAGACCGGTGTATAATCGCCTTGTGTGTCGAGACCTTTCAGCACCGCGTTCAGCGTACGGTAGCGGAAGCCCGTCACCTGCCGCAGTCGGCGGTGGAGCATCGGGCTTTCCAGACTCACGGAGCCCCCGAGGAAACTGGCGGATGCGGATCCCGCGAACTCGCGCGGGCGCTTGTAGGTGATGTCCAGCACGCTGCTCATCTTGTCGCCATAGCGTGCTTCGAAGCCGCCCGCGCTGAAATGGATCTTGTCGATGAGGTCGGGGTTGGGAAAGCTCAGCCCTTCTTGTTGGCCCGCGCGAACGAGAAAAGGGCGGTACACCTCAATGTCGTTCACGTACACCAGGTTCTCATCGAAGTTGCCGCCGCGCACACTGTAGCCGCTGCTCAGTTCGTTGCGCGTCACCACGCCTTGCTGGCCTTGCAACAGGCCGTTCACATCACCCAGTGGACTGGGCATGAAGCGCGTCACTTTCGGATCGAGCTTCGCGATGCCCACGTCGCGCAGGCGGTCGTTCGTCACTTCAACGGGTGCGATCGTTTTCGCCTTGATGCTCACGACCAGTTCGCGGCGCTCGCCCGATGATAACGTGAGCGTTTGTTCCACCACATCCTTGAGGAACACGAACCGCAGGGTGATCGGCGTGTTGGCCGGAACGCTCAGTTCGAAGCCGCCGTTGTCGCCGGACGAAGTGCCCAACTTGCTACCGGCATAACCGATGCTCACGCCAGGAGCGGGCTGCCCGGCCTCATCGCGCACAGTGCCGAAAACGGTCGCATCCTGCGCGAACAGCAACAACGAACCGAGGGACAGAAGTAGTGCGGATAGCCAGCGCATATTGAAAGGTCGCCCCGCCTTCATTGAATGAATTTCGGCGGGCGCGGCAAGATAACGGGGCATCCGCGCGCATAGTGCGCGCATCATGCGCTCGTGGGATCCACCTTCAGCACCGCATCGAAGAGCTGCTCCAGTTCGCCCGCATTCCGGTAGCCGTGCGCGAGGCCATAGAAACGCGTGCCCACTTCCGCCGCGAGCGCAGGGAAACCGCTGATGCCCCATTGGGCCACCATCGCAAAGTCCTCTTCGGTCATCGCGGTCAGTCGGTCATCGGCGAGCAAGGCGGTGTAAAGCTCCTCGTCGATCCCCATCCCCACAGCGATGGGAGGATAGAGCGCTATATCGTTCAGGTCGGCACCGCGATCGAAGTGCGCGACCTGGATCGCGTGCAGGAAGTCGATAGCTCGCTCGGGCATCAGTTCGCGGAACGCGACGATCGCCTTGCTCGGCAATAGGGAACTCTGCCATTGCGTGCCTTCGCGCAGCATCGCCTTGTGCGCTTCACCCATACGCACGCCGGTGATCTGTTCCAAACGCGGGATCGATTTGAGGATGTATTGCGCTTTCGCTCCGATCGGTCCTTCGCGATCACCGGTAACCATGCCGCCGAGGATCAGCGTGAAGTCACAGCGATCGGAATACTGCTCCATCGCCTCCTTCAGCGCATGACCGAACGCGTAGCACCAGCCGCAGAGCGGATCACTGATGTAGAGGATGCGGGGTTTGATGGTTGTTGGTTGTTCGTTGATGGTTGTTGGTTCCTGAAAGCCGGGTAGTGATCATTCCGGTGTTGACATGGGTCTGTTAGGATAAGTGTGTCAACCGGTCTTTGAAGAGGATCTCAATGCTCAAGTATATGGATCGCCAATTGAGCAATGGGTTCTTCCATTGCTCTTGGGCGATCCGTTGTTGTACCAGGTAGAGGAGCTTCAGCAACG
>JANMKC010000306.1:0-5266 GCA_031371785.1 Flavobacteriales bacterium | reverse complement strand
GTTGAAAGGAACACGAAGAGGTTGTAGATCGCCAGCACGACCATGATGCCGAAGTAGGCGCCTAGTGCGACGAAACGGCCGATGTGGGAATGATCCAGCGCACCTGGGGTCGCGATCAGGACCGGGGCATGTATGTGCTTGAACCCGCTCATGCGGATCATCACTTCGGCCTGGCTTCCCGCCTGGATCGGAAGCTCGAATACGAATTCCCGCCGCATCATCTCTCCTTCGTGCTGGTCGCGCGACAGGCCGGAGCGAGCGATCGATCGATAGCTGTTGCCGTCGCGCATGTACACATCAAGTTCATCGATCCCGGAGTAGGGGATGGATAGCAGCAGGCTCGATCCATCGGTCCCGTTGCTCACGTTGAACTTCAACCAATGCGCGCTCTTGCCCAATCCGAACATGGGCACGGCCGAAGTGCAAGGCTGGTAGGCTGATGATGCGCTCGCTTCTTCGGCGGTCATCCCGGCGGTGGTATCCACCAGATATGACATCGATGTACCGATGGGGCCGACAACGCCTTTCGCGCTGATCAGTACTTCCGGGGTGCTTTCACCGTGCGCCGAAAGGCCGCAGAACAGGGCAAGGAAAGGGAGACAGGAATATCGCATGGCGGCGTTCTACGAGCGGCATGCGCCGCACGTTACTGCCGCGCGCGATCAAGCGGCCTTGTGCTGCCACCAGCGGTTCACCTCGCCGTATCCATCGCGCATGTGCTTGTCGATGATCAGCTCGTACGAGATCTCCAGTTCGACCTGCTTCGGCTTCTCGGACCTCGACTGCGATGGGCGCATGCGCAGGCTCATGATCCGTTGGCGATCGCCTGGTCTTGCGGCGGAAAGGGTCAGTATGTCCGGCAGTTCCATCGCGTGCGTGCGGATGGATGCGACCGGGTAAACGAAATCGCCTCCGTTCTGCAGTTGTTCCATCATCCTGAACCCGCACTTTCCCGCATAGGGTGCCACATATTCAGCGATGAAGGTGACGAGGGAGCGCAGCGACAGTTGATTGGCGACGGAAACCACTGATTCCATCAGGAGTATCGGCACACCGCGGCCTGCGAAACGATGCGCGTTCCACAGGCCGGCCACCTCGCCGTTGCCCGCATCGAGGAGGCTGGATAGATGTTCCGAGATGCTCGGATCGAAATTCCGGAGCGATGCCTCCATCGGAAGTTCCTTTCCGGCACTGGCCCTATGAAGCCTGATCCCTGCCACCATGCCGAGCCGGTCGTGCTCGGCCACAACCACCACGACTTCGGGATCGGTACACCAGGAGACATCAGGTCGCACGACGGTGGACACACCGATATCTTCCAGAACACGCAAGTGCTCCATCATGTAGCGCGCGCAACGTTCCCGATCGTCTGTTGCACGGAAGGCCCGGATGGTAATGTGTTCCATGGTCAAGCGTGAATGGGTTGATGGATATGGAAGAGTTCGTTGATCGGTCGCCTCAGGCTGCGCACGGTCGGTGGATCCGCGTGATCGAGGCGCACCATGAAAAGGGCTTCGCCGATCGTTCCGGGGAAGAGTTCGAGCAAACGCGTATGGATGCTCTTCAACTCTCCGCGTTCCGCAGCGGAGAAAATATCCTGGCGATCGAAGCGCTCATGGATACCCATGAAGAGGGGCGCGGCCGCAGGTTGTACAGCGAGGCCCGATCGCGTGGCTTGCAGCCAGAGGCGTTGCACGGCCATACCACCTCGTAATGCGGTAGTCGCATCAAGTGCTGGCATGAACACCACCGCCATAGCAGCCGAACCGGTGATCAGTTTGCGCGAGAATTTTTCCATGCCACCGCCGCCTTTCCAATTTCGCACAAGCGCGATCGCATGGGCATCAGCTGCGACGTTGATCCCCGTGTTGTCCGACAGGCTCAGTTCCAAGGTGCGCAGATCCACCCCATCACCTGTGCGTTCGGCTTCCTTGGCCGTCCAGCGCATCTCACGGCTGAACATGTCCCAGTGGGTGATCGGGTTCAACATCCGCACGCGCTCGGCCTGTCCGCACAGGGCGCCCAATTCGCTCATGGTCCGCCGGTCGTCAACGAAGCGCACTTTGGCTTCAGGAACCGCGGATGTGACCGCCTGTTTCAACCCACGCAGCGTTTCCTTTGGGATCGTGGTGCCTAATCCTTTCTTCCGGTTCGTGCATCGAAGGGCAATGGCCTGGTGCAGATCATCCATCGATGGTATCTCGGGGATCCCCTCCACCACCGCGACGAGTTCCTCGAAGCCCGATGAAAACAGTGGAACGATCCGAACACCGGTCCCCAGTTCAGAGGCCTTCAAGCGGATATTCTCCAAACTCGCGCCAATACCGAGGTGCGCGTAGATCCTTCCCGGATCGATCGTACTGAAGGAGCGGGCCGGGTCCATGAAGACCAGCAATCGGCCCTCGTGCAGGAGAAAATGCCAGGGCTGGCTGTTGCCGCCGGAAGGAGCAAGGCAACCGGCTTTCACGAGTTCATTCGCTTCAGCTTCGCTGATCAGCCTTTCCGGGCTTGGCAAAGGGGGCGTGCGTTCGGCCACCTCGATCATGCGTTCGGTGGCCAATGCGTCGGGAATTGCCACAGGTGCTTGTCCCTTCGTCGTGGGAGCTTCGAGAAGCTGCCCTCCAAGAAGTTCATCCAGATCCACGAACCAGCGGCCGCTTGCGGAGAATTGACCGAGCGCTATACGTCGGCACGTATCCGCCCCCAACGCCCCGCCCAGCACTACACTGCTCGCCAGTTGTGGCCAAGTCGTCACGCTGCTCTCGATCTCCAGCATACTCGCCTTCATCCGCTTGCTCAGCGTGTCTATATTGAGGATCGGCAACACGAAGGGCAGTTTCTCCTCATTGGTCTTCGCCTTGGCGGCATCATCCGGGTTGAGGTGATCGATAAGGCCATGCAGGATCGGGCGGTCCGGTTCCAGGTCGAAGCGCTCCACGTCCAGCATCCCCCGATCGCTGGTGTCCATCACCACGGGCACGCCCAGCGCCTTGGCTTTCTGGCGGGCGAAGATCTTCACGTCCACGCTGTCGCATTCGTCCACAAGGATGTCGAGCTGGCCACCATCGGTGAAGAAGCGATCGATGTTGTCCCGGCTCAAGCCTTCACTGAACAGCGTGACCTTGAGGAAGGGATCCAACTCGGCGATCTCTCGCGCCACGTTCACCGTTTTCAGGATGCCGAGGTGTTGCACGCCGGAGCGGATACGATTGAGATTGCTGAGTTCGAGCGTGTCGAAGTCAGCGAGGCGCAGTTCACCGAAGCTGCGTTCGGAAGCCATCGTGAGCGCGATGCTCTGCCCGACGCTGAGGCCGATCACCCCGACCTTCAAGCGGCCCAATCGCTCCTGTTCCTCGCGGGTGATCTTGTTGCGGTTCCGGTCGGTCCTTACAAGGGCGAATTCGGCTTCATCAAGCAGGTGGACCAGCCGATCGCTCCACGGATAGAAGACCCAGACACCATATTCATCCATGGCCGTGGAACCGGAATGGGCTTTCGCCGCCGTATCCAGCTCGGCCTTCGTGTAGTTGATCGCCGGGTTGAGGGAACGGACGAGCTCGGTGAGCTGCCCATGCAGTTCATCGAACACCCGTATGCCGGGTGAGCGCTTCAGCAGTTCACGCAGCCGCTCCCTGTCCTGTGGTTCGGCAAGCCTGAAGAATTCCGGTCGGTAGTCGTTCCGCCCGACTGCTGAAGCGCTGGTCAACGCTTCTAGTCCAAGGTCCATTCGTTCCCTCTGGTAAGAGGCAAAAGGTTGCAGAGTGGGGGCGAATCTAATCAACCAAAACTTATGAACAACTTATCCACAGGAAATGAACAGAACCTCTTCCACGGTCGAGCCGTAGGAACGGACACGCGCAACACCTCCGCTTCGATGCAGATCCTCCATCCACACAGCCATGCTGGCACGCCGACCGTCCTTTACCTCGATGATAACGCAGCCAACCGCCAAGCATTCAACGCTGCGTTCCGCAAGGAATTCAAGGTGCTGCTCGCGGCAAACCTGACCGAGGCATGGCAGCAGCTCGACCAGAACAGTGTGCATGTGATCATTGCGGACCAGCGCATGCCGGACACGAAAGGCAGCGTGGCCTTGAGCCTGGTGCGTGAGCGCTATCCGTCGGTGCGCCGGATGCTGGTGACCGCCTTCGCTGATCTGCAAGCCGTGGTGGACGCCCTGAACCATGGTGGCGTTTGCTATTATATCCAGAAACCATGGGAGGTGGATGCGGTGCTGAAGGCCGTAGCGAACGCGTTTTCGGAGATCAAGGCAGAGCAGGACCGTGAAGCCTACACGGCGCGACTGCTTGAGAGCAACCAACAATTGGAGTTCGCCTTGCGCCAACGCCTTCTTTCCTGAGCGTTCCGTCCCGGATGTCCTGTCCGAAGTGAAGGGGCGATCATCTTTGCCGCCCATCTTGCGACATGACCGCCACGCGCACGCTCGCAGTTCTCTCGTTCGCTTCCCTCTGTTCCGCTGCTTCGTTCCCGCAGTGCGATCGCTGGCAGCAGCACATAGTATGCGACCTCCGTGTGGACCTGGACGTCGCGACGCATCGCTTCACCGGCTCTGAAAAGCTGGTATACCGGAACAACAGCCCGGATACCCTGCGGCAATTGTTCTTCCATCTCTACTTCAACGCGTTCAAACCAGGCAGTGAAATGGACGTGCGCTCACGCACCATCGTTGATCCCGATCCGCGTGTGGGCGATCGCATCGCGAACCTCACGCCCGAACAACAAGGGGATCTTCATTGCACGGACATGCTGCAGGACGGAAAGCCCGTGGCAAGCGAACCGCTGGGCACGATCCTGCGGGTGGTGCTGGCCAAGCCGCTGTTCCCGAAGAAGACTACTACGTTGGCTTTTGCGTTCAATGGACAAGTGCCTTTGCAAGTGCGACGCAGTGGCCGCGACAGCCAGGAGGGCGTCGCATACAGCATGACGCAATGGTTCCCCAAAGTGGCCGTATACGATCACCAGGGCTGGCATGCCGATCCCTATGTGGCGCGCGAGTTCTATGGTGAGTGGGGCGACTACGATGTGCGCATCACGCTCGACACCAGCTATACCATCGCAGCCAGCGGGTCGCTGGTGAACGCCGCCGAGATCGGTCATGGCTATGTGGAACGGACAAAGGCCCCCAAAGTCCTGAATGGCAAATTGACGTGGAACTTCAAGGCACCCAACGTGCATGATTTCGCGTGGGCCGCCGATCCGGACTACAAACAGGTGGTCGCACAAGTACCCCATGGCCCGCTACTGC
>JANMKC010000286.1:0-4704 GCA_031371785.1 Flavobacteriales bacterium | reverse complement strand
CCGTGGAACTGGACCTGCGCGCCATGCAAGCCGTGGAATGCCTGCCCGGCAAGTTGAACCAAGTGTTCATGAACATGCTGAACAATGCGGTGCAGGCGGTGATCGCGCGCCATGGCGAGAGCGGTGGCCGCGTGGCCGTGGTCACGGACCAAGCCGAAGAGCATGTGGTGATCAGCATTGTGGACAACGGCATCGGCATGAGCAATGAGGTGCGTGCGCGGGTGTTCGAACCGTTCTTCACCACCAAGGCCGTGGGCGAAGGCACGGGACTGGGCCTATCCATCGCGCACAGCATCATCGAGAAGCACAACGGCCGCATCGAAGTGGACAGCATAGCGGGACAGGGAAGCGAGTTCCGGGTCATCCTTCCCAATACCCAGCCGGTGCAGTTGGCCAAACGCGCATAGTCGATGGACACTGAACGGATCAAGGTCCTGTATGTCGACGATGAAGAGGGCAACCTGACCGCATTCCGCGCCAGTTTCCGTCGCGATTTCGATGTGCGGGTGGCCAGCAGCGCATCGGATGCGCTCACGCTGCTCGAACAGGAGGCCGTGCATGTGGTGATCAGCGATCAGCGCATGCCCGTAATGAGCGGTGCCGAATTCCTTGCGCAGGTGCGGGAACGATGGCCACGGTGCATCCGCATCATGCTCACCGGTTTCTCCGACATCGAAGCGGTGATCGATGCGATCAACAAGGGCGGTATCCATGCGTACATCACCAAGCCGTGGGATCCGATCGACCTGAAGTTGCGCATCGAACAGGCCTACGAAGTACACTCCTTGCGCGACGAGCGTGAGCGATTGTTCAACCGGTACCGGCAAGTGTTCGATGCCAGTGGCGATCCCATCGTTATCGTGGATGACAAGGGCCACTTCCATGAAGCCAACCCGGCTGCCGAATCATTGATGGGACTGTCCCGCGCGACGCTACTGGAAAGCAACGTGACCGATTTCATCGGTGGGTTCGGCGGGCTGGTCCGTTCGATGCGCGCACATCGTTCAGGCCGTGGTTTCAACAACGTGGACCTCACCTTGCGCAATGGCCAGGGCCACACGCTCGACTGCTTGATGACCGCTACATATCTGGGGCGGACATCGGGCGGGGACGCGCTCTTCCAGGCGATGATAAAGGACATCACCGACCGGAAACAGGAGGAACTGCGCCTGAAGAAGCTCAACGGCGATCTGGACAGGCGCGTGGCCGTGCGCACCAAGCAATTGATGGAGGCGCTCGACGACCTGGGTGCCTTTTCCTATTCCGTCGCGCACGACCTGCGATCACCGCTCAAGAGCATGCGCTCGCTCACCGATCATCTCTGCGAAATGGCCGCGTTGCGCGGTGACGGCGAGGTGCAGGAAGTGACCGAACGCATACACCAAGGCACTTCGCGATTGATCGCCCTCGTGGACGATCTGCTCCGGTTCGCGCGCACGGACACGCAGAAAGTACATCGCACCAGCGTCGACCTGCGTGAAATGGCGCTCGAATGCCTTGCAGGCATGGATACCGCAGGCAGATCGATCGAACTTTCTCTGCCCATGCCGGGCGAGGCGCTCGTCCCTGCGGATCCGGCCATGTTCCGCGTGGTGTTGAACAACCTGCTTTCCAACGCGCTCAAATTCACCCGTACCAAGGACGTGTCGCGGATCAGTGTCGCGCATGGCGACCTGGAAGGCGATCATTTGATCAGCATCAGCGACAACGGTGTGGGCTTCGATCCGCACAAGGGCGATCAATTGTTCGGCGTCTTCAAGCGCTTGCACAAAGGCGACCAGTTCGAAGGCACGGGCATCGGGCTGGCCATCGTGCAGCGCATCGCGCAGAAGCATGGTGGAACGTGCTGGGCTGAAGGCACGGTTGGCGAAGGTGCCACCGTCTACCTCCGTCTGCCGTCCAAAGCGGGTGAGCTGCCGTTCCGCATGGCGGGCTGATCCGGAAACCTTCGCGCATGGATGGACGTATCACGCACGACAATCCCACGGACATGAAACTCAGGACTCTCCCTTTGCTCTTCCTTTCACTGGCTTGCCTAAGCGCTTTCGCACAGAAGAGCGGTCGCATAGAGCGCCGGGAACAGGCCGAAGGCTGGTACTTGCCGGTGATGTGCTCGATAACCGCCAACGGCGGCAATACGAACCAAGTGCATGTTCTGCTCTACAAGGACAATGTCCAGGTGGTGGAACTCAAGCCAGGCAAGAAGTCCTCCTTTGAACTGGATCTCGATCTGGACGGTTTCTACACCATTCGCGTCCAGAAGGATGGCTACCGCGAGAAGACGGTGTACATCGATTCCCACATGCCCGAGCAACAGGTGAAATACGGTTCCTACCAGTGCTTCGTGAATATGGAACCGCTGGACAAATTCGCCCACTCCGATCCCTTTTATCTGGACTTCCCCAGCGCGGTAGTGCGTTGGAACGAAGAGAAACAGTCGTTCACCCACAGCGATGGTTACCTGGCCAACATCCAATTGAAGATGGCGTTGCTCGCCGCACAAATGGACACGCAATAGTCGTTCAGCACAACATCCCGCCCGCGTGGGATCAGCGCAAGAAGCGAGTACGCACGTGCTCGCTTCTTGCGTTCAGCCTGCCTTCAATGCTGGTCGTAATCGATCACCACGCGCGCCGAGCGCGGATGAGTCTGGCAGGTGAGCACATAGCCATCGGCCACCTCCTCATCGGTGAGGGCGTAATTCATCGCCATCTCCACCTGGCCTTCGAGCACGCGTGCTTTGCATGTGCAGCATACCGCTCCCTTGCAGGCGTAGGGCACGTCCAGGCCGACATCGATCGCGGCATCCAGCACCGCGTCGCCCTTGGGATCCATGGTGAGTTCATGTTCGCGGCCGTCGAGGATCACCTTCACTTGCGCCATACCGGTTGCGCTAGGGGATGTGGCATGCGAGGTCTCCTTCTTCGCTTCGTTGCTCACCGGCGTATTGAACAGTTCCACATGGATCCGCTTCTTCGGTACGCCGCTCTTCTCAAGTGCTTCGCTCACGTTCACCATCATCTGTTCTGGGCCGCAGATGAAGAACTCCTTGTGGAACGCATCAGAGACGAAGCGACCGAGCAGTTCCTTCGCCTTGTCGCTGGTGATGCGGCCGTTGAACAAGCGGTCCTCATCGATCCCCTTGCTGAGAATGTGGTGTACTTCCAGCCGTTCGGGGTAGTGCTTCTGCAACTCGGCCAAGCGATCCCGGAAAATGATGCGCGCCGATTCCGTATTGCCATAGAACAACGTGAAGCGGCTCTTCGGTTCCGTGCGCAACGCGGTGACAAGGATGCTGAGAATGGGCGTGATGCCACTGCCTGCCGCGAAGGCCACGTAGTGATGCTCTTGCGTATGGTCCAACGCCGTGTGGAAATTGCCCATCGGCGTCATTACCTCCAGCGTCATTCCGGGCTTGAGCTTCTCCACCAGCTGCGTGCTGGCGCGGCCACCATCCACCTTCTTCACTGCGATGCGCACGACCCCTTCATCGAGCGGGCTGCTGCAAATGCTGTAGCTGCGGCGCAATTCCTCGTTGTTCACATGCAACTTCAGCGTGAGGTACTGGCCATGGATGAACGTGAAGTCGGCCTTCAATTCGGCGGGTATCCTGAACCCGACCACAATGCAGTCAGCGGTCTCCTGGTGGACATCAGCGACTTCGAGGGAATGGAAACGGGCCATGCGTACGGGTGAAGGTGTCATCGAAGGCGGCGAAAATAGTCCCGGACCGGCCCGCAACATCAGCTCGTGCTCCATGCACGCAGAGGTTTCCGCCTTCCTCCCCTGATGTTCCTCGGTCGCAGGGCACTCGCCTGACCTATTTTCGCCAACGCCAACACATGCCCGCGATGGACAACGCCCAGCTCGAAGAACAGTTCCAGATCAAGGTGGATGCCGAACTGAAGATCGAACCGAAGGATTGGATGCCGGAGAAATACCGGAAGACGCTCGTACGCCAGATCAGTCAGCACGCGCACAGCGAGGTGGTGGGCATGCTGCCCGAAGGCAACTGGATCACGCGGGCTCCGAGCCTGCGCCGCAAAGCGATCCTGTTGGCGAAAGTGCAGGACGAAGCGGGTCATGGGCTCTACCTCTACAGCGCTGCGGAAACGCTCGGCACCACCCGCGAACAGACCATTGATGACCTCAACAGTGGCAAGGCCAAATACAGCAGCATCTTCAACTACCCTACGCTCACGTGGGCCGATATCGGGGCTGTGGGCTGGTTGGTGGATGGCGCAGCGATCATGAACCAGGTGATGCTGTGCCGCACGAGCTATGGCCCTTACGCGCGGGCCATGGTGCGCATCTGCAAGGAGGAAAGTTTCCACCAACGGCAGGGCTATGAGATCATGGGGGTGCTGGCGAAAGGAACAGTGGAGCAAAAGGAAATGGCGCAGGATGCGCTCAACCGCTGGTGGTGGCCCAGCCTGATGATGTTCGGCCCCAGCGACGCGAACAGCACGCACAGTGCGGACAGCATCAAGTGGAAGATCAAGCGGCAGAGCAACGATGAGCTTCGGCAGATCTTCATCGATCGCACGGTACAACAGGCGGAAATACTCGGGCTCTCGATCCCTGATCCGAAGTTGAAATGGAACGAGGGAACGAAGCGCTACGACTGGGGCGAGATCGATTGGACCGAATTCAACAACGTGGTGGCCGGTAATGGCCCCTGCAACAAGGAACGGTTGATCGCCC
>JANMKC010000248.1:0-26732 GCA_031371785.1 Flavobacteriales bacterium | reverse complement strand
TCCATCGCGTACTTCACACCCTCGCGACCCAGGCCGCTGTCCTTGATGCCGCCGTAGGGCATGCTGTCCACGCGGAACCCCGGAACGTTGTTGATGATCACACCGCCGACTTCAAGCTCCTCATGTGCGCGTTTCACATTGGCGAAGCTGTTGGTGAACACGCCCGCTTGCAAGCCATAGGTGCTGTCGTTCGTTCGCGCGATCGCCTCGCTGAAGTCCCTCACGCGTTCCAGGATGGCTACGGGACCGAAGACCTCTGCGCTCGAAACTTTCATGCTGGTATTGGTACCAGTGAGCAGTGTTGCTGCGTAGATGTTGTGCGCGGCATCAGCGGATTTTCCGCCAACGAGCAGATCCGCACCAGCTTGTGTGGCTTCGTCCACCCATGACGTAATGCGCTGGAAATGCCCGCTGTCGATGATGGGGCCAACGACCGTGTCATCATTTGCCGGATCACCGGATTTCACATTCTTCACTGCTTCCACCAGCAGTTCTTGGAAGCGATCGAAGACGGCATCAACAACGAAAATGCGTTGGGTCTTGATACACACTTGGCCCGCGTAGGCATATGCGCCGATGGCCACGGACTTCGCGGCCGTCGAGAGATCCGCACTGTCGTCAATGAGAACGGCCGCGTTGCCACCGAGTTCGAGCGCGATCTTCTTCTTGCCACAAATGCTCTTCAGGTACCAGCCGACTTTGTCGCTCCCGGTGAAGCTGAGCATGGCGACGCGATCGTCCTTCACGAGTTTTTCTGCCACTGGAATTCCGCAGAGCAACAGGTTGAACACACCTTTCGGGAAGCCCACATGATGGATGAAGCCCGCCAATGCGATCGCGCTCAGCGGCGCTTGCGGTGCGGGTTTCAGGATCACGGCGCAGCCCACCGCGAGCGCTGGTGCCACTTTGTGCATCACCAGGTTCATGGGGAAGTTGAAGGGCGTGATGCAGGCGATGGTTCCGATGGGAAAGCGCTTGGTGAAACCTGTTTTCCCGGCACCGGCACCGTAGTCGATCGGCACAGCCTCACCGGCGAAACGCAACGCTTCGGCGGCAGCGGTGCGTAATGTGGCGATGCTCCGACCGATCTCGATGCGCGCGTAGGTGATCGGTTTTCCCGCTTCGCTCACGATCAATTGCGCGAGCGCCTCTTCGTTCTGCTTCAACAGTGAAGCAAGTGTTTCGAGCTTGGCGCTGCGATCGCCCGCGCTCCACTTGCGGAACTCGATAGCCCCTTGCGCGGCAGCGATGATGGCCTCTTCCATTTGGGCCGCCGTGGCCAGCGGGATGCGTGCGAGCTCTTCACCGGTGTACTTGTGCAGGACGGTATTGAAGGTGCCATCGCCTTCTGTGACCCAATTGCCTGCGATGTAGTTGGCAGGTTGGAAAAGCGCCTTGGGTGGAGCGGTTCCCACGGGAGTGGTCGCGGAGGAGGGCATGGCGCAAAACTATCGACTGGCGAACGGGTGCATACGGAACGAGAGCCCGGAATTCGTTCCTTGGCCCGACGTGGAAGATCCGCTGCGTGAGTTCTCGCGCCAAGAGATGACATTTGTCCACCCGGTCGTCGATCGGGCCGGAGCACTTGAAGCACATGACCGAACAACTGACCAGGAGCCAGGAACTCATCGCCCGCCGCAAGGCCGCTGTGCCGAACGGCGTGGGCATGTTCAACTACGCCACCGCTGCCAGTGCCAGCGGTGCCACCATCATTGATGAGGACGGTCGCGAGCTGATCGACTTCGCCGGGGGCATTGGTGTGGTGAACGCTGGACATTGCCCACCTCCTGTGGTGCAAGCGATCCAAGAGCAGGCCGCCAGATTCCTGCACGTCAGTTTCAACGTGGCGAGCTACGAGCCGTACATCGCACTGTGCGAAAAGCTGAACACGCTGCTTCCGCATGGCGGACCGACGAAGACCTTGTTGGTGAGTACCGGTGCCGAAGCAGTGGAGAACGCGATAAAGATCGCGCGGCAAGCAACGAAGCGCCAAGGCGTTCTCTGTTTCACCGATGCGTTCCATGGCCGCACGATGATGGCCATGACACTCACCAGCAAGGTGGGCTACAAACCGGATTGCGGGCCGTTCGCTCCGGAAGTGTACCGCACGCAGTTCCCGAATTTCTATCGGTATGGCGCGGGGCGCAATGAGGCTGACTTCGTTCACGCTGAGCTATCCCGCCTGGAAGAGTTATCGCACAACCTTGTCGCACCGGAAAACCTCGCTGCCGTCATCATCGAGACCGTACAGGGCGAAGGCGGATTCAATGTCGCACCTGCCGACTACCTGAAAGGACTGCGCACCTTCTGCGACAAGCACGGCATCCTGCTGATCTTCGACGAGATCCAAAGCGGCTTCGGTCGCACGGGCGCGTGGAGCGCCTACGAACAGTTCGGAGTGCTACCCGACATTAGCACATGGGCGAAATCGCTCGGCAGCGGCATGCCTATCGCTGCGGTAATGGGTCGTGCGGAAGTCATGGACGCTGCGGCCCCCAGCAGCATCGGTGGTACGTACATCGGCAATCCCGTGAGCTGCGCCGCCGCGCTTGCCACACTGAAGTACATGGAGGAGATCGACATCAACGCGAAGGGCAGGCATGTGGGCGAAGTGATCCGCGCGCGTTTCGACGGCTGGAAAAAGAAATACAAGCAGATCGGTGATGTGCGTGGCCTCGGCGCCATGATGGCCGTTGAGTTCGTAAAGAACAACGACCCGCTACAGCCCGATGCGGATACTTGCACCAAATTGCTCAATGCCTGCGCCAAGCGTGACCTGGTGGTGATCAATGCCGGCACTGAGAAGAACATCATCCGTATACTGAGCCCGCTCGTGATCAGCGATGAACTGCTGAACAAGGGGCTGGACATCATGGAGGAGGAACTCGACAAGATCTGCGGGTAGTAAGGGACGATGCATGCATCGTCCCTACCCGCCAAGGGATGCGAACCGATACTACCTGAATGAAACCCTTCTCCATAGCTGGCGTCCAGATGCGCATCAGCTCTTCCACCCCCAACGTGGAGGCGATGAAGCTGAAGCTGGACTTGCTGATGAACATCTATCCCTGGGTGGACATGGTGATGTTCAGCGAGCTCTGTGCCTTCGGTCCGCATACGGTGCATGCGCAAGCGGTGCCTGGTGAGTTCGAGCAGGAGATGTGCGCCATGGCCGCCAAGCATGGCATCTGGTTATTGCCCGGCAGCATCTTCGAGAAGTCCCCCAGTGCTGCGGGAGACGACAGGATCTACAACACCGCCACCGTGATCGATCCGGAGGGCAGCGTGGTGGCACGTTACCGCAAGATGTTCCCCTTCTACCCCTACGAAGTGGGCGTTACCGGTGGCCATGAATTCTGTGTGTTCGACGTACCGGAGGTCGGCAAGTTCGGGGTGAGCATCTGCTATGACATGTGGTTCCCCGAAACCACACGCACACTGGCCGTGATGGGCGCCGAAGTGATCCTGCACCCCACCCTCACGGGTACCATCGATCGCGAGATCGAACTGAGCATCGCGCGCGCGAGCGCCGCGATCAATCAGTGCTACTTCTTCGACATCAATGGACTGGACGCGGGAGGCAGCGGCCGCAGCATCGTGTGTGGGCCTGAGGGCCGGGTGATCTATCAGGCCGAGAACAACGAAGAGTTCATTCCGATCGAGATCAATCTGGAAAAGGTGCGACGGAGCCGTGAACTGGGTGTGCTGCGCTTGGGCCAGCCGCTGAAGAGCTTTCGCGACCACATGATCGACTTCAGCGTGTATCAGAAAGGCGCCAGACACCCGTATCTGGAAAGCCTCGGCCCGTTGATCAAGCCGAAGCGCGTGCAGGAACTGGGCGAGTTGCAGAGGCTTGACGAGGCGCGACTTGCACAAGAGGTCAAGCCCACGATCGTCTCCTCCTTCCGTCCACCAAGTGATCCGTACACGATATGACCCAACGCGCGAGCGATCGCACAATCCCGAATTAGGAATTGCTAATTCCACACCCCATGGGAAGCACAGCCGCCAACAGCAAACTACACAGCCGCCTCAAGGATTTCGTGAGCTGGTTCGAGATCCCAGTGTACGACATCCATCGCGCCGCCGCCTTTTACAACAGCATCTACAGCATGGAAATGGAGATCGGCTACAACGGCGATTTCGCCATGGCCTATTTCCCGGCGGAAAAAGGCATCGGTGGTGCGCTCATCGCCGGTCCGGGCTGCGTGCCGAACGACACCGGCGTGCTCATCTACCTCAATGCGGGCAATGACCTGGACAGCGTGCTCGGCCGCGTGGAACTGGCCGGTGGCCGCGTGATCATGCCCAGGACCTTGATCAGCGAAAGCGCCGGGAACTTCGCGCTGTTCATCGATAGCGAAGGGAACCGGTTGGCGCTGCACGAGGGACCGACACGCATTGGGCCGATGGCGAAGGAGGTGAAGAAAGCGAAGGAAGTGGAGAAGGTCGCGCCGAAAGTCGCTGCGAAAAAAGCGGCGGCGAAGAAGAAGGTGGCGAAGAATCGCTGATCAATCTTCCACGCCCAGGAAAGGCAGGTAGTTGTCGCGGTGGATGATCTCCGTCGTGCTCTTCGGATAAGCACGTTGCCACGTCAGGGGTATCCGGCCTTTGGCCTTCGGGCTCCACTTGAACTCGAAGGCGCGAAGTCGTCCATTTGATTCTTCGACGAGATCGATCTCCTGCTGTTCCAGCGTGCGCCAGAACCAACTGCTTGAGGCCACACCTGAATAGGCGAGGAGCTTGCGCCGTTCGCTCATCAGGAAATTCTCCCACAGCGGGCCGATGTCCTGCCGGAGGTCCAACGGTTGATAGGCGGAGATGATCGCGTTGCGGATACCGTTGTCGTGGAAGTAGATCTTGCGGCTGCGCTTCAGTTCATTGCGCAGGTTGCGGCTGAACGGGCCGTGACGGAAGATCACGAACGCTTGCTCCAGCAGCAGGATGTACTTCTCCACAGTCTCATTGTCCAGGCCGGTGATCTGGCCGATCTCGTGATAGCTCACAGTATGGCCGATCTGGAACGCGAGCGCCTGCAACAGCTTGGCCAGCTTGTCGGGCTTCTTGATCCCTTGCCACATCAGCAGGTCCTTGTAGAGATAGCTGGTGCTCAGTCCGCGCAGCACCTCCTGTTCCTTGCCGGGCGAATTCACCACATCCGGATAGCAGCCGAACACCAACCGGTGCGGAAGCATGCGTTCCTCTTCAAGCACCCCATGGTGCGCGGCCATTTCGCCGAAGGACAATGGATACAGATGATACTCCCATTTGCGACCGGTCAACGGTTCGTTCACTTTGCCCGCGAGCTCGAAAGCGGAAGAGCCCGTGGCGATGACCTGCACGCCGGGCAAGTGATCGGTGATCAACTTCAGGCCGCGCCCCACTTCCGGAATGCGCTGTGCTTCATCGATCACCACCGTGCGCCGACCCGCCAAGCGCGAACGGAAGGCGGCAATGCTCCGGCGCTCGAAGAGGGCGGCGGTCCCGGCGTCATCGCCATCCAGCCAAAGCACCTTCCCGCTGGGTGGAACAAGCTCCTTCAGCAGTGTTGTCTTGCCCACTTGGCGTGCGCCCAGAAGGATGATCGCCTTGCGTGTACCCAGCCGTTTCCGCAGCAACGGCAAAAGCAGTCGAGGGACCTCGTCTTCCATGTTTTGCGATTTATTCCGCAATATATGGCATTATTACGCGGTCAGATCCGCAAGATCAGGAAATCAGCATCGCTGGTTTTCCCTTGGAATGATCCGAGGTCGGATCGTCGCACAACCCGCAGCGGCTATCTTTCCCACTGCCGTTCCGCGCATGTCCACCACTACCGAAAGCACCACGCTCCGCCAGCATTTCAACGCCGCGCGCTTGCGCTCCCATACGTGGGACCAGTTGAAGCTCGCGGCGATGGCATTGGACAAAGGCCGCGCGGAGCCGACGGAGGTCGAAGCGCTGTTGAAGGACCTGCTCACCATCGAACTCTACTGGGCCTATCCCGGTCGCGATACGGTGAAGCGCTTGCAGCGAATGTTGCGCGATAAGGAGCATCGATCGCTGCACCAGGCCGTGAGCCATGTGGTGCGCAACCTCGTGAGCGGATCGTTCCGCAGCGATCCCGCAGCGCAGGCTGATCCGTTGAGCGGTCCACATGAACTGGTAGAGGACGATGAGAAGCCGCGCCAGAACTACTTCGAAGTGCTCTTCGTGGACGAGCTTGACGAGGACGAAGAGGCCGCACTAAAACAGAAATTGCACAAGTGCCGCGACCGCACGGACGCGTTCACCTATGATCCGCTGGTGGTGCGCAACGTACAGGACGCGTTGATCGCGCTGCTCTTCAACCACAACATACAAGCGGTGGTGGTGCGCTACGGCGTGCCTTACGCGAGCAGCAATCACAAGGGTCTCTTGCAGGAGTTCACGCGCGCCATCGATGCGCTGGACCTCAGCGATCGCAGCCAGGCCGACATGGGTCCATTGCTCGGCAGGATCATGCGCTGGTTCCGTCCGGAAGTGGACCGCTACTACGTGACCGACACGCCTGTGACGGGTTTGAAGGACAGCACGCTGCAGAACTTCCGCCGCATTTTCTACCGCACCGAGGACCTCACCGAGCTGCACATCACGATCATGCGCGGCATCCAGGAGAAGTTCGACACGCCCTTCTTCACCGCGCTGAAGGAATACAGCAAGAAGCCGATGGGCGTCTTCCATGCCATGCCGATCTCGCGCGGAAACAGCGTGTTCAAAAGCCGCTGGATCCAGGACTTCGGCGACTTCTACGGGCGCAACCTCTTCCTCGCGGAAACCAGCGCCACCACCGGCGGATTGGATTCATTGCTCCAGCCTACTGGCCCGCTGAAGAAGGCGCAGGAACTCGCCGCGCGCGCGTTCGGTGCGCAGCAGACCTTCTTCGCCACGAACGGTACATCGTCATCGAACAAGATCGTTGTGCAAGCGCTGGTGGAGCCCGGCGACATCGTGCTCATCGATCGCGATTGCCACAAGAGCCACCACTACGGCATGGTCCTCAGCGGCGCGTACCCCGTCTATCTGCACAGCTATCCGCTGCCGAAATACAGCATGTACGGCGCGGTTCCGCTGGAGCATATCCGCGAGCAATTGTTGCTGCTGCGCAAAGGCGGTCGCCTCGATCGCGTGAAGATGTTGCTGCTCACCAACAGCACCTTCGATGGCGTGGTGTACAATGTGGAACGCGTGATGGAACAAACGCTCGCGCTGAAACCCGACATGGTCTTCCTGTGGGATGAAGCGTGGTGGGCCTTCGCGGGTTTCAGCTACATCCTGCGCCAACGCACAGCGATGCATGTGGCCGCCAAACTCGCACGCAAATACCGGACGGAAGAGTACAAGGAGGAATACGCCGCGCATATCGCTTCGTTGAAGCAAGGCGAAGAGCCGCGACTGCCGGATCCCACCAAAGTGCGCATCCGCGTGTATGCCACGCAGAGCACGCACAAGACGCTCACCTCCCTGCGCCAAGGCAGCATGATCCACATCTGTGACGAGGATTTCAAGAAGAAGAGCGAGGCCATGTTCCACGAGGCCTACATGACGCACACCAGCACCAGCGCCAACTACCAGATCCTCGCGAGCATGGACGTGGGCCGCAGGCAAGTGGAGTTCGAAGGCTATGAGCTGGTGGAAAAAGCGATCGAGCTCGGCCTCTTGTTGCGCCGCACCATCCGCGAGAACGAGCGGCTGCGGAAGTGGTTCGACATCATCACCATCAGCGACCTGATCCCCGCGGAACACCGCCAGAGCGGTATCGAAGGCTACTACCGGCGCGACAAGGGTTGGAACGACATCGAGCTCGCGTGGGCCGATGACGACTTCGCCGTGGACCCCACCAAGATCAACTTGTACACGGGCAAGACCGGCATCGATGGCGACACGTTCAAGAACGTGTACCTGATGGACAAGCACGCGATCCAGATCAACAAGACGAGCCGCAACAGCGTGCTGTTCATGACGAACATCGGCACCACGCGCGGCTCGCTCGCCTACCTCACCAAAGTGCTCTTGCAGATCGCCGGTGAACTGGAGGAACGCAACAACGGTATGGACCACGCGGAGAAGCGCATGCACCTCAGCAGGATCCGTTCGCTGGTGGAGGAAGTGCCGCCGCTACCCGACTTCAGCCGCTTCCACACCTCGTTCCAAGCGGCACCCGGCGTGCCCGGTGGTGATCTGCGCGCGGCGTATTTCCTTGGCTACAAAGAGGAGCGCTGCGTCTACTTCAACCTGCACACCTGCCTTACCATGCTCAGCATCGGGCAGGAACTCGTATCCGCGAGTTTCGTGATCCCCTATCCGCCTGGCTTCCCTGTTTTGGTGCCCGGCCAAGTGATCAACGAGGAGATCATCAACTTCCTCATCGCCATCGATGTGAAGGAGATCCACGGGTATCGCGCGGAACTCGGGTTGCGCGTGTTCACGGATGCGGCGCTGGGGAGGCAGAGGACGCAATCGGCGATGGGAGGAATGAAAGCTTCAAGCCCCAAGCCCCAAGTCTCAAAGCCCAAGGGGTGATCCTGAAGCGGATCAGCGCACGGCCTTGTCCAAGTGCTTGAACAAGGTGGCGAGCGAGCACACCCGGAAGTTCTTGCTGTATGGAAAATCCTCGGCGCTCGGCGTGCAGATCAGTTGCAACGGTGCTTTCACCGCATCGAAGGCGAGCAGGTTGCCCTTGCTGAGCGCCGGTGCGTTGGTGGTCTTGATCTCTATCGCGGCGATCGGCTTCGGTCCTTTGGTGATCACCACATCGAGTTCGGAACCATCCTGTGTGCGGAAGTAGTGGAGTTCGGCGCGCCTACCGGCCCATGCCCGCAATTGCTGGATCACGAAGCCTTCCCAAGAATGGCCGCGCGAAGAATGCCCGATAAGCGCGTCACGCGAAACCGTGTTCAACAAAGCGTGCAGCACGCCGCTGTCGGCGAGGTAGAGCTTGGGCGCTTTGGTGAGCCGCTTGCGCAGGTTGGTATGGAAGCTCGGCAGGCTGAACACCGCGTACGCCTGCTCGAAGAACGTGAGGTACTGCTTGATCGTCGGAATGCTCAGGCCCATGGACTTCCCCAGCATGTTCATGTTGAGCGGTTGTCCATGCACGGTGGCCAGCATGCGGAGCAGGGTGAAGGTGTTCCGTGGATCGGCCCGTAAGCCGAGCTGCGGCAGATCGCGTTCGGTGAAGGAACGCAGCAGGTCGTCCACCACCCGGAAGGCGGCCGCGTCGGTCTTCGCGAGAAAGGCGTCCGGGAAACCACCTCTCAGCCACAGGCGATCGACCTTGTTGTACCCGACCTCCTGCGCGGTGAGCGGAAAGAGGTCCAAGTATGAGATGCGTCCCGCGAGCGATTCCGCCGCGCGCTTCACGATAGCGGGGGAAGACGAGCCGAGCAACAGGAAACGGCCCGGTCTGCGCTCATCGTCGATCAATACACGGAGCATCTGGAACAGTTCCGGCATGCGCTGCACCTCATCGATCACCACCAGTTTGTCGGCATTGGCGGACAGGAACTCCATCGGGTGTTCCAGCAACGCCCGGCTGCGGGGATCCTCCAGATCGAGCCGGATGGAAGCGCGCTTCATTCTGCTGGCCAACTGCTTCGCCAGCGTCGTCTTGCCCACCTGGCGGGGCCCAAGGATGGCCACCGCAGGGCGCTCCTTCAGGCGTTCCAAGGCAACGGCAAGCAGGTCCCTCTGTATCATGGGGCGGGAATTGTACCCTGCAAAACTAAAGTGGAATCGCACATTTGCAGGGTACATATTTCTGCTCGGTTTGCCGATGCTTGTGTTCACGGCAGCGTGGTGGCATCAGGGGCGAGGCACACGCGGCGCATGCGGTAAGAGTAGAACGCGGTGCTTTGCCGCAATGCGACCGAGACTTACTTTGCTTGCCACAATGGAACGCATCGCCATCGACGTGAAGGAGATCCACGGGTATCTCGCGGAGCTCGGGTTGCGTGTGTTCACGGATGCGGTACTGGGAAGGCAGAAGACAGGAACGGCCTTGGGCGGGATGAAAGCTCACCCACTCGCCGGACAGAAGACCAATAGTCGCTCGACAAAGTCAATGAAGAAACATGAACGATGAGGCTTTTTGATTTCACGGCCTTCATGCTCTTACTCGCCTGTTCTTATGAACAGGAAGCCGTCAATTCGACCTTGCCGGGCCCTCTTTCCGTGAACACGGCTGACTCATCGTCAATCACCACACAAGGTCTTCCGCAACCTAACGACAGCATAGAAGTCAGATGGGAGTATCGCTTCGCAGACCAGAGGATCTTTGAGGTCCACCGATATCTACATGGCCAAAAGCACGGATTGCAATTGCTCTATGCCTTGAACGAGAGTCCTCGCCCTAAATTCATGGAGCTCTATGACCACGGCAACCGAATCTGGGGCATGTTCCCTTCGGCGGACGTTGACTTCACCCTTTCAGAAGGCAGATTCCTTAAAGGTGTGATCCTTCATGTTGACAGCGCATTCATCAAAGCACCCTTTGATAGCACGCGCATTTGGTACGAAGGTTCGTTCATCCGGGTGGCCGGAAAAACAACTCCGGTCGGCGAACACCGCATATTCGATGAACGCGGTGGACTGGTAATCGAGGTCTCATACGATGACACGTGTGATAGCACAAGTTCAAACAAGCGACCTCTGAAGATCACTCGGCTGACACAAGAGCACTGAACGACAGAAACGCATGGCCAAGAAAAAAAAACCGGTCCGCCGCAAGACCCTGAGGAAGCCCGCCAAGCGCGTTCCAGCGGCCAAGCCCAAGCGCCCGCTGAAAGCGAAGAAGAAAGCCACTTCTTCCATCCTCAAAGGCGTCAGCGACATCCGCCGCTTCTTCTACCGCAACGAGGTGCCCATCTACTTCATCAGCGCCACCAACTTCAACCTGCTCGGCGCCGATGAGTGGATCAAGGGCTTCAAGTTCATCACCTACATCGATTGCTTCGATGGGCTGCACCCGAACCTGATGAGCCCACGCACCGAGGAGCCGCACGAGGAGTTCCAGAGCATCGAGGACATCAACAATTACCTTCTCGTACACAGCGAGGTTCGCGACTTTATCGAATCGCGCAGCCCCTCGGCAAGCTCAGGGCGACAAAAGTCGAAAGGCAAGGCGATGTTCCTGATGTTCGATGAGAAGACCGAGGCGCTTGCGAAGAAGGCCGGGCTGGACGTGATCTTCCCATCGGCCAGGATGCGCACTTTCATGGACAACAAGGTGAACACCAACCGCGTGGCCGAGAAGGCTGGCGTGCCTTGCGTTCCCTACGTGCTCAGTCCGGTGAAGAACTATGCGCACTTGAACAAAGTGGCGAGCAAGTTGGGCACTGACCTCGTGGTGCAAACGCCTTTCGGCGACAGTGGCCACACGACCTTCTTCATCAAGAGCGCGGAGGACTATGCCAAGTACGCCAGTGAGATCGAAGCGGAGAAGGAGTGCAAGGTGATGAAGCGCATCAACTGTCGCGGCGCGGCCATGGAAGCATGCGTAACGCGGCACGGCACCATCGTGGCGCCGCTGATGACAGAGCTGGTCGGCTTCAAGGAACTCACCCCGTACAAAGGCGGCTGGTGCGGCAACGAGATCTACGCGGACACCTTCACCCCCGCGATCCGCCGCAAGGCGCGCAAGTACGCACGGCTCTTCGGTGATCAGTTGCGCAAGGAGGGCTACAAGGGCTACTTCGAACTGGATTACCTCATCGATCAGGACAACGGCCAGATCTACCTCGGCGAGTTGAACCCACGGATCACCGGCGCGAGCAGCATCACCAACCACGCCGTGTTCGCACTGAGCGATGCGCCGCTCCACCTCTTCCACATCCTGGAGTGGATGAACACGCCGTACGAACTCAGCGTGAATTCACTGAACCGCCGCTGGTCGAAGCCGGAGAATATCGACTCGTGGGGCCAGATGGTGATCAAGCATACGCACGACGATATCGAGCGCGTGACCGAAGCACCCCGCAGTGGCATCTGGAGAATGCGTCCCGATGGCAGCATCTACTTCTGGCGCATGGACACGCACCGCCGCTACGTGGAGAACGAGAACGAGGCTTTTTTCCTGCGCATCACCCGCGTGGGCGATTGGCTCTACGAAGGCGCCGACATGGGCATCCTCGTGATGCGTGGCCGCATGATGACGGACGAGTTCCAATTGACCGAGCGCGCGAAGAAGTGGCTCGCCGCGATCAAGGCGGAGTACAAGAGCGTGGTGCCGGGTGCGCATGGCAGTAACGGTCATGAGCATCTATTGGAGATCGGTGGGTTCAAGATGATGTAATGCGAGTGGCGAGTGATGAGTAGTGAGTGACGCGTGGCAGTTGCGGAGGCAGACTCGCCACTCGTCACTCACTACTCACCACTCAAAAAGAGAGAGCGATGTACGTCCAACTGAAACTTGTTCGCGAGCCTTGGCCCAGCGACCGCTGGCAGACCTTTTTTGATCGCGCGTGGCCGCTGTTCCGTATCTGGTACGTGAGCGAAGGCGAGGACGCACGACCCGATCTCGTGACCTGCCGCACGCTGCTGGAACTGCACATGCCGGAGCTGATCCCGGTCTACAACAGCCTGTGCCGCATCGCGCACAACGACGACATGGCCTGCCGCTTCCTGAGCATGTGGTGCCCACCGCCCTACATGGCCGGTTGCTCGCAAGTGGCGTGGACGAAGGGCAACCCCACTCTGATCCGCAACTACGATTTCGATCCGCGCTACTTCGATGGACGCATGCGCTACACCGAATACTGCAAGCCGGTGATCGGCATACAGGACAGCGGCTGGGGCTTGCTGGATGGCATGAACGCCGATGGTCTTGCTGTGGCGCTGGCGTTCGGCGGGCGGAAAGTGAGCGGCATCGGCTTCGGCATTCCGCTCGTGATCCGCTACGTGCTGGAGACATGCGGTAATGTGGAAGAGGCTTGCACGATACTCGCGCGCATCCCCGTGCATATGGGCTACAACGTCACGGTGCTGGACAAGTCGGGCAAGTATGCTACCGTGTACATGAATCCGGATCGCCCTGCACAAGTGGTGTATCAGCAGGCGGCCACGAACCACCAGCACCAGGTGGAGTGGGATGAATACGCCGCCTTCACGCACACCATCGAACGAAAGCATTTCCTCGAAGCATGTGTTGCCGACCCCAAGTTGGATCGCGCGACATTGATCAAGCGCTTCCTGAAACAACCGCTTTACAGCCAGCAATATCTACGCGGCTTCGGAACGCTCTACACGGCGGCATACGATGTGGCCAAGGGCAGTGTGAAGATCATCTGGCCGGAGAAGCAGGTGGAGGCAAGCTTCAAGAAGTTCGAGGAACAGGAGGTGAAGGTGATCCTGCTGCGGCCCGTGGGGAGGTATTTGGCGAAGTGAATCGCAACCTCGTTGCGATCAAGATCACAACTCGCCATCAATCCAGCTTATGCGCCAGCACCACGGTCTCGCGGAATTTCTCCACGTTGCCGCTCAGGTCGAACGCTTCAAAGTAGACCACATAGGGTCCCATGCGCGCGAGGTCGCCGGTCTCCATGATGCCGTCCCAACTGATCGCGCCGATGGTGCCCAATAGTTCATTGTCCAGCAAGGTCTTCACTTCACGTCCCGCGATGTCGAAGACTTTCATCGTTCCGGTGAAGCCTGGCGCATCGAACTTGTAGGCGATCGTGAGCAGGTCCTGGTAGCCGTCGTTGTCAGGTGAGAAGATGGCGGTTTCTATGGTGAGCGCCCCGTGCAGGGTGGTGTTCGCGCTGTATTGCGAATTCTGGTATCCGGGAGTAGCGAAGCCAACGGTTTCCGCCGCGCTATGCCAGTTGGTGTTGTCGCTGGTGGGCCGGTCGGGGTTCACACGTTCAAGGCTCACACCTTCGGTGGAGTTCAACAATGCGAAGTGCAGGTTGTCATTGTAAGCGAAGCGATCGAGCGTGTCGCCCAGTGGATCCTGCAGCACGACCACACCATTGCCATTGTTGTAGCTGGGCATGGTGGTTTCAACGAAGCGGTCCGTGTGGCTCAGCGGATAGGTGCTGGCGATGTTCGCGCTGTTCTCGGTGATCAGGACATACTGGCCGGGCAGCAGCAATCGGGAAGTGGTGGTGATCGGGCTCTCGTTGCCGATCACGCCGTTCGATTCATTTGCGAGCTTCCAATTGGCAAGGCTCAACACCTTGTCGCTACGATTGTAGAGTTCCACGAGATCGCTGCCGTAGCCGATCGGGTCGTACAGCACCTCGTTGATCACCACATCCCCCGGCAGTACCGGTTCGGGCTGTACGAATGTGGCCGTGTTCGCCGAGCCGACCATGTTTCCCGGGCAGTCGGTAACACCGGCCACAGCGATGGTGTAGATCTGGCCGATGGTCAACGACTGCGCCAACGTGAGCTGGACGGTGAACGCGTCGATGACATCCACTTGGGCAATGCTGATGGCGGGTGTGATCGTGTATGTGCCCCCGCCGAACCCGGAAACGTCCATCGCTTCGCTGAACACCAGCTGGATCTGGGTGGCGCTGTTCACGAGAACGCTCACAAGTGATGGTGCGGTGATGTCCGGTACGATCGCGTACACGCTGTTCTGTGCGTCAGGGGTGCCGCCTTGTGGGGCAATGCTCGCTGCCCAGTTCGCTGCACTGCTGCACGGAGCGGTCGGGTTGATACGCTCCAATGACCAGCCACCGAGAACCTTGACCGCATCATTGTACCAGCTATCGTCATACGTGACGGCATCGATGGTAATGCCACCTGGATCGAGCAGCGTCAAGGGATCGCCGGTGTTCACCAATGAAAGTGATCCGCTCGGCGCGATCACAGGGCCGAAGGTGGACAGCGCGGGCACATTGGATGCGCTTGTCAGGATGAGATAAGCGCCGGGAGCGAGGGTGAACGCGGGAAGCAGTAATGGGGATCCGCCGTCGCTGAACGTCCAGTTGGCCAGGTCGAAGGTCTTGTTCGTCGTGCGGTTGTATATCTCCACGAACTCCGCGTCGGGCAACCCGACCACCGGTGTTGGGTCCGCCATTACTTCGTTGATGATCACATCGCCGGGCAATGCGATGTCAGGAACGAAGTAGAACACGTTCGCGATCTGGTTCGCGCACGCATTGCCGGTAAGGTCTTGCACGCCGTTCACCGTCACCGTATATGTGTTGCCGCTCAGCATCACGAGGGACAATGTCACATGCACGAGCGCGAGGTTCGTTGCATCGCGCACCACAGAAGCCGCGCTGTTGAAGGGGATGATGTTGTAGTTGTTCGTGTTCTCCGCCGTGATCTGTGCAACCGGTTCGCTGAAGAGGATATCGAGCTGTGTGGCCGAGATCGCGGTGGCGGAAAGGACCGAAGGCGGTGTGCTGTCCACGATGATCGGTCCCACAACGATGTTGTCGAAGTAGTGGTTGTTCACCGCGCTTGCCAAGGTGCTCTGTTCGATGCGTATACCAAAATGCGTACACGACGTGTAGGTGGCGTCCGTTGTTTGGCCTGCTGTTGAGAATGTGCCCAACGCGCCATCGTCATAGAGCAGGGTCCATGTATTGTTCGCCTCGCGCTTTACTTGAATGTTGAAGGGATTGTTGCTGGCGCTGTTCACGATACCGTCCGGGCTGGCGATCAACGAAGTGACCACACCGGCATCACTGCGGAACAGCTCTACGCGATCGGCGGTTCCACCCGTACGAACGAAATAGCCGCTCACGCCGCTTTGCAGATCGGCGGCGCTGCTCATCAGGTACACATCGGCGTAATTGGCTCCGCTGGTCGCGAATTTCAAATTGATGAAGTAGTCCCATTGCGCGCTCGTGGTTTGTGTGCTCGGCGTGCTCAGGTAGTAGTTCGCCGCACCCGGACTTTGCGACTGCATAGCCCCGGTGGCGGCGGTGAACAGCGCGTTGTTCCCGCTCCAGACCGCGCCCGTAATGAGGTCCATGTCCGTGAAGTCGTCGGTGAACTGTGCTGAGACGAAGGCACTCGCAAGCAGCGTTGATGCCGCGACCAAAAGACGTTGGTTGGCTGGGTACATGAGCGGTGGTACCGGGTGAATGTCGCGCCTCCGCAGGGAGTCGCTTGAGCGGACAAGGTAGTAGTTTCGGCCACCTGCCATCGTTAACGAACACGCATGAAAGTCGCTGTTGTTGGTGCCACCGGAATGGTGGGTGCTGTGATGTTGAAGGTGCTCGAAGAGCGCGACTTCCCGGTGGAAGAACTTCTCGCGGTGGCGAGCGAACGCAGCGCGGGCAAGAGCGTATCCTTCCGGGGAAAGGACATCGCGGTCATCAGCATGGAGGCAGCCATCGCGGCACGACCCGACATCGCCCTTTTTTCGGCAGGCGGTACCGCATCACTGGAGTGGGCTCCGCGCTTCGCCGAGGCCGGTTGCACGGTGATCGACAACAGCAGCGCATGGCGCATGCATGCCGACAAGAAGCTGGTGGTTCCTGAGATCAACGGTGACGTGCTGACCGCTGACGACAGGATCATCGCCAATCCGAACTGCAGCACCATACAGATGGTGATGGCGTTGGCGCCGTTGCATCGCGCGTACATCGTGCAACGCGTGATCGTAAGCACCTACCAGAGCGTAACGGGCACCGGCATGAAGGCGGTGCGCCAGATGGAGAACGAGCGCAACGGCGTGCAGGGCGACATGGCCTATCCGTTCATCATCGACCGCAACGTGATCCCGCGTTGCGATGCGTTCACCGACAATGGCTACACGAAGGAGGAGATGAAACTGGTACTCGAAACGAAGAAGATCCTTGATCCGGGCATCCGTGTAACGGCCACCGCCGTTCGTGTCCCGGTTACCGGTGGCCATAGTGAATCGGTGAACGTGGAGTTCGCACGCGAATTCGATATCGAGGACGTGAAACGGTTGCTGCGCGATGCTCCCGGTGTGACCCTGCATGACGATCCCGCGAAGGACGAATACCCGATGCCCTCCACCGCCAATGGCCGCGATGACGTTTTCGTTGGCCGCGTTCGTCGCGATGAAACACAGCCGCGTACGCTGAACATGTGGGTGGTGGCTGACAACCTGCGCAAAGGTGCCGCGACCAATGCGGTGCAGATCGCCGAGCATCTGGTGCGAAAGGGCCTTCTCAATGCCGCCAAGCCGCTCGTGTGATCCGCCCGTCGCGCGTGCCGATCCATCTGAAGATTTGTCCCGCTTCCGTCGCGTACCATCGCCCGGATGCGATCCATGATCCCCCTCATCATCGTTCTCATTGTCTTCGCGCTGTCCGGCATCCGCATCGCCCAGGAATACCAGCGTGCCATCGTGTTCCGCCTCGGTCGTTTCACCGGCATCCGCGGGCCTGGCCTCTACTGGATCATCCCGCTTATCGAGCGCCAGCAGACGGTCGACATCCGCACGCGCACAGTGGACCTGGAACAGCAAGAGACGATCACCAAGGACAGTGTCACCATCAAGGTCAACGCCGTGCTCTGGTTCAGTGTGATCGATCCGGGCAAGGCGATCCTGCAGGTGGCCAATTACAACCAGGCGGTATACCAGTTCGCGGTCACTTCACTGCGCAACATCATCGGCCAGCATGTGCTCGACGAGGTACTGCGCGACCGGGAAGGCATCAACCACACGCTGCAACAAATGGTCGATTCCGCCACGGAACCATGGGGCATCCGCATCGAGATGGTGGAGATGAAGGACGTGGAGATCCCCGAAGGCATGCAACGTGCGATGGCGCGCGAGGCCGAGGCGATACGCGAGAAACGGGCCCGCATTATCAAAGCCGAAGCGGAACTGGAAGCAAGCGTGAAGCTTACCCAAGGTGCGGAAATTATGGCCAGGGCACCCATGGCGCTCGAACTGCGCCGCATGCAGATGCTCTCCGAGATCGGTATCGACAACAACACGACCACCGTGATCATGATGCCGAGCGAATTCACCGCATTGGCGAGGACCCTTTCGGCAAAAACCGATCAGTGATCACCGGTTCCCACGACGGTCGCGGGGGTGTCGCTCTCTGAAGGCACAGGCGTTGCGGAGGCGGATGTGGCGGTCGTGTGCTCCTTCCGCTGGATCAGCACCATCAACGCCACGCCCACGCTGATGGAGGCATCGGCGATGTTGAACACAGGCCGGAAGAACTCGAAGGGCTGGCCACCCCAGATCGGCAGCCAGTCCGGGAATCGGCCTTGCCAGAGAGGGAAGTAGAACATGTCCACCACCGAGCCGTGCAGGAAGGAGGTGTATCCCTTGGAGGACAGGATCGCGAGCCCGGTATATCCAACAGCCTGCCCTGCCTGCGGATCGAACACGGTTCCACGATCGAAGATCAATCCATAGAACGCGCTGTCGATGATGTTGCCCAGCGCGCCCGCGAAAATGAGCGAGAGGCTGGTGATCAACCACGCGTCGCGCTTGCGCTGCACCACGCGCCAGAGGATCCAACCGATCACGACGACGGCCACGATACGAAAAACGGTGAGCAGCAATTTGCCGAGCGTTCCGCCCAAGCGAAGACCGAACGCCATGCCGTCGTTCTCGACGAACTGCAAATACGCATTGGTGTTGCCTTGCCCGAACAAGGGCACGTATTCGCCCAGATGGAAGTGTGTCTTCACCCAGAACTTCAGGACCTGATCGCCGATCAGGACCAGGAGCGTGACAAGGAGCGCGCGCTTCAAAGCCGTTGCTGCGGAAGGCCGCGCGGCCTCAGGTGCTCATCTGCTGCTTCGCCTCGATACTGAGCGTGGCGTGCGGGACCAACCGCAGGCGCTCCTTGCTGATCAGGCGACCCGTGACGCGGCAGATGCCGTAGGTCTTGTTGCGGATCCGGAGCAATGCGTCCTCCAGGTGCTTGATGAACTTCTCCTGGCGGCCGGCGAGCTGTGCGGTCTCTTCACGGCTCAATGTTTCGCTGCCATCCTCGATCATCTTGAACGACGGACTGGTGTCCTCCGTGCCATTGTTGTCCGTGTTGGCCAAGGTCTGCTTCAGCAGGTCGTAGTCCTTGCGGGCTTCGTCCAGTTTCGCATTGATGATGCCCTTGAACTCTTCGAGCTCCGTATCGCTGTAGCGTTCCTTGCCGATGGCCTCCAAGGTGCTCACTTGTTTCTTCACCATCGGTGCCGACTTGTGGATCACAGGGGTCGATGTCTGGGTGACCAGCGGCTTGGCGCTGGCCCTTTGCGTTTCCGCTTTTTCCTTCTTCACAGTTGCTTTCGCTGCTGGCTTGGGCGCAGGGGCCGGTTTTTCGATCGCGGCTTTTGCCACGGGTTTGGGTACGGGTTTCGGCGGGATAGCCACTTTCACGGGAGCTTTGGCCACCGGCTTGGGGGCCACTTTCGCCACGGGCTTTTTGGGAGCGGGTGCGGGCTTTTTGGCGGGTGCTTTCTTCGCCACAACGCTCTTTGGAGCTGCCTTCTTCACCGGCTTGAGCGCCTTTTTCTTGGCGGGAGCGGCCTTGGTCTTCACGGCCTTCTTCGCCACGGCTTTTTTCGGAGCCGGTTTCTTCTTCGCCGGCGCGGATCTCTTCACTGGCTTCGCGGCCTTTTTCGGCACGGCTTTCTTCACCGCTTTGGCTGCCTTCTTGGGTGCTGGTTTCTTGGCCATGGCGTTACCCCTTTTGAAATGAGCCGCGAATATAGACGGATCTCCGGGTCAATTGGCCGATCGGGCCAAGGCCAGCGCGCAGGACAACGTGTCGTCGAGGGCCACCGTATGCACGGTCCCGGGCGCACCGGCCAGGTCGGCCACAAGTAGCTGGTCCTCAGTGGTGCGGGCCAGTGTTTCGGCCAGGATGTGCGGCGCATGGGCCTTCACGGCTTGTTCGAAGGAGAGGTTCCCGTTGCGCTGGATGCGCAGATCGATGCGATCAGTGACATCGAAGCCGGACTCTTTTCGCAGGGTCTGGATGCGGCTCACCAGTTCGCGGGCCATGCCTTCCTGGATAAGCGCTTCGTTCAAGGTGATGTCGAGCGCAACAGTCAGCGCACCATCGCTCGCCACGCTCAGGCCGGGCACGTTCTCCGCGCTGATCTCCACGTCGTCCAGCAAGAGTTCGGTCCAGCTACCTTCCACTTCGATGTCCATCCGGCCGTTCTGCTCCAGTTCCGCTATCTGTTCCTGGGAGAACCCGTTCACCATGCCAGCGACGCTCTTCATCAATTTGCCCATGCGCGCTCCCAGCTTCTTGAAGTCGGGTTTGATCTTCTTGTTCAGTTTGCTCTCGGCCGCGTCGAGGATCACCAGCTCCTTCACGTTCACTTCGCTCAAGAGCAGTTCGCGGATCGCCTCCAAGCGTGTGCGCATCGTGCTGTCGGTAACAGGCACCATCACTTTTTGCAGAGGCTGCCGAACGCGATGGCCTTCCTTTTTGCGGATGCTCAGAACCAATGTGGTGAGCTTCTGTGCGAGCGCGGTTCGTTCTTCCAGTTCGGTATCGATGGCTGAGGTGTCGCTCGTTGGCCAATCGCTCAAGTGAACGCTTGCGCCGAGCAGATCGCGATACAACCGATCACTGAAGAACGGCGCAATGGGTGCGCTCAGCATCGCGACCGCTTCCAAGCAGTGATGCAGGGTTTGGAATGCCGCGTTCTTGTCGTTGCCCTGCTCTCCTTTCCAGAATCGGCGGCGATTCAGGCGCACGTACCAGTTGCTGAGATCTTCCACCACGAAGTCCTGCACGGCTCGTGCGGCGATCGTCGGCTCATAGTCGCAATAAGCCGCATCACACGCGGCGATCAAACTGTTCAGCCGTGAGAGCACCCAGCGGTCCATCTCCGTGCGATCGTTCATCGCTACTTGCGGAGCCTGCGCATCGAAGCCGTCGATGTTCGCATACAGCGCGAAGAAGCTATAGGTGCTGTGGAGCGCACGGAAGAATTTGCGTTGCACTTCGGCGATCCCTTCCGCATCGAACTTCAGGTTGTCCCACGGCGATGCGTTGGAGATCATATACCAGCGCACCGCATCGGGGCCGAACTGATCCAGCGTCTTGAACGGGTCCACGGCGTTGCCGAGGCGCTTGCTCATCTTCTGGCCATTTTTGTCCAGCACCAGGCCGTTGCTTACCACAGCCTTGTACGCGACGCTGTTCTGCGTGAGCGTAGCGATGGCGTGCAGCGTATAGAACCAGCCGCGCGTTTGATCCACGCCCTCGGCAATGAAGTCCGCCGGAAAACTTTCCTTGAACGCCGCCTCGTTCTCGAACGGATAGTGCCACTGCGCATAGGGCATCGCGCCGCTGTCGAACCACACGTCGATCAGGTCGGTCTCTCGCTTCATCGGCTTGCCTCCGGGGGAGAGCAGCATGATGTTGTCCACGAAGGGGCGATGGATATCGATCGTGCCGTAGTTGGCATCGCTCATGACGCCGGGGTCGAACGCGGCGTACGGGTCAGCAGGCAAGATGCCTGCTCGCACGCTGCGTGCGATCTCCTCTTTCAATTGCTTCAGTGAGCCGATGCACAATTCCTCATCGCCATTCTCCGTGCGCCAGATCGGGAGCGGGATGCCCCAGTAGCGACTACGTGACAGGTTCCAGTCCTGCACGTTCTCCAGCCAGTTGCCGAAGCGGCCGGTGCCGGTGCTTTCCGGTTTCCAGTTGATGGTCTTGTTCAACGCGACCAATTCGTTCTTGCGAGCGGTCGTGCGCACGAACCAACTGTCCAGCGGGTAGTAGAGGATGGGCTTGTCCGTGCGCCAGCAGTGCGGGTAATTGTGCTCGTACTTCTCCACTTTGAAAGCGCGGCCCATCTCCTTCAACTTGATGCTGAGTTCCACATCCACGCTCTTCTCCGGTGCTTGTCCGGCGGGGTAGTATTCGTTCTTCACGTATTTGCCAGCGAACTCACCCATCTCCTTCGTGAAGCGGCCTTGCAGGTCAACGAGTGTGAGCGTGCCGATGCCGTGTTGCCGCGCCACGCGCATGTCATCCGCACCGAAACTTGGAGCGGTATGCACTACACCAGTACCATCCTCGGTCGTTACGAAATCACCACCGATCACCTTGAAGGCATCCCCGCCTTCCGGTTGGGCATAAGGAAAGAGTTGCTCGTAGCGGATGCCTTCGAGCTGGTGGCCGTAGAACTCGCCCTCGACTTTCCAAGGAATGTTCCCCGACGGGCCGGGACTCTGAAGCTTTCCGTCCTTCTTGTAGTCATCGAACGAACCGTTCTCGTTCTTCTCATTGAAGTACGCGCTCAAGCGAGACTTCGCGAGTATCACTGTCTGCGGTTCGTGCGTGTACGGGTTGAAGGTCTTCACGCGCACGTACTCCAGCTTCGGCCCAACGGTGAGCGCGCAGTTGCTCGGTAGCGTCCAAGGTGTTGTGGTCCATGCGAGAATGAAGACATCGCCTCCGTTCTCGACTTCGCTCGAACTGACAGGCGGGGAGAAAAGGAACTCGCTATTCACGTCGCGCTTCACCTTGAACATCGCCACCACGCTGGTGTCCTTCACTGGCTTGTAAGTGCCGGGTTGGTTCAGTTCGTGTGAACTCAATCCTGTTCCTGCCGCAGGTGAGTAGGGCTGGATCGTATAGCCTTTGTAGAGCAGTTGATCGTCGTAGAGCTTCTTCAACAAGTGCCAAACGCTCTCGATGTACTTGGTGTGGTAGGTGACGTATGGCTTCTCCAGATCGAGCCAGAAGCCGATGCGCCGCGTCATGTCGTTCCACACATCGGTATAGCGCATCACCGCCTTTTTGCAGGCAGCGTTGTAGTCTTCGATCGAGATCTTCTTGCCGATGTCCTCCTTGGTGATGCCGAGTTCCTTCTCCACACCGAGTTCGATGGGCAGACCGTGCGTATCCCAGCCGGCTTTGCGGTCCACGCGTTTTCCTTTCTGCGTTTGGTAGCGGCAGAAAATGTCCTTGATGGCGCGGGCCATCACATGGTGGATGCCGGGCAGCCCGTTCGCGCTCGGCGGACCTTCATAAAACACGAAGGGCGGCGCGTCCTTGCGCAGTTCGAGACTTTGCGCGAAGGTGTTCTCCGCGTCCCATGTGGCGAGTATTTCCGCCGTGATCTTCGGCAGGTCGAGTTCGTCGTATTGCGGGAAACGCTTGTCCATCGCGGTTTTCAACGGGGCGCGAAGATAACCGTGCGAATGAGCGGGCCTTATACCCCGAACTGTGTCAAGTGGTAGTGCGCATGCGAGTGCATCAGTCGACCCTGGTCGGCGCGGTTCATCCTGCCGAGTTGCGGGCTGCGTGCGGCCCACTTGTCCTGCGCGATGATGGCGCGCTGCGCTTCTTTGAACAGCCGTTTCTCCGTTTCAAGATCGGCGACCTCTATCGGTTTCTTCACCACGTTGATCTCCGGAAAGGTCTGGATAGGCCGCTTTTTCGCGGTCTCCGCTGAAGGCACCATGCTGTTCAGCACGAACCAGCGGATGAAGGTGCGCGTGAACAAGTTGCTGCGATCACCCAGGTCCAGATCGCCCGTATTGATGGGCAGGGCCGCGCGCAAGTGGCGCACCATCTGGTTGAGCTTCATGATGCCCCATTGTGGAACGGTGTCCGGCGTGAGCTTGTCAACGCGCGCCAGTATGCTGTCGAGCGTTGCGGGATCAAAGAGTGTTCGGGCCATTCGGTCAGAAAAGATAGTGAAGATAGCGGCGTGGAAAAGAGGTGCGCGCCGATCGATCGGCGAGGGCGGTCGCGCTTTCCTTTGCGAACGTACACCTGAACATGAACACCGGCTGGATCTACCTCCTTATCGCCTCGCTCAGTGAATCGGTGTGGCTCTATGCGGTGAAGTTCATGAGCGTTAAGGCCCTGAAGGAAATGGGCTGGAGCGGCCTTTTCCGGGACCCGTTGCACGCACGTGCGTTGCTTCCTTTCCTGGGCTATGCCGTGTTCGGTGCGGGCAACGTGATCTTCCTCTCCATGTCCATGCGCACCATTCCGGCCTCTACCGCTTACGCCGTGTGGATGGCGGTGGCGTTGCTGGCCTCGAAGCTCATCGATGTGCTGTGGTTCAAGGAGGCGTTCAGCACCATGCAGGTGCTCTGGTTCGCGTGCATCCTTGTGGGGGTGATCGGGTTGAAGAGGAGCGCATAGGGGCCACCGCTCCACGCACACCGGATCGGACGGACCGCAAAAGCTCAGCTCCACTTCGCCCAGATCGCCAGCGCCATCAGGCACAGCACTCCGGATTCCGCCCAAGCGATGCGCTTTGCCTGCAACAAGGGCCATGCGAGGAAGATCGCCAGCGGCACCGCAACGAGCACCGCAGGCGCGCGGCCTTCGATGAACCAGGAGAAAGCACACAGCAGCCCGCAAGCGAACGTGAAGGCGAGGAACGAGGCGCGTGTGTTCTTGTCGCGCATGATGCCGCGCGCATAACCTCGCGCGAAG
This sequence comes from Flavobacteriales bacterium, assembly GCA_031371785.1. Lineage (GTDB taxonomy): Bacteria > Bacteroidota > Bacteroidia > Flavobacteriales_F > PHOS-HE28 > PHOS-HE28. The sequence continues at coordinate 2,385 of JANMKC010000248.1, read as the reverse complement.
GCGGCGATGCCTGACACCAGGAAGACGAGGGCGAGCAACAGGAGCAGGATGCCATACAGCCAATGCGGGCTGTGCAGAGCGGCGGCTTCTGTTCTGAGGACGTGCATCGACCCCGCGAGGTCCCACAGGGATGGGCGGAAGAGGTGCAGAATGCCCCACGCGAGGAAAAGCACCACGGCCATACCCATGACCGGCAGGGCATATTCGCGCCAATGGAACGGGCGCATAACCGCGAGCGATGCCCACAACACCACTACAAGAAACACATACGGCAAATGGAACAGTGCGGCGAAACCGATCAACGACCCCGCATCGAACAAGGGCCCAAGCACACGCTGCTGCCCTTGTGAAGCCCAGAAGCGGCGCATGGCCCATAGCACGAAGGGCATGCCCGCGAGGGCCGGGTGTGGCATGAGACCCTGCGGGAAGAAGGCCAATAGCAGGGGCAGGAGCAGGGCGGGCAGATGGTTGCGCCGTTCGAAGAGATCGCTCTCATTGGCGGTGAAAGTCACCTGCATGCTGAGGCCGATGACGAGGACAATGCCCAAGACAGGAAGCGTCCAAGGCAGTGAAGTGAACATCGCACGCAAGACGATGAAGAGCGGCATGCCGGAGGGCACGGCATCCACTGGTGCGGCCACATGCGCCCCTGCACCTGGCCATAGGAGCAGGACCAACGGCAGGAGCAGCAGCAGGATGGCCGGCTGGTTCTGCCGGAAGTACTTCACCAGCATTCTTGCGCGGGATCAACCGTTCCGTGCATGCGCACGCTTCTATATTTGCCGCCGTTCAACACCGACCCTCCGATGATGCACGTCTGGTTCTCGATCGCCCGCTTTATGCAAAAGAGCTTCGACCTGTTGCTCGTCTCCTTTGGTTGGGCGCCGGTGTACATCTTCGCCTGCGTGCTGGCTTTCGGGGCCCTCTACTGGTTGAACCTGCAGGCGAAGATGACGCGCCGCGCCAAGGAAAAGAACGAATACATCTGACCGGCCTTCACACCTGCTGGGGCGCGCTGACCTTCTGGGTGGGCACTTTCACCAGATCATGACCGATGTCGGTGCGCAGGGTGCGGCCTTCGAAATCGATGAGCATTACGCTGCGGTAGGTGTTGGCGATGGCCTGCTCCACGTCCTTGCCGAAGGCGGAGACCGAGAGCACACGGCCGCCATCCGTTACCAGGCCTTTCTTCGTGTCGCGCGTACCGCCTTGGAAGACATACGCCTGCGTTACCGCCGCGATGCCTTCGATGGGCTTTCCGGTCTCGACCTCCCCAGGATAGCCCTCCGATGCGAGCACCACGCACACGCAAGTGCGATCATCCATGTCCACATGCCGCTCACTGAGCGTGCCACCGGAGATGCCCTCGAAGAGATCGAGCAGATCGCTGCGCAGGCGTGGGAGGATGGCCTGTGATTCGGGATCACCGAGGCGAACGTTGTACTCGATCACGTTGGGTTCGCCACCCACGTTCATCAAGCCCATGAAAAGGAAGCCTTGGTAGGGAATGCCTTCCTCGCGCAGGCCGCGGATGGTGGGTGCCGCGATGCGGTCGTGTACCTTCTGCATGAAATCCTTGTCGGCGAACGGGGCCGGGCTCACCGCGCCCATGCCACCGGTGTTGGGGCCGGTATCGCCATTGCCGATGCGCTTGTAATCCTTGGCCGAGGGCAGCATCTTGAAGGCCTCCCCATCGGTGATGAGGAAGGCGCTGAGTTCGATGCCCTGGAGGAATTGTTCGATCACCACACGCTCGCTGGCCGCGCCATAGTGGGTGCCGGTAAGCATCTCCTTCAACGTGTTTTCGGCGTCCTTCCGGTCCTGCGCGATCACCACGCCCTTGCCTTGCGCAAGTCCGTCGGCCTTGATGACGTACGGCGGCTTCATGCGATCGAGATGCTCCACCGCTTCCTTCAATTGGCCCTTGCCGAACGCGCGGAACGCGGCGGTGGGGATGTTGTGGCGTAGCATGAACTCCTTGGCGAATTCCTTGCTGCCTTCCAGTCGCGCGCCTTCCTGTTTCGGGCCGATGACGGTGACCACCCCTTGCAATTTCGGATCAGCTGCGATGCGGTCGTGCAGGCCTTCAACGAGCGGACTTTCCGGTCCCACCACCACGATGCGGATGCGTTTCTCGAGCAGGAAATGCCGCAGCGCTTTCTGGTCGTGCAGGTCCAGTTGCACGTTGCGTCCGTGGCGCACTGTGCCCGGATTGCCGGGACTCACATAGAGCTCGTCCAACAAGGAGCTCTGCGCCAGTTTCCAAGCCATCGCGTGCTCGCGTCCACCACCACCGATCAGAAGAACGTTCATGCGTTTCGCGTTTGCGGCAAAGGTGGTTCGCTCACCATGCACGCGGAAAACAAGTTTCCAACACTTCTGGTT
>JANMKC010000224.1:0-20591 GCA_031371785.1 Flavobacteriales bacterium | reverse complement strand
GGTCTGGGGCTCAAAGCGTTGTGTGTGGCGTGTGGTGTGGGGCGCGTGGTGGTTTGGACACGTCGTGGGGTGTCGTCACTTTGGCTGCACTCCCCACACACCACTCATCACTCGTCACTGTATTTCATCAGGCGAAGCTCTTCACCAGGTCGGCACCCACTTTCTCCAGTACACCGGTGAGCGTGTCATCGAACTTGCCGGCCTTCAGCGCGCTGAGCGTATCCGCGTGCTTGTTGCGCATGATGGTGAGGAACTCCGTCTCGAACTCCTTCACCTTGTTCACGGGCACCTTGCCGAGCAGGCCCTTGCTGCCGAGGTAGATGATGGCCACCTGCTCTTCCACGCGCATGGGGCTGTTCTGCCCTTGCTTCAGGATCTCCACGTTGCGCGCGCCCTTGTCGAGCACGGCCTTCGTAGCGGCATCCAGGTCCGAGCCGAACTTGCTGAAGGCTTCGAGTTCGCGGTAAGCCGCTTGATCGAGCTTCAGCGTACCTGCGACTTTCTTCATCGACTTGATCTGCGCGTTACCGCCCACGCGGCTCACGCTGATACCTACGTTGATCGCGGGGCGCACACCGCTGAGGAAGAGGTTGCTTTCCAGGAAGATCTGTCCGTCGGTGATCGAGATCACGTTCGTGGGGATGTACGCGGACACGTCACCGGCCTGTGTTTCGATGATCGGCAGTGCGGTGAGCGAACCACCGCCTTTCACTTTGCCTTTCAGTGAAGCGGGCAGGTCGTTCATCTGGCTGGCCACGGTCTGGTCCTCGGTGATCTTCGCCGCGCGTTCGAGCAGGCGGCTGTGCAGGTAGAACACGTCGCCCGGATAGGCTTCACGTCCGGGAGGGCGGCGCAGCAGGAGTGACACTTCGCGGTACGCTACGGCCTGCTTCGAGAGATCGTCATAGATGATCAGCGCAGGGCGGCCGGTATCGCGGAAATACTCGCCGATGGCGGCACCGGTGAAGGGCGCGAAGAATTGCATCGGCGCGGGATCGCCGGCGTTCGCGGCCACCACCACGGTGTAAGGCATGGCACCGTTCTCTTCCAATGTCTTCACCGTACCAGCGACCGTTGAGCCTTTCTGGCCGATGGCCACATAGATGCAGAAAACGGTTTTGCCCGCCTCGAAGAATTCCTTCTGGTTGATGATGGTGTCGATGGCCACCGTGCTCTTGCCGGTCTGGCGATCACCGATGATCAGTTCGCGTTGGCCGCGACCGATCGGGATCATGGCGTCGATGGCCTTGATCCCGGTTTGCAGCGGCTCCTGCACGGGCTGGCGATAGATGACGCCCGGAGCTTTGCGCTCCAGCGGCATTTCGAACAGCTCACCACTGATGGGACCCTTGCCGTCGATCGGTTCGCCGAGCGTGTCCACCACGCGGCCCACGAGACCTTCGCCCACGTTCACGCTAGCGATGCGCTTGGTGCGCTTCACCGTGTCGCCTTCCTTGATACCTACTGAACGACCGAGCAGCACCACGCCCACGTTGTCCTCTTCGAGGTTCAGCACGATGCCGCGCAAGCCGCTGGCGAACTCGATGAGCTCGCCGCTCTGCACACTGTTCAGTCCGTAGATGCGGGCGATGCCATCACCCACTTGGAGCACGGTACCGACTTCTTCGAGCTCGGCCTCCGTGCGGAAACCGGCGAGTTCTTGTTTGAGGATCGCCGATACTTCGGCGGGTTTCACTTCGGCCATTTCGGGAATGCGTTAGATCGCGGGGACGTAAGGGTTCTCGGAGAATTTGCGGCGCAGGTCGTTCAGTTGGCGGCTCACGCTGCCATCGTACTGTTCGTCGCCCACGCGGATCACTACGCCGCCGATGAGGTCGGTGTCCACCTTCTCTGAGAGGGTGATGGACTGACCGGGATATTTCTTTTCGACCAGCGCCTTCACCTGCAGGCGGCTTTCTTCCGTGAGCGGGGCGGCGCTGCGCACTTCGCAGATCGTGATGTTCTGGTGCGTGCGGTAGAGTTCGGCGAACGCCTGTGCCACTTCGGGCAGCATGGCTTCGCGGTTCTTGCGCACCATGATGGAAAGGAATTTCGCGGTCATCTCACCGATGTTGCCCGCAAAGACCAGGTCGAGCACCTTGTCCTTCTTGTCAGCATTCACCACCGGGCTCTTCAGCATGTTCATCAGGTCGCGATTGCCGAAGCAGGTGCGGGCCACCAGCGCCATATCCTCGTGCGTCGCGTCGAGCTGGCCGCGTTCCTTGGCCAGCTCCATCAGCGAGCGCGCATAGCGGTAGGCGACCGGCGCGATGTTCATGACTTGTGCAGGTCGGCTTCGTTCATCACCTTGTCCACAAGCGCTTTTTGCGCCACGCTGTCGCCGAGCTTGTCCTTCAGGATGCGCTCGGCCACTTGCAGGCTGAGGTCGGCCACTTGGTTGCGCAGGTCCACGATGGCGGCGTTCTTCTCGTTGCGGATGTCCTCACGGGCGCGGCCCAGCATGGCATCGGCTTCGGTCTTCGCCTTGGCCTTGGCCTCACTGATCTCCTTGTCGCGGATGTCACGCGCCTCCTTCAACATCACCTCGCGATCAGCGCGGGCTTGGCGCATGAGGTCCTCATTGCCAGCGGCCATCTTGGTGATCTCGTCGCGCATCTTCTTCGCTTCGTTCAGCGCATCGCTGATGGTCGTTTCGCGCTGGTGTATGCTGCCCAGGATCGGCTTCCACGCATACTTGCGCAGCAGGATTACGACGATACCGAAGGACAGGCACATCCAGAACAGGAGGCCGATGTCAGGGGTTACGAGCTTCATGGCTGCGCGTTGGGGTTGAATGAACGACGAACGTCGTGGCTCAGAGACCGACGATGAACGCGAGCGCGATGGCACCGAGGGCCACCCCTTCCACCAGGGCGGCGGCCAGGATCATGTTGCTCACGATATCGCCTTTCGCTTCGGGCTGGCGCGCAATGGCATTGAGCGCACCGTTGCCGATGAGGCCGATACCGACACCGGCACCGAGCGCAGCGATACCGGCACCGATCACAGCACCGGCTTTGGCAACGGCCATACTCGCATCAGGAGCGGCTTGCAGAAGAATATTCAAGGTGGTCATCTGAATGGAAGGTTGAAGGTTCGAGGTTGGTTCAATGATGATCGTCGTGGCCACCGGCGACCGCAGTGCCGATGTACATGCTGGTGAGGAGGGTGAACACGTAGGCTTGCAGCAGGCCCACCAGCAGCTCAAGGCAATTGATGAAAATGGTGAAGGCGAGCGCGGGCACGCTTGTGCTGTATCCCGCTACAACGCTGCTCTGCCCGAAGATGAAGATGAGGCAGAAGAACACCAGCAGCACGATGTGGCCCGACATGATGTTGGCGAACAATCGCACCATGAGCACCGCCGGGCGGATGAAGTGTCCCATGATCTCGATCGGTGTAAGGATCACCAGCACGGGCACCGGAATGCCGGGCATGGCCAGCATGTGGCGCCAGTAGTGCCAGTTCGCCATGAAGGTGACGGTGAGGAATGTGATGGTCGCCAGCACGAGCGGTGTGGCGATGTTGCCCGTCACGTTCGCACCGAAAGGGAAGATCGGGATCAGGCCCATCAGGTTGTTGATCCAGATGAAGAAGAACAGGGTGAGCAGGTACGGAACGTATTTGCGGTAGTGCCTTTCGCCGATGGAGTTCTTCGCAATGTCATCGCGCACAAAGAGGATCACCGGTTCCAGGAAGCTCTGCAGTCCTTTGGGTGCCTGGCCTTCGCGGCGCTTGTAGGAGCGCGCGATGCTGATGAAGATGAGCAGCAGGAAGGCCACGCTCATCAGCAGCGAGGCCGCGTTCTTGGTAATGCTCAGGTCCCACAGGGCTTTCGTCGCGGCCTCGTCCACTTGGCCCGCCGCATCAACGGCCACCACCTTGTTCTCGTGCAGCGCATAGGTGCCGTACTTGCCGGTGTAATTGATCGGTTGATGCTCCGCATTGGTGAACTGGCCGCTGCTGAAGACCTCCAAGCCGCTCGGCACTTTCAGGATCACCGGCAAGGGCACATGCACATCACCGATCACATGCCATTGGTGTGCATCGCTGATGTGTTCGATGATGAGCTCTCCCGGTTTGAAGGGCTCTTTCTGTTCTTGCGCGGGGGCTGCGGTCGACTCGCTGTTCGGCTGCGCGTATGATGGCACCAGCAGGAGCAGGCCCATCATCAGGGAAACGAGGCGTAGCAAGGGTTTCAGCGACATTGAACGGATACGTTCTCCGGTTTGCGGCCGCGAAGGTAGACATCGAAGGGAAATGGGCAAACGGCCGATCAACGCCCGCCCCGCCGCGTCTCCTTGAAGAGGAAATAGATAGCCCCGGCCATGCCGAAAAAGGTGAGCAGCAAGGTGAAGAGCGGGAATTTCCAGCCGATGGTCCTGTCGAGCCAACGCCCACCGAAGATGCCGATAGCGAGGAAGGCCACCATCTGTATGCCGAGCGAACCATAGCGGGCGTAGCTGTTGGCCACGTCCTTGATCTCTTTCTCCTCTTCCTTGTCGATACCGTCGTCGAGTTTCATCGGCACACAAGGTCCGGTTCTTTTTTCAGGAGCGCACCGGGTTATTTCATAGGTGACCATCAGCCCCGGTCGCACCGCCGCTTTGCGCGGCCATGGGTTGCGGCGGGAGCGGGGGGAAACCGGAGAGCGCAGGGTCCCGAGGCGGAGACACGGCGCGAGAATAGAACGTTCTGGTGCCTTGGCCCATTCCGCTATTGCTTCAAGAAGCGGAAGGCCTGCGAGGACGATCCCATGACGCGACCGAAGTACGAGCCTTTTGGTAGAGCATGCACGTCCACCACCACTTCACCTCTCGGATACTCCCGCACCGTTGCTCGCAGCACTTCTTGGCCAAGCGCATCGCGTATCACCACGCTCACCCCGGCGTTCCGTTCACCACATGGCAACTGCACCGTGATCACATCCCGCGCCGGGTTCGGGTACACGCACAATGGCCGCCCAGCATCCAGCTCGCGCATACCCACTGGGATCGCAATACATGTATCCGGGCCGTTCGCCACCACCCACTTCGCGATGTAGTTGACGGTGTCACCGCTCAACATGCGCGCGTCCGTGTTGAAGTAGATCGACTGTGCATCGCCTACTACCTGATAGGCTTGTTTCATGTCCAGGCCCAAGCCAGAGGAACCCACGCCACACAGCGTTTCACCATCGTAGATGAGCAGGTTGTACGCCTTGTTGTCCCCTGTGAAAATGAACGCACCAGCGAAGTACAACTTACCATCGATCAACCGCATGTCGTTGCAGATACCGCTCATGCAGAACACCAGGTTCGGGAAAAAGCCTTCCCAACTCGTGCCGTTCCACATCATGATGTTCCGGCTCGGATTGCCCATGCTCCAGAAGGTGCCGCACACGAACAATTTATTCTGGTACACCTGCATTCCTGTGAGCCATGCATCCGCCGCGCCAGCGACCCCGCCGCCAACACTTGCCCAGTTGTTGCCATCCCGCATCACAATGTCCTCGGCGATGAAATCGGGCGGGGTGAAGTTCCCGCCGAAGTAGTAGTGGCCTTGATAGTACCCACCGCACTCCACTCGGTTGTAGTCGATGTCGTTGTTGGGTATGCCGCCCCCGAACCCATCCCAAGAGGATCCGTTCCAGCGTGCGATGCCGCTGATGGCCTGCGTGCCAATGCTATCGAATATGCCACCTGCCCACAGTTGGTCGTTGATAGGGAACATGAACGGCCAACTATTCGGCTCACCGCACGAATTCCATTGTGCACCATCCCATCGGCCCAAATGGTGGATGTCCGCACCATTGGTCCAGTTTTCCATATTGCCGCCTGCGAAAAGGTTGCCGTGGAAGCACTCCAACTGATACGCTGTTCCATATTGGAACCCGTCCCCTACGCTTACCCAATCCGTCCCTGACCAACTAGCGATGTGGTTTGTTTGAAAGCCGCCCCACGTACTGTAGCCAGTACCAACGTACAATGTTCCACTTAGGGTGTCGTATGCCAGCGATCCCGCTCCCATTGTAGTATCGTGGTTCAGCGCGATCAACTGTGCCTGTAGGTATGGCCGTGCGAGAAGCATGGCCATCCCCAATAGGCAACTGTGGATTACGAACGTTCTCGGGCGCTGATCCATTTCGCTATTGCTTCACAAATCGGAAGGCCATAGAGAGCACATCGCTCCAACGGCAGGTGTAAACACCACTCCGGCGCTCGGCTGTCCGTATCTCCGATGATGCCGAGTGCCCTTCAACTCTACGGCCTCCGGCCGCCAGACCGTTCATTGTCAAGGAAGGTAAGGCACTCGGGAAACACCCGAGCGCCGGATCTGGAAGTCCACCATCTGTATGCCGAGCGAGCCATAGCGGGCGTAGCTGTTGGCCACGTCCTTGATCTCTTTCTCTTCTTCCTTGTCGATACCGTCGTCGAGTTTCATGGGATCAGGAATTCATGTTGCGTCGCAGCAGCATCGACAATCGCGCTGTGCTGAACACGAGGAACGCGACGTAAAGCGCAGCGAAAGCGATAGTGAGCGGAGAGCGCGGTTCGTGCGGTACCAAAAGCAACAGGATGAACAGTACGACCAGCGAGCCGAGCAGCTTCGTTACCATGCCCACCATGAAGCGCCGGATGAAACCCTTGATGTCAGTGGCCGTGCGCCGCTCCTGCCAGGTGAGCAATACAAGGGTGATAGTGGTGAAGTACACCAGCAGCACGACGTAATACCAAGGAAAGGGCGAACCAGTGAAATGCGTGACGCACCAGATGGCCAAGGCGCAGAGCGCGCTGAAAAGAAGAACGGGAACTACTGGGCCGCTGCGCACCTGCGCTCAGCGAACGGCTTGTGACGGAGCCTCAACGCGTGGGGCATCGGCCCGCAGGTTGGGCGACATCTCCTTCACCACACCGCCGCCCATGCTGCAGTTGCCGGTGAAGACAGCACCTGGCTCGATGGCGAGCTTCTTCGTGCTGATGTCACCCGTGAGCTTCGCCGTGGCCTTCAGCGAGAGCAGGTCCTGGCAATTGATCTTGCCCATCACCGTGCCTTCGATGTCGCTGCTCTGGCAGGTCACATCACCTTCCACCACGCCGCTGGTGCCCACGATCAATCGACCGCGCACGTTGATGATGCCCTTCACGCGGCCATCGATGCGGATGTTGCTGTCGGAGCGCACCTCGCCTTCGATGGAGGTGCCCTCCATGATGCTGTTGATCTTGCCGGCGTTCACCGGTTCGGTGGCCTTGTTCATGGGCTCAGCGGGTTTGTCGTTCCGGAACATGGATGTGTGGGTTTGATCCAGAAGCGGGGTTGATAAGGCGCAAATGTAACGGCCTCAGCCACTTGACCTACTGTCCTTCGAGGTAATTCGTGGTGAAGAAGGCGGCATAGGCATCGATGTCCTTGCTCTTGTAGAATTGCGCGTAGTTCGCGGCGCTGATGGCGAAGGTGGCGTAGCCCTGATCGTTCACCCCTGCGAGCAGTTCCTTGTTGGCGATGTACAGCGCGTAGAATTCCATGGCCTTCTGCTTGTTCTCGAAAGGGCTGACCTTGATCAGCTGGCTGTCCTGGTCGAGGATACTGTTGCCGACCTGGAAGGTCACGCTCCGGAAGTTGGCCTGGGCGAAGTCGCTGATCTTCGCCTTCACATGGTTGATATCGCCGTCCGCGTTCGGGAAGACGATCACCAGGAAGTGCGGCCCGTCCTCCGCGCTGTATTGCGGCGCTGCCACTACTTCCGGGGGTGCGCTCCCGTTCGGTGCGTTCGCCTGTTTGTCGAGCGCGGCGAGGATGTCCGCAGCGGCTTTGGCCTCGTCGCTTCCTGCGAATTTTGTCGCCACTTCCGTAAGCGCGGCGCGGAAGGCGTCCATCTGGTGCAGGCCGCCCACGGAAAGCGCCTTCAGCAGGTAGTACTTGGGCAGTAGGTGGTTCTTGGGTTGTTCGGCGATCACCACGTTGCTGGAGGAGATCACCGTCACGTAATTGCTTTCGCGGAACTGCTGGTAGAGCGCGGTATAGTCGGCTTCTTCCTTCAGCTTGCGTTCATCGTCGGCGATCAGTTGGTTGGGGTCGCGCACGAGCCGCGCGAACTCACTGTCCGGCCAACGCTCTTGGATGATGTTGGCATAATAGGCGGAACCCTTGCCTTCGAGGTCGAAGAAGGTGCCTGATTTTTCCTTGGCCAAGTAGATGCGGTAGAGCTGGTAGAAGGATTCGGGTGTGTAACGGCACTCGTCGAACCGCTTGTTGAGCACCTCGAAGCTCTCGATGGCGTTGTCCACATCCTTGAGCTTCTCCTTGTAGATGGTGCCAGCGATGTACATGGCTTCGCAGATCTTCACGTTGCTGGCGTCCATGGCGGCGCTGTCCTTCGGGAGGCCTTTCAGGTAACTGGCGGGGTTCTTCCAGGCCGGCTCACCATCCTTGCCCACATCCGCTTTGCCGTCTTCCACGTCGGTGCTGTCCGATCCTTGTGCGGTGTTCACCGCCGCCGACCCGCTCTTGTCCTTGCGGCGCCAATCATCCTCATTGGGCCGGTTGCCCCACTTCTTCTTGAACTCCGCGACACCGCGCGCGATCTGCGTGGGGTTGTAGAAGTACCAGCTGTTCTGTTCGCCGGGGGTTGGCGGTTTGTCCGTGGGGATCGGGTTCTGCGCTTTCACCTCGCGTGCGTCGGCTTCAGCTTGCGCCTTGTCCTCTTCTTCACGTTCGCGGTCCTTGATCTTCTTCCTGATCAACCGCTCTTGTTCCGCGGGATCCAATTTCGCAAAGGCCTGCAGGCTGTCCTCGTGGGCGATGATGTTGAGTTGCTCCACAAGGTCGCCGAGCACTTCGGCCCTGGTCTTCACCTCTTCAAAGCGCTTGTGTGTTTCAGGCAGCAACGCCGCGGTACTGTCGTAGTACTGCTGGGCGGGCGGGTATTTCTTATCGTCGAAATACAGGTCCGCCAGCTTCATGAAGCTCTTCGCCTTCTGGCGCGTATCCGAAGTACTGATGCGGGCGCTTTCCTTCAGGTGGGTGATGGCGGTGGAGTCCTTGTTGTCCTTCAGGTCCAGGTCGGCCAAGGCGTATTCGATGATGTCCCAGTGATCCTTGTTCTTGTCATCGCGCCGCATGCGGTTCAGCTTCTTGCGCAGTTGTGCGCTGCTGCCCCGGTCGAAGGCGAGGGCCTGAAAGATGCGGGCGTGGAAGTCGAGCTCGTAAGGCGCGCTGCTGTGCGCTACACGTGTGTAGGTGGCGATAGCCTTCTCATCCATTCCCTTGGCCTGGTAGAGTTGCGCGAGGATGAACATCCAACGCACTTTCTGCTTCTTGTACCGCGCAATGCTTACCGCGTGCTCCAGGTCCACGATGGCATCATCCACCTTGCCTCGTCTCAGGTCCACATCCGCTTGCACGGCGCTCAACTGGTCATGCGGGAAATGCTTGGGCAACAGCTTCTCGCTCTTCAGTTCGTCCAGTGCGCTCTGCGCCTTTGCGTACTGTTCGTTCTGGATGGCTGTGCGCGCGTACCAGAGTTTGGATTCGAATTGCCGATCCTGTCCTTTGAAATGGCGGGCCACATAGTCGAAGGTGCGTTCGGCATCGAAGTAGCTGCGTTTGTAGAAATGGCTCTTGCCGATCACGAAGTAGGCATCATCGATCCAGGTGTTCTGCTCCTTGTTGCCGATGTCCATCGAATGCCGCTCGATCACGGTGCCGCACTTCTCCAGGCATTTCTCCAGGTCGGGCACCATGGCCTTGGCCTGTTCGTCCGTGCCATAGATGAAGATGGGCAGCACCTCATCGTAATCGTCCACGTAGGCCTTTTCCATCGAGGCCACGGTCTCTTTCAATTTCTCGTTGGCATTGAACCAGCCGTTATCACGCGCGGTAAGGCGGTGGTAGGTGCGGTTGACGAAGGAGTCCTTGCTGGTGGAGCAGCCCGCGAGAACGAGCGCGCCGAGGCAGAGAATGGCGGACGATATATGGTGGGAGCGGATCACACTATGGAAGGACGTGGGGATAACAGAAGGGCGGCCAAGTTATTTCATTGGGCGCAGCTCGCCGCTGGGTTCTGGCTGTTAGCTGGTCCTTGCGCGTTGCGGCCGATGTGTCCATGTAGCGTTATCGGCTTGCAAGGGGCAGGTGGGCCAGGCCCGCGCAACCAGGTCGGCCAACGGGCAAGGGCCGGAGGGGCATTCGGCACGCCCATACATTCGTCCGCTATGCCCCAGCCGAAGCCCCGTCGCAAGCGTTCCTTCCTGAACAGGCTGAAGGACAAGTACCGCCTCTCGCTGGTGAACGAGTCCTCTTTCGAAGAACGGCTGAGCTTCCGGTTGAGCCGGATGAACGTGATCCTGCTGGGGGTCGCGCTCTTCGCAGTGCAGGGCCTGGTGGTGGTTGCGCTCATCGTCCTCACCCCGCTCAAGCGCCACATTCCCGGATACTCGGACCAGCGCACCAAGCTCAACGCCTATCGGGCGACGATGCTCGCGGATTCTTTGCAAGGGGCGCTCCTCATCCGTGATCTCTATATCGACAACCTGCGCAACGTGCTCAGTGGCAAACTTCCGCCGGACAGCACCACGCTTTTCACGCCGATCAAGGCACCCCCTTCGGCAGTGGACATGAAGCCCGGCATGGCCGACAGCCTGTTCCGCCAGCAAGTGCGACAGGACGAGGCGTACAACGTGAACGAACAGAGTGGCACGGGCATCGAACGTGGCGGGCTTTCCGGCATTTTCTTCTTCCCACCATTGCGCGGGATCGTTACGCAGACCTTCGACAAGAAGCAAGCGCACTTCGGCATCGACGTGGTGACCAAAGCGGACGAGGCCGTGAAAGCCTGCCTGGACGGAACGGTGGTGCTGGCCAGTTGGACCAGCGACGGCGGCTACGTGATGCACGTGCAACATACCGGTGATCTGGTGAGCGTGTACAAGCATAACGCCGTGCTGCTGCGCCAGGAAGGGGACAAAGTGAAGGCGGGCGAAGCCATCGCTATCGTCGGCAACAGCGGCGAGCTCACCAATGGGCCACACCTGCATTTCGAACTCTGGCACAGCGGGGAGCCGGTGGATCCGCAGGCATACATGGTGTTCAAATGAGAGCGTGGTTGATGGTTGGTGGTTATTCGGTGTGCTGGTCGGCAGGCGAGCTACGAACAACCAACAACGAACAACCATCAACCAACAACCAACAACCAACAACACGGCGATGAGCCTCAAAGCCGCGCTGAGCAGGCCCTATGCGCAGTGGATCACGCGGCATGTGATGCGCGGGGCAATGGATCCGATAACGACGCAGACCGGAGTGCTGCGATCGCTCATGGAATTCGGGGGTGCCACCGCCTTCGGTCGGGAGCACCGGCTGCATGGCGTACACGACCACAAGACCCTCGTGCAAGCTGTTCCGCTCCGCGACTATGAGGACTTCCGTCCCTATATCGATCGCATCGTCGCCGGAGAGAAGAGCGTGCTGTGGCCCGGCCGTCCGCTCTATCTGTGCAAGACCAGTGGCACCACGAGCGGTGCGAAGTACATCCCCATCACGCGACACAGCCTGCCGAACCACATCAATAGCGCGCGCAACGCCCTGCTCGCCTACATCGCGCGCACCGGCAACACGCGGTTCATCGATGGTCGGATGATCTTCCTGCAAGGCAGTCCGGTGCTCGACACGAAAGGACCGATCGCGACCGGTCGATTGAGCGGCATCGTGGCGAACCATGTGCCCGCTTATCTGCGCAAGAACCGCCTGCCGAGCTACGCCACCAATTGTATCGCTGATTGGGAAACGAAGGTGGACGCGATCGTGGGAGAAACAATGAACGAGGACCTGCGCCTGATCAGCGGCATTCCGGCGTGGACGCAGATGTATTTCGAACGGCTGCTCGCGCGCACCGGCAAAGGCACCGTACAGGAGGTGTTCCCGAATTTCTCGTTGTTTGTTCATGGAGGCGTCAACTATTCGCCGTACCGGAACAGGATGAGGACGCTGATCGGGGGAAGCGTTGACAGCATCGAACTGTTCCCAGCGAGCGAGGGCTTCATCGCTTACCAGGACCGGAGCGCCGAAGAAGGCCTGCTGCTGGTGATCGACAATGGCATCTACTTCGAATTCATCCCCACGAACGAACTGGGAAAACCCGGCGCACGGCGACGTTCGATTGGCGAGGTGGAGCTGGGTGTGAACTATGCGCTCATACTCAACACGAACGCAGGTCTATGGGGCTACCAGATCGGCGACACCGTGAAATTCGTTTCGCTCGCACCTCCACGCATCGTGATCACCGGACGAACCAAGCATTTCACCAGCGCCTTTGGTGAGCATGTGATCGCGGAGGAGGTGGAAGGAGCACTGCGTGATGCGATGAGGGAACAACCTTTTGACGTATCCGAGTTCACTGTTGCGCCGGAAACATCACCGCGCGAGGGACTGCCCTACCATGAGTGGTTCATCGAGTTCGCATCACCGCCCGAGGACATGGCGCGGTTCGCATCCGCGCTCGACGCGTCCTTGCAAAAGAGGAACGTGTACTACAAGGACCTCATTATCGGAAAGGTGTTGCGGCCATTGGTGATCACCTCGGTGGTCCGCGGCGGTTTCGCGGAATGGATGAAAGCGCGCGGCATGAGCGACGCGCAGAGCAAGGTGCCGCGATTGTCGAACGATCGGAAGTACGTTGAAGGTTTGCTATGATATCCCGTCGGCACGAGCCCGGTCCTGTGCCGGTCGGAGGGAATGATCCGCTGTTGCTTCACCTGATGATGTGTTCAGCGAATGCGTAAGCCGGAAACGATCGTGGTTCTTGGGATGGTCCTGATAGGTGCCGCCATTCTGGGTTTTGCGGTATTCCGCGCCAGCACGGCTTCGTTCACGCACGATGAGAGCTATACCTATATGTATTACCCCCATCAACCTGTTCTCGATATACTCCGGCACAAAGAGGCCTTTACCAACAATCACCTGCTGAACACCTTGGGGATGAAGTACTCGGAAATGCTGTTCGGAACCTCCGAACTCAGCCTCCGCTTACCGAACCTGCTGCTCCTGGTCGTGTATCTGTGGTATGGCGCGCGACTGTTCGCCCATTGCGACAAGGTCATCGCCCTTTCGGTCTTCGTGCTTCTGTGTACCAATAGTGTGCTCATCGAACTCTTCACCCTGGCCCGTGGCTATGGGTTGTCCTTCGGTTTCATGCTGATGGCCGTGTTCCATCTGATGCGGGCGGTTCGCGATGGTGGATGGCGGCATCTGGTGTTGTACCATGTCGCGGCGATACTGGCCTGCCTGAGCAACTTCACCATGCTGGATCTCTATGCGGCCGGTCTGGTCACCTACTACTTGGCCATGGGGATCGAGCGCCGCAGCCTCCGCCAAGAACGGCGAGCGTTCCGGAACTCCGCTCTGCTGAACGCGACCATGTTGCTGGTGGCCGCAGGGGTGCTGTGGTCTCCGGTGCAAAACACGTGGAGCAACAACGTGCTCGATTTCGGAGGGAAGAGCGGCTTATACGAGGATACCGTGCATGCATTGGTCAGTCGGTGGTTCGCGTTCTGTTCCATCTCTCCGCTCCTGCTCAGCATGGCGCAGGTTCTTTTCATCACTCCCGTGCTGTTCTCCGTTGTCATCATCATCAGACGCGTTGCGTTGAAGGCCCCGAACCTCTTGGCAGAAGGCATCGGGCTGTTCGTCAGCACGTCGCTGCTCGTCCTCATTTGCATAGGCACGATGCTTCAACATCATTTATTGGGCACCAACTATTTGCAGGACCGCTTCGCCATGTTCCTGGTTCCGCTCATGGTGATCAACCTCGGATACCTGCTGCTGTACCTGGCCACGACGCTGAACAGACCACTGCTGCGGGCGGGCGTTCTGAGCTTGGCGCTTCTGTCGGCCTATGGTTTCGTCCACTCCTCCGGGCCATACAGGAGTTTCGAGTGGGGCTACGACATGCGGACCAAAGAGGCGATGCGCGCTCTTGTAGCGGACCATGAAGCGCATGGGAATGCCGCTGGCCCGGTGCGGATCGGCAACAACTGGTTGTTCGAGCCCACGATCAATTTCTATCGTGATATCTGGCACCTTGACTGGCTATCGCGGGCGCATCGGAAAGGCATTTCCGACCAGGATGATTACATCTACATCCTTCAGGATGACGCGGGGACCATCGACGCTGCGGATCATGTACAGGTCGCCACCTTCGATCGTTCCGGCACGGTCCTGTTCCGGCGGATGAACAAGTAGGGGTCTGTTCCCTTGGCCATCGCGCGAGGATGCGCATGTCCGGGGAACAGCATGAGCCCCACCTTTGAGGCCTTCGGATGATGCGGGCAGAGATCGGCCAGGACCTGGGAAGTGCGATGCGATCGCTGCGCGCCGGCCAGCTGGCCGCGATCCCCACCGAAACCGTTTATGGACTCGCTGCGAACGCATTCGACGAAGCCGCCGTGCTGAAGATCTTCCAAGCCAAGCAACGTCCTTCGTTCGATCCGCTCATCGTGCATGTGCGTGATCGCGAGCAGGCGGATGAGGTCGTGTCGCATGTTCCGCCGGAGGCCGAGGCGCTGATGGAAAAGTTCTGGCCGGGTCCGCTCACGCTGGTGCTGCCGAAGCGGCCGACGATCCCCGACATCGTCACCAGCGGACTGGACACGGTGGGAGTTCGGATGCCCGCGCATCCGCTCGCGCTGGCACTCTTGCGCATGCTTGACTTCCCGCTCGCCGCGCCGAGCGCGAACCCCTTCGGCTACGTGAGCCCGACCACCGCCCAGCATGTTCTTGACCAGCTCGGCGCTGTGGTTCCATACATCCTTGATGGTGGCCCGTGCGCGATCGGGGTGGAGAGCACGATCATCGGTTGGGAAGAAGGACAATGCTTGCTTTATCGTCCCGGAGGTGTTGCCGTTGAAGCGATCGAAGCGGTGATCGGAACGTTGGGGGCAGCGCGCAAGAGGGTCCTGCCGGTTGCTCCGGGCATGATGGAAAGCCATTATGCGCCGCGCAAACCACTTCACGTCGGGGATGTGGATGCATTGCTGCGAGCGCATGACGGCAAGCGCGTGGCGGTGATCTCCTTCAGCGAACACCACGACGCCTGGCGCTGCGAAGTGCTTTCATCACAACGTGACCTGCAGGAAGCCGCGCGCAAACTTTTCGCTGCGTTGCGCGAACTCGATGCGAGCGATGCGGATGTGATCCTTGCGGAAGTGTTCCCCAAAGAAGGTCTCGGTCGCGCGATCAATGATCGGCTACGGCGTGCATCAGCGAAGTCTTGATCAGTCGCGCTTTTTCACTCTTTTCACTCTCTTCACTCTCTTCACTTCAAACGCACGCTCTACTTCCTCGCCAGCACCCTCTTCCTCACGGTGCTCAGGAATTCCGGCGTCATGCCGAGGTAGCTCGCGATGTGCTTCTGGGCCACGCGGCCATCGAGCGATGGATAGAGTTTGCGGAACTCGGCGTAGCGTTCTTCCGCCGTGCGGCTCAGGTTGCTGAGCATGCGTCGCTGCTGTGCCATGAAGGCGTTCTGGATGAGGATGCGGAAGAAGCGCTCGAACTTCGGCACCCGCTCGAAGAGCAGGTCCTGGCCGGGCTTGTCGATCAGGATGGTATCGGTGTCATCCAGCGCGTCGATGGACAATATTGCGGGAGTACCGCGCAGTTGGCTCGTCATGTCGCCGGTCCACCAATCCTCCGGCGCGAACTGCAGGATGTGCTCCTTGCCTTGGCTGTCCGTGTGGTAGCTGCGCAGGCAACCCTTCACAACGAAGGCCTGGTAGCGGCTCACTTCGCCGACCGATAGGAGGAACTGTCCCTTTTCGACCGACCGGCTTTTCAGCAAACCGCGCCAGAGATCACGCTCTTCGGGAGTGAGCTTGATGTGCTTGCTCACGTTCGCGAGGATCATCGCGAATTCGGGATCGGTCGGCACTCGCATAGTGCCAAGATCGCGCTGCTTACTTGAACAAGTTGCGAACAGGTCGTGTGATCTTCTGTACGCGTGACTCTTTTGGGGTCACCACCATGATGCCCATCGTGTGTATTCGCTCGAGCTGGCGCAGTCGCAGCACACCGACATCGCGGCAGGTATCGCTCCCGGCAGGAGGAACGGTAACGTTGGATGGTGTGAACCGCACCGGCACGCAACATGGGATCGCATGCGCGGGCAACGTGATGGTCTGAGTGCCGATAAGGCTATCGCCGATCTCCAATGTGAACGAACCGCCTTCCATCATTTCCGGAGCGTGCAAGAAGAAGTGGCCACCCGCATCGCAACGCACGCGCAACGCCGTCCCTTTCCAGCTGACGATCGTGCCGGGCATCGCCGCGCCTGTTTCTTTGTCGGACGCATAGCCGCTGATGCCGCGCGGGTCTTGCGGATCCCCGCTCACTGAAACAGGAACATCCGCATCGCTCGATGTTGACCGTTGTGGCGGCGGAACGGGCGCGGATATTTCCTGCGTCGCGACCTGATAGCCCACGTAGTGCAGTTCGATCACGAGCGGCGCATCCACGGAGGTGACCGGAACTTTCAGTTTGAAAGTGCCATCGATCTCGCTCATCGTTTCCGCGCTGCCATCCTGCGAACGCACGGTGACGAAGGGCAGCGGTTCTTGCGTGGCATCGTCCACCACCGTGCCGCAGAACTCCAGAGGTGCTGGCTTCGGCGCGATGACGATCCCATCGATGCGTTCAGGGATGCCACGGGTGATGATCGTGTCGCCGGTGATGGTCGCTTGACCAATGTTCATCGGCAGGGATGGCGCTACCACCGGTCCGCCCTTCACGGTGCCTGTGCATAGTGGCGGGATCGAAAGAGGGACCATCATTTGGCCCATCACCTGCGGTGGCGGAGGAGCGGGTCGCGTGATGGCCACTTCGCCGACAAGGCGCTCGATCGGCGCACCTTGTTGCGCGACCACTTCATGCCCCGCCGCAACGGCGAGCAACGAACTGAACGCCGCGATGGGAAGAGCCCGGTTCCATTGCGCCTCGGCTGATGACAAGGCGCGGTCGAGCTGGGCCGGGTCGAAGCGCGCGCATTTCGGCCGTGCATCGCCGCTGAACAGCGCGACCAATTCGGCGTCCGTGGCGCGTGTGAGGTCCGTGACCACATGATCGCATTGGGCACAGTGCCGTCCTTTCCCGGCCTTTGCCCCGGACTTGGCATCCGGGGCGGGATCCGGGGACATGGCCTCCCAATTCTCGTGGCAGGGCTTGGGTACGCTGATGGTGAGTTTCATGCTCTCTGTGCGTCATGGCGAGGAGTCCCCGACGAAGCCATCTTTGATCGTTCGACGGTCTTGTGCGAGGATCGGATCACCTGTTCATTGATGATGGTTTGCTTGGAAGTTGATGCGTGAACGACGTGGAATACACGATCGGTACACATCAACCTGTTATCGGTTCATGATGGGTCATTGATCCGAATCCCGACCTTCGCGATCAGCAGGTTCCGGGAATTGCCGGACATCCCAGCACCGGATCCATCGTGTCCATGAAGCGTCTCGCCATCCTCGGAAGCACCGGCTCTATCGGCACACAGGCCCTGGAAGTAGTGCGCGAGCAACGCGAACATTTCGGGATCGAG
Organism: Flavobacteriales bacterium; assembly: GCA_031371785.1. GTDB lineage: Bacteria > Bacteroidota > Bacteroidia > Flavobacteriales_F > PHOS-HE28 > PHOS-HE28. Next base: position 3,028 of record JANMKC010000224.1, on the reverse strand, counting down.
CTGCTCACCGCGGGCAGCAATGCCGCATTGCTCATCGCGCAGGCGAAAGAGTTCACGCCCAATGCGGTGGTGATCGGCAACGAGACGAAGTACGCCGAGGTGCGTGATGCCCTGTTCCCGCTCGGCATGAAGGTCTATGCTGGGGCGAACGCCATCGAGCAAGCGGTAACGATGGAAAGTATCGACACCGTGCTCACGGCCATGGTGGGCTATGCGGGCTTGCGTCCCACGATCGCGGCCATAAACGCGGGCAAGACCATCGCCTTGGCGAACAAGGAAACACTGGTGGTCGCAGGCGAACTGATCACCGAACTGGCGCGGCAAAAACGCGTGAACATCTACCCGGTGGACAGTGAGCATAGCGCGATCTTCCAGTGCATGGCGGGCGAGTGGGAGAACCCCATCGAGAAGATCGTGCTCACGGCCAGCGGCGGGCCCTTCCGTGGGAAGAGCCGGGCTGAACTGGAGCACGTTACGCGCGCGCAGGCGCTCAAGCATCCCAACTGGGACATGGGGGCCAAGATCACCATCGACAGTGCGAGCCTGATGAACAAGGGCCTCGAAGCGATCGAAGCGAAATGGCTCTTCCACCTGAAGGCGGACCAGATCGACATCGTGGTGCATCCGCAGAGCATCATACACAGCATGGTGCGGTTCCGCGATGGCAGCATGAAAGCACAAATGGGCTTGCCGGACATGAAACTGCCCATCCAGTACGCGTTGGCCTATCCGCATCGATTGGCCAACGCATGGCCCCGCTTCGACTTCACGGAATATCCCGCGCTCACTTTCGAGCCCCCGGATCCTGCGACGTTCCCGAACCTGGCCCTCGCCCTGGAGGCCATGGGGCGCGGTGGCAATGCGCCCTGTATCCTGAACGCCGCGAACGAAATGGCGGTGGTTGCCTTCCTGGAGGAACGCATCGGTTTCCTCGAAATGAGCGAACTCATCGGCGATGTGTTGGTGAAAGCGACCTTTGTGCCCCATCCCACGCTGGAAGACCTCGAAGCCACCGATGCCGGAACGCGTCGGTTGGCCAAGAACTGGAAGCCGGTGAACGCCTGAATGAACATCCTCATCTACATCGGTCAGCTTCTTCTGGGGCTGTCCATCCTGGTCGCCTTGCACGAGTTCGGCCACTTCTTGCCGGCCAAGCTTTTCGGCATGCGGGTGGAGAAGTTCTTCCTCTTTTTCGATGCGCCTTATGCGTTGGTGAAGAAGAAGATCGGGGACACGGTCTATGGCATCGGTTCGTTGCCCTTCGGGGGCTATGTGAAGATCAGTGGCATGATCGACGAAAGCTTGGACAAGGAGCAGAAGGAGCGGATGAACAAACCACCGGAGCCTTGGGAGTTCCGCGCCAAACCCGTATGGCAGCGCCTCATCGTGATGGTGGGCGGCGTAACGGTGAACGTGATCCTCGGCTTCGCCATCTACGCCATGGTGCTCTTCGTATGGGGCCGTGAATACCTCCCGCTGGAGAACATGCCGTACGGTATTACCGCGAACAAGCTGATGCTTGACGAGGGTTTCCGGAACGGCGACCGCATCGTTGGGGTGGAGGGGGAGGAGGTGAAGACGCTCGAAGATGTTTCGCTCGCGATCCTGATCAGCGGCGCGCGCAAGGTGACGGTGCTGCGCGACAGTGTGAAGCAGGACATCCTGCTCAGCAGCGACGTGGCGGAAAAGATCCTGGACAGCAAGGAGAAGACGCTCTTCACCCCGCGCTTCCCCTTCATCGTGGACAGTGTGAGCAAGGGCAACAACGCGGAAAAGGCAGGCGGTTTCCGCAAAGGCGATCGCATCGTCGCGGTGGATGGCAAGCCCGCCGCGTATTTCCAGGATTTCGTGGAGGCCGTGAAGGATCGACGAGGGGTCACGCTGAACGTGACGCTGCTTCGTGAGGGCCACACGGTGATCGTACCGGTGGAGGTGGACGATGAGGGCCACGTGGGACTCGTTCCGCGGGACTCGGACAAGTTCCTTGCTTACTCAACGGAGAACTACACCTTGCTCGGCAGTATTCCAGCTGGCATCGCGCACGGCTGGCAGCGGATGAAGGACAACGTATCCTCCTTCAAGCTGCTTGGTACCAAAAGCGGCGTGAAGCAAATGGGCGGCCTCATCAGCATGAGCAAGGCGTACGGCCCGCGCTGGGTCTGGTCACGCTTTTGGGAGATGACCGCGTTCCTATCCATGGCACTGGCCTTCCTCAACATCCTGCCGATCCCTGCGCTCGACGGGGGCCATGTGGTCTTTCTGTTGTACGAAGGCATCGCGCGCCGCCCGGCCAACCAGAAGGTGCTGGAGTATGCGCAGGTAGTGGGCATGGTGTTCCTGCTCACGGTCATCATCGCGGTGAACGGGCACGACATCTTCAAGCTCATCACGGGCCAGTTGTAACCCCCTTGTCCGGGGTATGCGTAGGAACGGGCAACAACCCCGTACCCATGCCCCGTGTGATCCTGATAGAAGACGATGCCCTTGTCCGCACCCTGCTCATGCGCCGCATGCTCGCCGCTGGATGGAGCGTGGTGGCCCTGCGCGATGGTCGTGATCTGGAAAAAGTGATGACAGCGGAACATGCGGACCTGCTCGTGGTGGATCTCGGCCTGCCCTACATCGATGGCTTCGCATTGGTCGAAAGCCTGCGCGCGCGCGGTATCCCTACGCCCGTGCTGGTGATCAGCGCCTACGAGTTGCCGCACCTGCATGAGACGGCGAAGAGCGTCGGGGCGAACGACCTGCTGCAAAAGCCCTTCGACCAGGAGGAGCTGATCGCGCGGATGAACAATCTGCTGGCAGCGTAGCGAACATCCACCATCGAACGGGAAAATGTCGACGTAAGAACGACGACGCTCGCGATCGTTCACCATTCCATGTTCCCTGTTAGACAATATTCCTTGGGAAGGATCCCCGACACCCGATCTTCGGCGCGTGTCCTTCACCCATGATGTGATCCTGATCGGCCAGGGCCTCGGCGGCGCCGTGCTCTCGGAAGGTCTTGCGCAGCGAGGGTTGCGCGTCA
>JANMKC010000219.1:0-13523 GCA_031371785.1 Flavobacteriales bacterium | reverse complement strand
GAACGTGTTGAGCCGGGCCTACGAATTCCAAAAAGGCCGTGTGCTCATCGATGGGCACGACATACATGAGTATCGGCTGGACGAATTGCGCCGCAGTGTGGGCGTGGTATTGCAGGACGTCTTCCTCTTCAGCGATACGGTGCTCAACAACATCACGCTGAACGACGAGCGGATCTCGCGCGAAGAAGTGATCGAAGCGGCCAAAGCCGTGGGTGCGCACAACTTCATTGAAGCACTGCCGAAGGGCTACGACACCGACGTGCGCGAGCGCGGAAGCGTGCTGAGCACGGGCCAGCGGCAGTTGCTCGCCTTCATCCGCGCGTATGTACACAAGCCGGTGATCCTGGTTCTGGACGAAGCCACCAGTAGTGTGGACAGCATGAGCGAACAGTTGATCACCGAAGCGACGGAGAAGATCACCAAAGGCCGCACGAGCATTGTGATCGCGCACCGCTTGAGCACCGTGCAGAACGCCGACCGCATCCTGGTGATCGACGCGGGCAGGATCATCGAGCAGGGCACGCACCAGGAACTGCTCGCGCAGGAAGGCGCTTACAAGAAGCTCTACGATCTGCAATTCCGATGAACGCCGAACGGACCGCCACCACATGCAACGGCGTGTTCGTGCGCTGCGTCGAAGGAATGACGGTCATCTATCGGCAAGGAGCATACCTTCAGGCCGGAGACCCCGGATCAACGACCAAGGACAAGCGAACGAACCACCGACCTATGCGCACCACGACCCGAACCATCCTACTGCTCACGCTTGTCCTGTCGATCACGTCCACGGAAGCGCAGCAGCTGATCCCCACGCGGGGCAAGGAGTTCTACCTCGGCTACATGCAGAACTACGATGGCGGTGCCAACCCGCACTTGTACCTGTATGTCTCCAGCGATGTGAACACGACCGGCACGGCGACTTCGCCCACAGGATGGAACCAGCCCTTCACGGTGACCGCCAATACGGTGACCACCGTTGAGGTGCCCATCGCGAACATGCACCAAGGGTCGGAGCTCATCGACAACAAGAGCGTGCTGGTACAGACCGCCGATACGGTGGCGGTGTACGCGCTGAACTTCCAGACGGCCACTGCGGACGCGGCGGTGATCTATCCCACCAAATCGCTCGGAACGGAGTATCGCGTGCAGGCCTTTTACGGTCTCGACGGCTTCGGCACGTTGAACTCAGAGCTGCTCATCGTGGCCACGGCCGATGGAACGACGATCGAGATCACGCCCGCTTGCACCACGTTCGCGGGCCAGCCTCCGGGTGTGCCGTTCACGATCCAATTGAACGCGGGCCAGTCCTACCAGGTGCAGGCCCTCAACGGAGTGGACGATCTCACCGGCTCAGTGGTACGCGGCACGCCGGAAAGCGGGGGTTGCAGGCCGTTCGCGGTGTTCAGCGGGAGCGTATGTCCGGATGTGCCCACGGGCTGCTTCGCCTGTGATCACGTTTTCGAGGAGAACCTGCCCACTTCGTTCTGGGGAACGAAGTATTTCACCGTTCCCTGGGCGAACACCACGGCCTACCTCTACCGTATCCTGGCCGATCAGGACAACACGAACGTGAGCATTGATGGCGGCGCGTCGATCACCTTGAACGCCGGGCAGTTCAATGAAACGATCGGTGCCAGCGGCACCCATTGCATCACGAGCGACAGGCCGGTCAGCGTCGCGCAGTTCATGCAAGGCAGCGATTGTTCGGGAGGCCAGTCCGATCCCGCCTTGCTGATCCTCAACGGCGAGGAGCAGAAGATCAACGACATCACCTTCGCTACGGTGATCAGCCCGAACATCACCTCGCAGTTCATCAATGTGATCGTGGACGCGAACGACATCAACAATGTGACGCTCGATGGCAACACCGTGCCCTCGATCCAGTTCACCAGCTTCCCGTCGTGTTCCGACCATGCCTACGCGCAGCTCGCCCTGGACCAGGCGAGCCACCGCATCAGTTGCCCCAACGGCCTCACCGGCTATGTCTACGGCACCGGTCCGAACTATGAGACCTACGCGTATTCCGTCGGTGCGTTCTCCTCGTTGCCCACGTTGAACTACGACACGGTGTTCTGCGGATTGGACACCACGGACTTCGTTACGCTCTCGCCGCCGCAGCCGGTCTTCAATCCGTATTGGACCGTGGCGAGCAATCCGAACGACACATTGTTCGAAGGCCTGGTATACACCTTCCAGCCCAATGCGAGCGATGTGTACGTGCTCACCGGCACGGAGAACGTGAGCGGCTGCACGCAGCAATACTTCTTCAGCATCGAGCTCGCCGATCCACCAGCCACCAGCATCATGGCACCTTCCAGCGTGTGCGCGTATACGCCGGTGCCGATCGACCTGCAGCTCGTGCCGAACGGCACCTACCTCTATCAATGGACACCCGAAGCGGGGTTGAACAACCCGAACGCCCAGGATCCCATCGCCACGGCGGCGCACAACACCTGGTACCACGTCACCGTGAGCACGCTCACCGGCTGCGCGGCCACGGAGGACAGCGTGCTGGTAACGGTAACGCCCGGCGACGTGCTGAACGTGGACGCGGTGAGCGATCCCGAACTCATCTGCGCGGGTGACAACGCGCAGTTGAACGTACACGTGCGGCAGATCATCGGGCAGGACGACTTCGACAACGGCACAGGTCCGCTGTGGCAGCAGGTGCAGAACGGCACGCCGAACACGTTGTGCGGATCCGTCTTCGGCGATGCGCTCTGGTTCGATGGAAGTGGCAACCGCTTCGCGCGCACGGTGCCGCTGAACGTGAGCACGGGTGGTGCGGTGCGCTTCGCGCTGAAGATCTGCACCGGAACAGCGCCTTGCGAAGACGTGGATCCCGGCGAGAACATCCTGGTGGAATACTCGATCAATGGCGGCACGAGCTGGACCATCATGGCCAACTATGGCGACAACGCGTTCCCGGAATTCGGCTCGGTGGTGCTGCCGATCCCGCCACCCGCGCAGACCATCGCCACGTTGTTCCGCTGGCGGCAATTGCTCAACGGCGGGGCCGGGCAGGACAACTGGGTGCTCGACGATGTGGCCATCGCCACGGATGACAATACGGGGATCACCTTCAACTGGTCGTCGCCCTTCACGCTGAACGATGCCACGATCTCCGACCCTGTGGCCACGCCACCCGCCACCTTGGAATACATCGTGCAGATGACCGACCAAACGACCGGCTGCACCTATAGTGACAGCGTACAGGTGAGCGTCGGCCCGCTCTTCGATCTGCAGCTCACGAACGACACCGCGATCTGCGGCGCGGGGCTCTCTGTGCAATTGAGCGCCGTTCCTGTGCAAGCCGGGAATTATTCATGGACCTGGACGCCGGACAATGGATCGCTTACCGCGTTGAACATCCAGGACCCCGTCGCGTTCCCCTTCACCAGCACGGACTACATCGTGCATGTCACCAGCCAGTTCGGCTGCGTCGTGACGGACACGGTGAATGTGGCGGTGGTGCAGGCATTGAGCACGACGGTCTTCGTCGCACCCAACCCCATCTGCGCGGGCGAGGAAGCACAATTGCAAGCGCAGGCCTTCGAGGGGAGCGGCAACTACAGCTTCTCGTGGACGCCTCCGGGCTCCTTGGACGATGCGTTGATCGCCACGCCGATCGCCACGCCGGGGAACTCCACGAACTATATCGTTACCGTGTCCGATCTGCTCTGCGGAGCTGTGCAGCAGAACTCCATCTTCCTCACCGTGCTGCCAGCACCACAATTGGATCTTGGGCCGGACCAATACCTCTGCCCGGACGAGGTGATCACCCTGAACGCCGGACCCGCCACCGTTTACCTGTGGAGCACGCAGGCCACCTCATCGAGCATCAATGTGGACACACCCGGCGAATACTGGGTACATGCCGGTAATGGAAATTGCAACGCTGCGGACACGGTGACCATCACCGCCACGCCGGATCCCGGGGAACTTGGCACAACCGTGTTCAGTTGTGCGGGCAGTGATGCGACGCTGACGATCCCCTATGCGAACGGTGGTTATTCGTGGGCTGGTGGCGAGACCACCCAGAGCATTCTCGCGAACGTGTTCGGCGACTACGCCTTCACGCTCACCGATGTGTACGGCTGCACCTACAACGACATCGCGCACCTGATGATCGATCCGCTCGAACTCGGTGTCATCGTGCCCAACGTGATCAGCCCGAACGGTGATGGGAAGAACGACGTGTTCGAACCGCAGGCCGGCGGCAACAAGCAGGTGGCGGTAACCATCTTCAACCGCTTCGGACAGGAGATCTTCGCCGCTGGCAACCTGAACCAATTGTGGGGCGGCAGCAAGAGCGGCTCGCCCGTGCCCGATGGCACCTATTTCTACGTGGTGCGCTACAAGCCCGCCTGTGAGAACGTGTACCAGGAACTGAAAGGCACGGTGACGGTCGTGAGGTAGGGGGAAATGCAAACTGTGGGCTCAGGGTCCCGAGAAACCTTCGCACAGCGCTTCGGCTTCCGAAGAGCGGAGAACCTGAATGAGGAAAGAGGCGTTGTGGAATCCATTGAACATGGTCGGATGGTTGGTACCGCCACAGCAGTATTGGTTGTAGAATGTGCTGGCCTATCCTGGCGCAGGGGCACCATGAAGCGACCATCCATCTCAAGGACGTTAGGTCCAAAGCCATTGAACCGAGCGCGTTGTGCGGTCCTCATGGCGTGCGGGATCATCTCATCCGGTGTTCTGGGACAAGCAATGGATGACACCCTGCAAGACGCTTCGTGTGTTGCACGTTCGGTGCACCACTTGTACTTCAACCGTGTCCTTGTTCGCGGGAGCCTGAAGTTCACGAAACGCCGGTCCAAAGCCTATGGTTCATGTTTTTCATACGCATCTCGACCGAGTACATGGAACTATCCCCTTTATCCGGCGCAACTCAGCAACGGATTCAAGGGTGTGTACACGACCGACAAGGAATTCACGCCGGGTTCTGACCACTTGCTCAATGGCGTATTCGGGACCCGCTACAAGAATGGCCGTTCCAAGCATGTGTTCACGTTCAGGTACGGCTTCATGACCTCGTCCAAATTCTATCTCAGGAATGGTGATCTGTGGTCCTGGACCGATCATGATACGGGGATCGACGATTGTGCATTCACATACTTTCAGCATGATTGTCTCAAAGAACACGGGCAAGAAGTAACCCACGATTATATGTACACTTTCATCAAAGGGAAGTATGCCGGTTGCATGCCAGGGGAATACTGGGAAGCGAAACGGAAGGGCCTATTGGGGCCTGCTGCAGTCCCCGCAGGGTCACGCTAAGATCTGACCGCGTTAACGCATGGACCCCGCGAAGCCTAGGTGACACATCAGTAGTACACGTCAACCGAGGTCGCGGACAGCGCCCGATCTGATCCCGGCGCTCGGATATTTTCCGAGTGCCGCATGCACTCCGGCCTTCCGACCCGCGCGATAGTCCACGTACTTCTCGAACGCGCAACACTTCCATACGTGCGCCCGTACGTACATTCGCGGACATGAAAGCCAAGCTCACCCTTTCAGTTGACCGGGACACCCTGGCCAAGGCCCGCCTGAAGCTGTTGAAGCGCAAGCGCACCATCAGCGCCGAAGTGGATGCTCTGCTATCGCGCATCGCCACAGAGAAGAAACCCGTGCGAAAGGGCTGGATCGAGCAGTTCGGCGACCTGGTGATCCCCTTGGATATGAAAATGGCCGAGAGTGATACCCCGTACGGAAGGCAGTTGCGGAAAACCGGCGCATACCGACGCGCCAAAGCCGCTCAACGCAAGGCCAAGAAGTGATGCGCGTATTGATCGATGCCAACGTGCTCATCGATGCGCTGCTACCGGACGCCGAACGCCCGCAAGGGGATCGCCATAACGCGCAGCTCGTGCTGGAGGCCACAGCCCGAGGCAGGATGACCGCCGTGATCACCCCGGTGCTCTTCGCCTTTGTGCTGCATGTGGTGAAGCCGCGCCGGGCGAGCCATCGCAAGCGCATGGAACAAGCCTTGGAGTTTCTGCTCGATATTACCGAATGGGCACCCGTGACGCCGGATGATTACCGCACCGCCCTGACCAGCAGCTTCACCGATGTGGAGGACGGCGCGCAATTCTTCGCCGCCGGGCGCGTCGGGGCCATCATTACCCGGGATGTTCAGGATTTCCGCGACCATGTGCATGTTCCGGTATTCACCGCTGCACAGTTCGTGCGTGAATACTTGAAGTGAGCAGTTCATAGGCCGTCAGGCCATGTGTGACCCGTGGCGCAGAGCGGCTCGCGCAACCCTACGCGCCCAACTTCCCCCGCAGGCTCACCGCCGTATGTGATTCGCTCTTCGCCATCAGTTCCTCCGGCGTGCCTTCGAAGACCACCTCGCCGCCGGCATCACCGGCCTCGGGTCCCAGGTCGATAACATGATCCGCGCAGGCGATCACTTCCTGGTTGTGTTCGATCACCAGCACACTATGGCCGTTCGCGATCAAGGCGTTCAGGGCCTTCAGCAATTTGGCGATGTCGTGGAAGTGCAGGCCGGTGGTAGGCTCATCGAAGATGAAGAGTGTGGGCTTCTCGTCCTGTCCCTTCGTGAGGAAGGAGGAAAGCTTGATGCGCTGGGCCTCGCCGCCGCTCAATGTGCTGCTGCTCTGTCCGAGTTTCACATAGCCGAGGCCGGTATCCTGCAGCGGTTGTATCTTCTCGATGATGTGCTTCACGCACCTGTTGTTCGCAGGGGTTGAAGTGGCATCGTGCGCATGCTGCCGGAAGAAGGTGAGGGCATCATCCACGGTCATGTCGAGGATCCGTGCCACGTCGTGGTCCGCGAACTTCACATCGAGGATCTCCTCCTTGAAACGCTTGCCGTGGCAGGCATCGCAGCGCAGGTTGATGTCCGCCATGAACTGCATCTCGATGTGAACCTCGCCTTCGCCCTGGCACACTTCGCAGCGGCCGCCGTCCACGTTGAAACTGAAGTTGGAGGGCTTGTAGCCGCGCACGCGCGACACTTCCTGCTCGCTGTACAATTGGCGGATGTCATCATACGCCTTCACGTAGGTAACGGGATTGCTGCGCGAGGAACGGCCGATGGGGTTCTGGTCCACCATTTCCACCGCGGCGATGCGGCCTATGTCGCCGGTGATGCCCGCATGCTCGCCGGGTCGTTCACTGAAGCCTTCGAGCTCGCGGCGGAGAGCGGGGTAGAGGATGCGCTTCACGAGCGTCGTCTTGCCCGAGCCGCTCACACCCGTAACGACGGTGAGCATGTTCAGCGGAAAGCCCACATCGATGTTCTTCAGGTTGTTCTCGCGGGCACCTTGCACAATGATCCTGTCGCGAACGGGCCGACGATGCGGAGGGCGTTCGATGGTCTCGCGTCCGGTGAGGTATTGCGCCGTGAGGCTGTCGCTGTGGATGAGTTCATCGTGCGTGCCGCTGAAGACCACCTGCCCGCCGAGCGTGCCGGCCATCGGTCCCATGTCGATGATGTGATCCGCCGCGCGCATCACTTCCTCGTCGTGCTCCACCACGATCACCGTATTGCCAAGGTCGCGCAATCGCTTCAGCACGGTGATCAGCCGTTGCGTGTCGCGCGAGTGCAATCCGATGCTCGGTTCATCAAGGATGTACATCGAACCCACGAGGCTGCTTCCGAGGGAAGTGGCCAGGTCGATGCGTTGGGTTTCGCCGCCGCTGAGCGTATTGCTGCGGCGTTCGAGCGTGAGGTAGCCGACACCTACATCGTTCAGGTAGCGCAGGCGATTGACGATCTCCTTCAGCAGTCGCTCGGCGATCTTCCGGTCGCGTTCGCTCAGTTCGATGGTCTCGAAGAAACGGAGACATTCGGCCAGCGGCATGCGCACCAGCTCGGTGATGTCGTGTCCGGCCACCTTCACGTAGGTCGCACGTTGTTTCAGGCGAGTACCGTGGCAGGTGGTGCAAATGGTTTTTCCGCGATAGCGGCTGGCGAGCACGCGGTACTGGATCTTGTAGCTCTTCTCCTCACAATACTGGAAGAAGGCATCGATGCCGTAGACGCCCTTCGCCTTCTTGCCATCGGGCATGGTGCCGTTCCATAGGAGCTTACGCTGTTCATCCGTGAGGTCGCGATAGGGGCGGTGGATGGGGAAATCATGCGCCGCGCTGGTCTTGATGAAGTCATCCTTCCACTCGCTCAGTTTCTCACCACGCCAACAGGCAACGCAATCATCATACACGCTGAGGGATCTGTCCGGGATCACCAGGTCGGCATCGATGCCGATGATGTTGCCGTAGCCTTCGCACTTGGTGCATGCGCCCACGGGATCATTGAAGCTGAACATGTTGGGCGTGGGCTCATCGAAGAGCACGCCGTCCATTTCGAAGCGGTCGCTGAAAACCATGCGCTTTGCTTTTCCGGGGTCGCCTTCGCCCAGCAGCACGCATTCGCCCTGGCCTTCGAAGAAGGCGGTCTCGGCGCCGTCGGCGATGCGGCTTTCCATTTCCTCGTTACCGGGATCCACGGTGATGCGATCGATCACGAGATGCCATGGTCCTTTGCGCATGGACGGCTGGATGAGCAGGTCCTCGATCCGCTGGGTTTCCACCGCATCGAACACACGCGCGTACCCTTGTTGTTGCAGCACGTCCAAGTGCTCGCGGATGGAACGTCCCGCAGGCAGGTGGATCGGTGCCATCAGCAGCACATGGCTACCAGCGGGAAAGTTGTTCGCCCCGGCAACCACATCCTCGATGGTATCGCGCTTCACCTCGCGACCGCTGTGCGGGCTGATGGTATGCCCGACGCGTGCGAAGAGCAACTTCAGGTGATCATAGACCTCTGTGCTCGTGCCCACGGTGCTGCGCGGATTGCTGGTCATCACCTTCTGCTCGATGGCGATGGCGGGGCTGATGCCGGTGATGCGGTCCACGTCGGGCTTCTCCAGCTTGCCCATGAACTGGCGGGCATAACTGCTGAGGCTTTCCACGTACCGGCGCTGCCCCTCGGCGTAGAGCGTGTCGAAGGCCAGGGAACTCTTGCCGCTGCCGCTCAGGCCGGTGATCACCACCAGTTTGCCACGGGGTATCTCCACCGTGATGTTCTTCAGGTTGTGAACGCGGGCACCCTCCACGCGGATAGTGCCTTTGAGGGAGCGGCGGAGGGCAGCCTCGCGACCGACGGGCGGGGAGGGCTTTTGGGCGGAAGTGGTCGAGGGCAAGGGCAGTATTCGCGTATGGCTCAGGAACGGGGGCGCGAAATTAGGCTCCGGTCATTGCGCGGGATCCGAAGAGGTATACATTTGGACAAGCCTTCCGAACTTTTTTGCGTGGCCCGCACAATATGCGCACGCAGGCAACGTTAACGGAACGGACCCCGTCCATACGCCGTAACAACCCCCGGTCGAACTTCCCTCTCTGACGCCCGTTCGACCCGACCACCAAAACCGAAAGCCAGCATAGCGAGACCTCTACCCCCGAAGTTCATCTGAACCTCTTCGGTCAAAATCGGTAAGGTCATGCTGGCAAAGCGTCTTCGTTCCGCTCCTGCGGTCGCTCTCTCGGACATTGAACTGGTGAACAGTTACCTCGCAGGTGACGAGTTCGCTTTCGAGACCCTGCTTCGTAGGCACAAGCGCAAGGTGTGGTCGCACATCTACCTGCTTGTGCGCGATCGCGAAACCACGGAGGACCTGTTCCAGGAAGCCTTCATCAAGGTGGTCCACCAGCTGAAGGCGGGCAAGTACAATGAGGAGGGCAAGTTCCTGCCCTGGGTGATGCGCATCGCGCACAACCTGGTGATCGATCATTTCCGCCGGAACAAGAAAATGCCGACGGTGCGGAGCAATGAGGAGCACGACGTGTTCGCCCGCATCGCGCAGCCGGACCAGAGCGTCGAGCAACGCATGGTGAACATGCAAGTGGACGATGACGTGCGCAAACTGATCGATCACCTGCCTTCGGAGCAGCGGGACGTGGTGATCATGCGGACCTACCTGAACATGAGTTTCAAAGAGATCGCCGAGCACACCGAGGTGAGCATCAACACCGCGTTGGGCCGAATGCGATATGCGCTGATCAACATGCGCAAGCTGATCCAGAAGCATTCGATGCAGCTGGAACGGGCCTGACCCTCGCACGCCTCGCCCGGCCGAAGCGGCTATGCGAAGGCGCGGGAGGACCGCCCCAGGGACGCCGGCCCGTAAGCCGGCGTTCGTGCGTTCCGTCTGTCCGTCATCGCGAGGGCGTCCTCGACCGAAGCGATCTTTCATTTTCCACAATACGCGACCGGATCCTCGCGTTATCCACCTGTGAAGTGAAACCAACCCCCGCCTGATGACACATTCTACGCTTCGTAAACGCTCCTCCCGCAACCGCCGACCCGACACTACGATCCAGCCAGGTCCGATACCTATCGGTCCGATATGTTTCGGACCACGCCCTGCGACCATCAACGCCATCCTGGGTTACAGCAGGGCCTTGAAAGTGGTTGACCTACCACCGGTCGGTGAAGTGAGCATCATGCTGAACTGATCCTTTCTTACTTCAAAGCGCTCACTCTGCCACGGGCGGGGTGTTCGTTTTCCATCGATCCTGGGCGCGGCTATCTTTCGGCAAAGCCCATCATCATGCTCCAGCGAATCTCCTTCACATGCCTCCTGTTCTTCGCATTCGGCAAGGCCGAAGCCCAATGGAGCCTGATGGATCCTGTGTTCGGAACGGGCGGTGTGATGTCCCTGTCCATCGGCAGTGAAGGAATCGATGTGGCCAATGACGTTTTGCTGCAACCCGACGGGCGCATCCTGATCGCCGGAACGCGCGGCGATCCGGACTTCCCGCAAATGGTCGCTGTGCGGATGACGGTGAACGGGACATTGGACGAGAGCTTCAGCAATAATGGGATCGCGGGAGCGGTGATCGGGGACTACGGCGCGGCAAAGGCACTGGCCTTGCAGGACGATGGGCGCGTGCTCATCGGTGGAACCACCCGCAACGAAGCGACCTTCGATGACGCTGCCCTCGCGCGTTTCGATGCGAACGGACTGCTCGATCCTGCTTTCACTGATGACGGGGTGTCTTCGTATCCGCGCTCCACGTCACAGGATATTGTGCGCGCCCTCGCTATACGGACCGATGGCGATATCATCGCAGCCGGTACCCTGGGCGGATCGGTGACCGACATGATGGTGATGCGCCTGACGCCACAGGGGCAACTCGTGGGGTCTTTCGGGCAGCAGGGTTTCGCGATCACGTCACTGCACTCCGGTGAAGTATGCAACGACATGGTGTTGCGCCCCGACGGCCGGATCGTGCTGCTCGGTGCCATGCGACTGACCCTGCCGGACGGCGATCTCAACATCCGCCAATTGCGCGCGGACGGTACGCCGGATACCGCGTTCGCGGACAGCGGTTCGTTCCGGCCGGTCGAGCCGGGATCCATTTCCGTGGCTGAGAGCGGGCACCTTTTCGATGATGGGCGCTTGTTGTTCGGAGGAAAGCGTTATGTGCAAGGCCAGGTGGGCGCGGATCTGTTCCTGGGCCGCATACTGGAAGATGGCGAATGGGATCCCGGTTATGGCACGGGTGGCCGTCTTGCCCTTCCGATCAGTGCGCCCTTCGTCGGTGACCTGAAGGACATCGCCGTGGCACCTGACGGGAAGACCTGGGTCGCGTGCGAGTTCACAGACACGAGCACGGGCACTCGTTCACTGGCCGTCCTGCGCGCCATGCCCGATGGCACCCTGGACGCGGGCTTCGGCTCAGGCGGCACGGTCCACATGCCTTGTCCGTTCGGAGGCGATTGCCGGATCGAGGCGATCTACCCTCAACCGGACGGTCGCATACTCGCGGTGGGAAGCACGCCCGTGGATACAGTTACATCGGATATGCTGATCATGCGCTGGCTGCCGGAACTTTCGCCGGTGGGGATCGTGGACCGGAATTTACCGTCGTTCAGTGTGTATCCGAATCCGGCATCGGATCAGGTACTGATCAATAGCCCGTTGAGAGATGCGGGAAGCGCATCGTTCCAACTGCTGGATATGCTGGGAAGACCGGTAGCCCAGCTAGCGCCAAGTGGCCGCTCACCGATGCGTTTGCATCTGCCTTCTGGGATCTCCGACGGTGCGTACGCGCTGAACATGACCACCACGCAGGGAACGATCACGCGCATGCTGGTGGTGCGTCGCTGAAGATCTTTCGCATGGGCATCTCCAACATCCCCTTTCAGATCACGGAGTGGGACAAGGTCCCGACCACTGTCTTGAACGGAACAACGGGCACCGCCACCATGCGCACACAACAGCTCGGCGACCTGCGCATCCGCATGATCGAGTACTCCGCGAACTACCTCGCTGATCATTGGTGCGAACTCGGACACCTGGTCTTCGTGCTCGAAGGCGAACTGATCAACGAGCTGAAGGATGGCGCAACGACGGTGATGAAGGCCGGTTCATCCTACGCGGTCTCCGATGGATTGAGTTCGCATCGCTCGCGAACTGTTGGGCCGGTGAAGCTGCTGGTGGTGGATGGGGCGTTCTTGAAATGAGCACTGGCTAATACATCCGTTGTCGGATGCCATTCACCTCCACTACCGTGAAGACCCGCTCGATGTTGGTGCCTCCGCTGATCAGATCGAACACAAGGCGCGCAGCGGCGAGCGGATCGGCACCACGGTAGCGGAGAAAGATCACAGCGGGAGGATCGGTGACGCCCTGCTTGAAGATGATCTCGCCGTAGTCCTTGTCGAATGTCAGTATGATGCGGTCGTCCTTCTGTGCTTCGGCGATCACGACCGCGTCCTTCACACCCGGCATCGATTCCTGGATACTTCGCACATCATACCCCGCCTGCCTCATCAAGGCGATGCTCGGCGCCGGGAAATTCTCGTTCGCCAGAAAGCGCATCACGCGGACCGTCGCACAGGCAGATAAAAATCCTGCTGGACACCGTCGCGGAGATAAGCGAACACCGCCTTCAGATCCTCCGCGTTGATATTCGGATAGCTCTCCAGCACCTGCGTCTCCGCCCAGCCCTCAGCAAGCAGTTCCAGGATCACCTCCACGGAAATGCGCGTGCCTTTGATCACAGGCTTGCCCAAGAGAACATCCTTGTCAGAAACGATGCGCGTGCGCCAATCCATAGGTTCAAAGATAGATGCGTGCTCCGATGTGCGGCAATGCAGGCCGGTTCATCCTACGCGGTCTCCGATGCACTGAGTTCGCATCGCTCGCGAACTGTGGGGCCGGTGAAGCTGCTCGTGGTGGATGGGGCGTTCTTGAAGCGATCAGAGGTCCTACCTTGGATCCATGAAGCGTTCGTTTTCTGACCATGCATCCATTAAGTCAGCAATCGATGCGATCGAATTCCACGACCTACCAGTAGAATCAATTCGCTTTAGAATGGAGGATCGATCCATCCTCCTAAGGGTAGTTCGAAGAACCTGTTGAGAAGTTGATGGGTACGGGATCTTGACAAAGTGCTTGGTGATCGATCTCTTTGTCAGATGAGCAAACGCCCCAGTCGCAGCCTGTTCGATGAGCAGCACAAGCACCAGAAGCTTGAAC
>JANMKC010000155.1:0-8239 GCA_031371785.1 Flavobacteriales bacterium | reverse complement strand
TTTCAAGGTGGCGACAGGGAGCAGGTTGTTGCTGAAGTAGAAGGAGAAGCCCGCAACGCCGATCGCGAGTACCACCAATGGCAAGAGGATGCGGAAAAGTCCGAGCCCGGCACTGCGCATGGGGGTCAGTTCGCTTCGTTCTCCGAGGCCGCCCATGGTCATGATGGAACTGAGCAGCACGGCCAGTGGTATGGCGAGCGGAACGAAACTGGCGGTGGCATACGTGAGGAGTTGCGCGAGGGTATACCATGGGAGGCCCTTGCCCATCAGGTCGTCCACATACTTCCACAGGAACTGCATGCTCAGGATGAAGAGCACGATGATGAAGGTGATGAACAACGGGCCGAGGTAGGCCCGGATGATCATGAGGTGCAGTTTCTTCATCGAGAGCCCAAAGCTATCGGCCCCGACGCCGAAAGGGCCGTGCCGCGAACGGCCTATGCGCCCAGCATGCGCTGCAGCGTGTGGATCTGCGAACCCCAGAGGGCCTTCGCGTCGTCCAGATCCTTGGGCCAGGCGTGGTCCGTTACCATCAAGCAGGTCTCGTTGGTCATCGGGTCGATGCGGATGCGGAGTTCGAAGAACGCGCCGGCGTCCTCGTCCTCGTCCCATTGGAAGCGCATGAGCTCGCCGAATTTCCGGCCGAGACATTGAGCGCCCTGGCTGTCATTTCCCCAGCGGAAGGTGAACTGGTCCCCACGCACGTCCACATCATCACAGAACCATTCGCTGAGCCCGCTCGGCGTGCTGATCATGTCGTAGAGCGAACCCGGCGTGGCGCGCAGGTAGAACTCCACCGTGAACCGTTCTTTCAGCGCCCGTTTCAGCGTGCGCGTAGGTCCGCCAATGGGTTCCACGCCTGTCATCACCGCGATGATCGGGCCTTTGGGTTTCGTTTCTTTTCCCTTGGTGGCAGCCTTCGCCGCAGGCTTCACAGAGGGCGCTGGTTCTTTTGCCGGCAGCTTGCTGGGCACCTTGGCAACAGCAGGTGCGGCCTTCGGTGGAAGAGGCGCTTGCGGCTTTTTCCCTGCGAGGTTGGCCTTCGCGACCAGTGGGGCCTTCTGTTTGGCGGGCGGAGCCACGGTGGCGATGGCCTTTTTTGGAGGCACCGGCAAGGTTGCTTCCTTTCTCTTGGGGGCTATCTTTTTCGAGGGGGCTTTGCTCACCGGTTTTTTCGCGGTGGCCTTGGTAGCCTTCGGCTTGGCCTTGGCGGGCTTCTTCGCAACGGGTGCCTTCTTCTTCGGCGACGGCTTGGTCTTCACGGCCGTCTTCTTCTTCGCTTTCGCCATTGATCCGATCAGGTCACAGGTGCGCGGGCAAGGTAAGCAGATCCCTTTCCTGTGCAAGTCGTTCATAGGCTTCACCCTCCACCCGCGTTCCTATATTCGCGGCCCCGAAAACGGCGCGGTAGCTCAGCTGGTTAGAGCGCGTGATTCATAATCACGAGGTCGGGAGTTCAAGTCTCCCCCGCGCTACTGAGGGCCGCCGACGTGTGGCCCTTGCTGTTCCGCCCAGTGAAGTGCTTCCTATATACAGGAGTTGCGATCGTGTTGGCGACCGGATGCGGCCGCTCGTTCGCACGGCACGATGAGGACGCCATCCGTCACGTGCTGGCGGATCAGGAAAAGGCGTGGGACCAAGGCGACATTCCCGGATTCATGAACGGCTACGCGGACAGCGTGTGCTTCATCGGTCGCAGGGGCCGAACATGTGGTAAGGCGGCTGTGACGGACAACTATAGGAAGCACTATCCGGACAAGGCGGCCATGGGCGATCTGGGGTTCGATGATCTGGAGATCCTGCCTGCTGGAGCGGACCATGCGTGGTGTACCGGCACCTGGTCGCTGGTGCGTTCGCAGGACACCTTGGGCGGCGGCTTCAGCCTTTTCTGGTCACGCACGCCGGAAGGCTGGCGGATCCTTCGCGACCATACCTACTGAGGGGCTTGGCCGGAACGGATTGCCGGGCCGGGTATCTTGGCGCGGTCAGATCCCCGTTCGGGATCAGGTTCTCCAATGTTCACCATGACGCTCGCGATCATCGGCTTCACTGTTCTCGTTTCCTTGCTCGCGCTCCGCGATCGCAAAGTGTTCGAGGCCCTGATGTTCGAACCCTTCGTGATCCACACACGCAAGGACTGGTTCCGCCTCCTCACGCACGGCTTCATCCACGGCAACATCCCGCACCTCGCGGTGAACATGTTCGTGCTGTACATGTTCGGGCCGCTCGTTGAACGAGGCTACGCGGACATCACCGGCCGATCGAGCCACCTTTCATTTTTGGTGCTCTACCTCGGAAGCATCGTGCTCAGTTCACTTCCGGGTTACTTCAAGCACAAGTGGGATCCGAGCTATCGCGCGGTGGGTGCTTCGGGTGCCACCAGTGCGGTGGTGTTCGCTTCGATCCTCATGTACCCGACCAACAGCATGGCCCTGCTGATCCTTCCCATCCCTGCGCCGGCCTGGATCTTCGGGATCCTCTACCTCGGTTATGAATGGTACATGGGCAAGCGTGGCGGCGATGGCATTGCGCATGATGCGCACTTCGCCGGGGCCGTGGTCGGCATATTGTTCACCACGTTGCTGGACCCGCAGGTAATCCAGCGTTTCATCCAGGCCATTTCAACTTCCTTCGGATGAGCACCCGGACCGCCGTTTTCCTTGATCGCGACGGGGTCATCAACCGCGAACGTGGTGAACACACCTGGCGGTTGGAGGACTTTGAAGTGCTTCCCTCCGTAGCTGAAGCGTTGAAGGCGATCAACGCCGCCGGGAAGTTGAGCATCGTGGTGAGCAACCAGAGCGGCATCGCGCTCGGACTTTATGGGCACGCCGAGGTCGAAAGGCTGCACGGTTATCTTCACGCGCAGCTGGCCCGGCAGGGCGCGGCCATCGACGCGGTGTACTACTGCCCCCACCATCCATCGCAAGGGCGATGCCTTTGCCGAAAACCCGGTGCGCTCATGCTGGAGCGTGCCATTGCGCGCTATGGTATCGATCCTTCCGACTCCGTGATGATCGGCGACCGCGAACGGGACGTGCAGGCTGCAGCCGCTGCGGGTGTGCGGGGTGTGCTGGTCGCACCGAACACCGCGTTGATCGAGGTGCTCCACGAACACCACGCGCTCTGATGGCCCAAGCCGTGATCGTGAATGGTGAACTGGTGCCTGCCGATCGGCCAGTGATCACGTTGGACAACCGCGCGTTCCATTATGGTGATGGGGTCTTCGAGAGCATCCGCGTCGTGGAGGGCAGGGGATGCTTTCTCGATGCGCATTGGGCACGGCTGGTGGAGGGGATGAAGGTGTTGCACATCGAACCGCCCGGCAAGCTCGATGTCGATCGGTTGCAGGAGTATATCACCATGCTCGTTCAGGAAAGTACCATGCCGAACGGACGTGCGCGACTGACGGTATTCCGGGACTCAGCTGGTTATTACCGACCGAGATCGCACGCGGGCGGGTTCACCCTCGAACTCAAGCCAGTGCCTTCGCCGCGTTACATCCTCAATCCGCATGGTCTCACGGTGGACATCTATCCGGATATGCGCAAGGCGGTGAACTTGTTGGCAGTACACAAGACATTGAACTGCCAGATCTATGTTATGGCGAGCTTGTGGTGCATGGAGCGCGGCCTCGATGACTGCCTCTTGCAGAACGATCGCGGCAACATCATCGAGAGCAGTTCGGGCAACCTGTTCATCGTGAGCAATGGCGTGCTTTATACACCTTCGCTCACGGACGGATGCATCGGTGGGGTGATGCGCATGCAGATCATCAACCTCGCGCTGGAGAACGGCATCAAGGTGTACGAGTGCTCGCTCAATCCACAGAACCTGCTGGCGGCTGACGAGCTCTTCTTCACGAACGCGGCGCGTGGTGTCCAATGGGTGGGGGCATACCGCACCAAGCGGTACGCGCATCGCATGGCGCTGCAGCTCATCGAACTGTTGGTGAAGAAGGTGATCAGTTGAGGGACGGATCCTCGGGGAAATTCGCGAGCGGCGCGAAAGCGGTACCCATGCCGCGCAGCGTATCGCCCCACAGGTCCTTGAACTTCGTGTTCATTACGCGGCGCTTGTCGGCCGGTGTGATCAACCAGGCACGTTCGGCCAGTTCCTTGTCGAGCTGGTCCTGGCCCCAGCCGCTGTAGCCAACGAAGAAGCGCACGTGTTTTCCGAGTTTCGGATCGGTAGCGAGCAGGCTGCGCAACTGCTCGAAATCGCCGCCCATGTGTATGCCGTCCACCACGCTCACGCTGCCTTCGATGCGTTTGCCGAGCGTATGCAGGTAATACAGGTTTCCGCTCTGCACCGGACCGCCGATGCTCACGCGGCTCATGATCGGCGGCATGTTCTCCATGATGTCCGCGATGTCCATATCGATGAAGCGGTTCAGAACGAAACCGAAGGAACCCTCACCATCGTGCGCGCACAACAGCACCACGGTCCTGCGGAAGTAGGGATCCGTGAGGTACGGGCCGCTCACCAGCAAGCGGCCACGCGCCGGGGTGAGCGGGTTGTCGGGATTCAGGTCGAGCGGATCGCCGGGCATGTGGTACGCGTACGTGAAGTGAAGTTAGCAGGTTGTGATGATCGGCCATGCGCCACGGAAGTGCTGGTATATTCGTCGCTATAGTGATCCTGACAACGATGGACGTGAAGCATGTGAACGACCGGAGCGACTACCGCCAAGGGAACCTTGGCGAGGAAACCGCGGGAACGGACCCCTGGAAATTGTTCGGTGAGTGGCTCTCCGAAGCGGAGCGCTGCGGGATCCCCGAACACAACGCGATGGCCTTGGCCACGGCAGGCAGCGCGAGCATCAGTTGCCGCATTGTTCTCCTGCGATCGTTCGATGAGCGCGGCCTTGTGTTCCACACGAACTACAACAGCAGGAAGGCGATGGACATCGAGCGGGATCCGCGCGCGGCGCTCACTTTTTTCTGGGCTTCATTGGAGCGCCAGGTGCGATTTGAAGGCCGGGCGGAACTATTGACCGCCCAGGAAAGCGACGCGTATTTCGCATCACGCCCTCGGTCCAGCCGCATCGGTGCGTGGAGCAGTGACCAGAGCCGGATGGTGGAGGATCGCGCGAAACTGGAGGAACGCTTCGCGCGTTGGGAGGAGCGCTTCAAGGAAGCGGAAGTTCCCCGGCCCGCACATTGGGGAGGCATCCGGATCAGGCCGGTGCGCATCGAGTTCTGGCATGGTCGGACGGACCGTATGCATGATCGCATCGCCTTCGAGCATTTCGCCGATGGCACATGGCAGCGCATGCGGTTGCAACCGTGATCGGCAGGTCATGAAAGCAGAAGACCCCCGACAACGTCGGGGGTCTTTGCTTCTGAAGCGATCGCTGCCTACTTCTTCTTCTTGGCGGCGGCCTTCTTTTTCGGCGCTGCCTTCTTGGCGGCGGCCTTTTTCTTCGGGGCCTTTTTCGCGGCGGCCTTTTTCGCGGAAGCTACCGTACGCTTGGCGGGGCGGCTCTTGCCACGGCTGCCAGCGGTGCGCTTTCCTTTCTTGGTCTTCATATCACCTTTTCCCATTGTCTGGAGTGTTAAGGGTTTGATCCAAATCTATCCGGATGCTGCAACGGAACATGCCGCATGAAGGTTTCAGTTCTCCACGGATCGGTGTTGAGAACCGTGATGCGATGATCCTTCGTTCGCATGTTGAACGAGGGTCGCATCGCGCGAGCGATCGATCGCGAAGCATGCGGATCCACCATGCGCAGTGTGCCGTTCATGACGCATCATCATCGTGCGCGCCGGATCGTTCCTTCGATCAATGCGGTGTATCGCCGAGCGATCGCGCATCACGCTGCAAGCGCTCTTCGAGATGCTTCGCGCTATGCACGGTCTTGCGCGCCCACGATAATTTCAGCGCGAGCAGGTCGACATCGTTCAAGCGCCACGGGATCGTGCTGGCGCGCAATCGTTCCATCACCGCGTAAAGTGAGATGGCGGCGCTCACGCTGATGTTGTAGCTCTCGGTGAAACCGTACATGGGGATGCGCAGATGGACATCGGCCTCTTGCAGGATCACTTCGCTCAACCCGGTGAGTTCGGTGCCGAAGCAGAAAGCCAGCGGTTGATCGAGCGAAATGGTTTGTGGCGTGACGTTGTCCGTGCGTGGTGTGGTGGCGACTATGCGATAGCCAGCGCGTTTCAACTGTCGGACACATGCGAGCGAGTTGTCCGGGTGATCACGGTAACGATGCATGTCGGTCCACTTCGATGAACCAAGGGTGACATCGGGATTGGTCGTGTACTTGTTGCGGTTCTCGATGATGTGGATGTCCTGCACGCCGAGCAGTTCGCAGGTGCGCACAACGGCGCTGGCGTTGTGGCTCTGGTAAATGTCCTCCATCACCACGGTCACATGGCGCGTGCGTTCCGGCGCTATGCGATCGAAAAGCGCACGCTTGTTCTCCGAGATGAAGGAGGCGAGATGCGCGTATAGTTGGTCGTCGGGGAGCATGCGTGGAGGCGATGGGCGGGTACAAATGAAAAGGTCCCCCCGGTGGGAGGGACCTTTCCAAAAGGAGCTCGGTGGCTTAGCGGACTTTGTTGCTCAGGTCAGCACCGGCTTTGAATTTCACCACCTTTTTGGCAGCGATCTTGATCTCCTTGCCCGTTTGCGGGTTGCGGCCTTTGCGGGCTGCGCGCTTGGAGATGCTGAAGGTGCCGAAGCCCACCAGGGCAACGCGGTCACCTTTCCTCAGGGCCTTCGTGGTGTTGCTCACGAACGCGTCCAAGGCGCGCTTGGCGTCAGCCTTGGAGATCTTCGCTTCAGCAGCGATCGATTCGATCAGTTCAGCTTTGTTCAGTCCCATGTTCGAAATGTGTTTGGTTTGTTGGTTGAGTGAAACTCGCTGCTAATGTATCGGGAGAACCGCGCCTGTCAAGGGTTTGCAGCGGGATACGCGGAAAATGTTGAAAAATCAGGGGTTTTGTTGATAAGTCCTCCTGCAAGCCGCTGGTAGCAAGGCTTTCAGAAAACGCGATCGGGCGGATCCGCATCAAGTGTTGGGTCAACGCTTTCCGGGGTTGGCGATCATGGATCGGCGTCGGTTCAACGAGCCGAAGAAGGATCATTGATGTGCCAACATCAGGTGCATCCGCCGATCGGGATCAATGGATACGGAGGTGATCGATGGAACGAAGACCGCGCACGAAAGCGGCGGCGTCCATGCGACGCTTGCCCTCGGCCTGTACTTCGAGCGCTTCAACAGTGCCGGATCCGCAATGCACGAGCATGCGACCATCGACGATCGACACACTCCCCGGAGCATCCATGTTCCGCGTCGAGATGATACGCGTGCGCAGGAACTCGAAGTGCTGCGAAAGTCCTTCCGCTTGTGTCAACATGGTCCATGCGCCGGGAGCGGGAGAGAGCCCGCGCACGAAGTTGTGTACGCGTTCCGCGGCCTGGTGCTGATCGATGCGGCAGTTCTCCGGTGTGAGCTTCGGCGCATGGAGGTAGCCACCGCTCGGAGCTTCTTGTGCAACGCCCTCCACTTTTCCATGGAAGAGTTCAATGACCGAACGCACCAACAATACCGCGCCGATGTTCTTCAACCGATCATGCAGTTCACCGGCTGTCTCGTCGGCACCGATGATCGTCGCTTCCTGATGCAGCAGATCACCGCTGTCGATCTCATGGCGGATACGGAACGTGGTGACGCCTGTCCGTTCTTCACCATTGATGATGGTCCAGTTGATCGGTGCGGCCCCACGATACGCGGGGAGCAAGGATGCGTGCAGGTTGATGGTGCCGAGAGCGGGCCTGTTCCACACCACTTCCGGTAGCATGCGGAATGCGACCACGACATACAAGGATGCTCCAAGTGCGTCGAGCTGCTGGTGGAAAGCGGGATCCTTCAACTTCTCCGGCTGAAGGATGTGGTCCTTGAGCGATGGATGGGCGGTCGCGAATTCCTTCACCGCGCTCATGCGCGTTGCTTGGCCTCGTCCGGCAGGTCGGTCCGGAGCGGTAACCACAGCGGCCACATCGATCCCTGCTTTCAGCAATGCATCGAGCGACGCGACAGCGAACGCGGGCGTACCCATGAAGACAATGCGTTGAGCGCTCATCGGAGGATCATCGGATCGAAACGGAAGCGATAGGGAAGGAGGGCATCAGCACCAGCGCTTTCCACACCGATGCGCGGCCCGACAATGATCGACCGGTCCGGGACCACGACCGAGTCGTCCTCTATATATACGGTACGGCCGAG
>JANMKC010000011.1:0-8584 GCA_031371785.1 Flavobacteriales bacterium | reverse complement strand
GAAGGTCGAGTGCAACGTCCGCGCTGCACACCGACAAGGCCGCATCATTCCCCGCGTTCGGTGCAGGCACCTCGGTGATGGTGACGTGCGCGGTATCGTTCGGGCAAGGCACCGTTCCGCTCACCACATAGAAGAAGGTTTGAGACCCTCCGCCAGGTGTGTACACAGCGCTCGGCGACCAGGTGCCGTTCGGATCGGGGTTGCCACCAAGCAATGCGCTCAGCGTGATCGGGGATCCATTGCTGCACGAGGTCGCGGCTCCATCGGTTCCCGCCACCACGGGCTGGTTTACCGTTACCATCATGCTGTCCGATCGCGAACACGTGAGACTGTCGGTGAGCGTAACGGTGTATACCGTCGCTATTGTCGGGAAGGCCAGCGGCGTGGCGATCGTGGTCGTGCTCAATGTTGCACCAGGTGACCAAAGGAAACTGCCAGGTCCCGCGACACCTATCTGCACGGAGTCTCCCAAGCAGATCGCGCGGTCCGGTCCGGCGTTCGCGTTCGGCAATACGTTCACCGTTACGGTTGTCTGGTCCGTGTTCGTACACAAGTTCCCGCCGGTGACCGTAAGGGTATACGTGATGGTTCCTTCCGGACTCGCGATCGGGTTACCGATGTCGGGGTCGCTCAAATTGAAGACAGGCGACCAATGCAAGGTGCCTGAACCGCTTCCGTTCAATTGCACACTTCCGCCGGAGCATACGCTGGTGTCCGGTCCTGCATCCACAGAAGGGATCGCGAGAACGGCCACGGTTACCTGATCACTGTTCACACATGTGTTGCCATCGGCCACCGTCACGGTCCATGTTTGTGTTGCCGTGATCGTTGCTGTGGGGTTTGATGCCGAAGTGGAATCCAATCCTTGTCCAGGTGTCCACGTGAACGTGCTTCCGCCGGGTCCCGTGGGTGATCCCCCGAGCACGACCGTTTCGTTCATGCAAGCGCTGGTATCGGCACCGGCATCCACAATGGGTAGTTGGTTCACTTGCACGCGCACCGTATCCCGTGCGATGCAGGTCACACTGTCCGTCAGCGTTACCACGTAGTCGGTTGTTGTTGTCGGGAAAGCCAATGGGTTCAGGATGTTCGTGGCGCTGAGTCCCACTGGCGGTGCCCATTGCACATTCCCAATTCCATTCGCTTGCAATTGCGCGGTGTCACCTGTGCAGATCGAAATGTTCACCCCGGCGTTCACCGAAGGCAACGAGATCGTCACGCGCACGGTGTCCCGGTTCACACAACCCTGGTTGCTCACTTGCACTATGTAGCTCGTAGTCGTGTCCGGTGTCGCGGTCGGGTTGGCGATCCCCGCATTGTTGAGCGTGGGCGAAGGCGTCCATGCGAAGCTGCTGCCGTTCGGTCCGGTTGGACTGCCACCGATATCCACTGACGCACCGCTGCAGATCGTTGCATCAGCGCCAGCATCGACGTTCGGAAGAGCGGCGATGTTCACGCTCACGCTGATCGGCGTGCTTGTACAACCCAGATCGTTCGTTGCGCTCAATAGCACGGAGCCGGGTCCGGGTGCGCCCCAGTTCACCGTGATGCTGTTCGTTCCTTGTCCGCTCGCGATCGTTCCACCGTTCACTGTCCATGCGAAGGTGGCCCCGGCGATGTCGGGTGTGCTGTATACGCTGCCGGCCTGTTGCGTGCAAACCGTCGCTGGCCCATTGATGATCTGCGGACCGATGAAAGGCACCACGCTCACCTGGAACACCACGGACGTGCTCTTCGGGGGGCAACCATTGTCTTGGACGCTTACACTGAAGAGGTACGGCTGGTCCTGCCCTTCGGCGCAGGAGGTTTGCCAGCAGAACTGTGCACCCACAGCGCCATTGCCCACGGCAGGGTTGGTTATGGTGGCAGCTGGGTTGTATAGGTTCGTATCGAAGATCGTTCCGCTGGCGATCAGCGTCAGCGAGTCCACATCAATGTCCGCGAAGGCCATGTTGAAGCAGATCGAATCACCCGCGTTCACCGTGTAGCTGGTGGGCAAGGAACCGCTCACCTGTGGTGTGTTGTTCGGTGGGCAGGGGATCGCCTGTAGTTGCAGGTCGCGTCGCGTTCGCCCGATCAATTGGCCATTGCGGTATTCCTTCACTTCGACCGAAACGACGTAGTTGCCTTGAACGGCGGGGTGGTATTCGGTGAGGCCGGTTGCTCCATTGATGAACGAATAGCCGCCAGCCCCGAAGGGTTGCGCCGTGCTGAAGCCCGCGTTCCAAGTGATCTCCGGGATGGGCCATGGCAACTGGAAAGGTGGCGGCTGGATGCCGCCCATTTGCGCAACGCTGTTGTATGGTGTTTCGAAGGAGAAGATCAATTGGTCCCCGTCCGGATCGCTGGCACTGTTCACGAACGTGGTCGTATCGCTGGTGCAAAGGAAGGGCGTGGGAATGCCGAGGAATACCGGTGAACTGTTGACCACCAATGTTGGCGGGATGAACGCATAGTAGCCGATGCCTGTGCCGTTCGGGTTGTTGAGGTTGTCGATGTCCAGGTTCCGGCAGCACATCTGGAAATACAGATGGTAGCCACTGAAGCTCAAGGGCAGGTCCACCGTGCCTTGGAACACGCCGAGCAAGGTGCATAGTCCTTCACCGACGGTGCAATTGTTCGGAAGGTCCGGTACGATCGACATGGAGTCCACCAACGAAAGTTCAACGGTGGCCTGTTGCTGTTTGTCCGCGTTCGGGTTCAGCGGATCCTGCAGGTAAACACCCACCGGAAGCGTATGGTTGGGTGTCTGGTTCAGCAGTTCATCGAAGGTGGGGAAGTTCGAGTTCGATCCACAGTTCATGAAGAACTGCATGTAGATCTGGTAACGGTACACCTGGCTGCCGGGTGCGGTCTCGCCCATGTACACATAGCCCAGATTGCCGCCTACGAGGTGCGTGGCCAGCGCCCACGGCCCAGTGCCCAACAACAACAACAGCCACAAGACTCGTAATGTGCGCTTCATGATCTCGTTCGCCGATGCCTCGGCGTTGGGGTGTTTCGTTCGGTTCAGCGTATGGCTATCGTTCGGTTCCAGCGGCCTCGCGGAGTTTCCACGCTCAACACGTAGAAGCCCGATGCCCATCCTTCCGCATCAAAGATGTGTTCACGCTCGCCCTTGCTCACCGCGTCAATGGCCACGGTGGAACCCACCGCATCGCGCACGGTCAGCTTCCATCCTTCGTCCGCCTCGCGCCCGAAGCCAATGGTGAAGTGGCCTTCCGCAGGTTGAGGCCACACATTGCCGATGGGATCCATCGCTTGCTCGGCGATGCCCGTGAAAGAGCAATCCCATGTGAGGATGAATCCGGCGGAGTTCGGTGGCGGTCCGCCACCCTGGCCGTCCTGCTGAAGGGTAATGCTCGGCCCGCTTGACGTGATCACGCCGTTGTTCGGCAATTGGTTCAGCCCGTTGCCGTTGAAATCGCCGATCAACGTGCTGAAGACATCCGGTCCGTCATAGATGGCCAGATACCGGTTGGGGTTGTTCCCCCATTGGAACTGCGAAAAAGTGAGCACCACAATATCCGCCGACTGTGGTGCGATCGTGAACGCACCGCTTGTTCCGGGGAAGTAGTTGCCATTGGATCCGCCATCATCCACAAGCACACCTTGGCAGGTCGTGTCGGTAACGTCCTGGAAGGTGAAGGGCATCGGGATCGTGTCGCACAAGGCCGGTTCCACGAAATGGATCAGGTTGTTCGAGATCTGTGTATCGCTGCCGTTCGCATTGGTCACGGTGAGCGAAACCGTGTAAGTGCCCGGTGCGGTGTACTGGTGCAGAGGTGATGGATCGCTGCTGCTGCCAGTGTCCCCGAAATCCCAGCTCCAAGACGTGGGGGCGGCAAGACTGCCGTCAGTGAATTGTACGAAGCCCGTGCATGTGGTGGTAGGGGATGCTGTGAAAACGGCGACCGGCGGGTTCGGGTTCGGGGTGATGATCACGCTGTAATCCTCGGTCTGGCCATAGAGCGGAGGATCGCAGGGGCCGCTGATCTCGCCCACCACATCCCCAGTGATGCGCATGCGCACGGGTGTGCCGAACACCGTTGCTGATGGCACGATCAGGTTGCCGTTGGGGTTCTGTTGGCCGGATACGCTCCATACCTGTTCATTCACGTCGAATGTCCCGTTGTTGTCCAGGTCCATCCACACCACCACGTCATGGTCGTTCGTCCCTCCCGTACCGATGCTGATGGGATATGAATTCCCTTCGGTCACCTGCGCGGTGTTCCCGCAGGAACGATCGACATAGCCCTCGATCCCATCAACGCTCGTGCTGTTGATGCCGGCGAAATTCACGCTCGCGATCCCATAGCCGCAGCAGTAGCCCTGGGTCGCAGGGGTGCATGCCGAAGCCACGAGTTGTGCGCTCAGGTCCACAACGATCAGGTCGGTCAGGGTCTGCGTATTGCTGCCGTTCGTATTGGTAACAGTGAGCGACACGGTGTAGGTTCCGCTCGCCGCGTAAGTATGCTGCGGTGAGGTCTCGTTGCTTACCGGGCCCTGATCGCCAAAGTCCCAGGTCCATGAGCTCGGTGTGTTCAAGGAAGCATCGGTGAACTGTACAACCCCATTGCAACTGAAAGTGGGCGATGCGCTGAAGATCGCTTGCGGTGGATCCGGATTGGGGATCACCACCACGGCGTAGTCTTCGGCCTGGCCGTATTGTGGATCGGCACATGGCCCTGCAGGGGGGAACGGATAGTCGACCATGGCCCTGAGCCGCAGTGGCGTGTTCTGCACAGCGAAAACAGGCACCAGCACACTGGCTGACGCGATAAGGACATTGTCCGCGCTCAGCACGAGTTCGCTGCTGATGAAGTCACCGCTGTTGTCCCAATCCACCCAAACGCGAACGAATTGCGGTGCGGCAGTGGCGGTCTCTACGGTGATGTCCAGCAAGGTGCCTGCGGATACGGTATCGAGCTGGCAACTCCGGTCAGCATAACCTTCTGTGGCCGCGTCCGGTGACGTGGTCACGTGCCCTTCGATGGTCACGCTGATGATCCCGAGACCTTGCACAGTGCCGGTTGAGACGGGCAGGCATGCGGCTATCGGGCGTGGTCCGTTCGCGCTTACCGTGATGGGGTCACCGCTGACGGTATCCGATCCGTAAGGGTTGGTAACGATCAATACGGGAGTGTAGACGCCATCCGCCAAGTACACGTGCAAGGGACTCGCCACCGTATCGGTGTCACTGTCACCGAAATCCCAATGCCAAGTGGTGGGCAGATGCTGTGTCTGGTCCGTGAACTGGACATTGCCATCGCAAGTGAACGTCGCGCTCTGTAGAAAAGCGGCGATCGGAGGAGCTGCGAGCGAACTCCACTCGAAGCGCATGTTCGGGCGTTGTTGGAACAGGTTGAGCGTGCCTCCATTGGAAGTACACACATTGGAGTTCGGCGTGGAACGCGAGATCGTGCTGTTGAACGCGGTCGCGCTCTGGAAGAACTGCGCGTTGAAATTCTGGACGTTGTTGGAGAAGCAGGTCTGCACAACGATATTGGAAACGCCGTCCCATGAGAACGGGGTGTCGAACGTGTGCGTGTTCCAGCCGTCCTGATCGGCATAGGTCAGCGGGCCCCAAACAGGTGTGAGTCCTTGCACCCATGCGGGCGTCATGTCGGAGACATCCGTGGTTCCGATGCTCACGGTGAATCCGTTCAGGTCCACGAAGGCTGCGCTCGACACATCGAAGGCCACACTGCTTATATCACCTGCGGACATGCCCGCCGCTTGCAGTTCACTGGCCAGTACCAGCATCTGGTGGCGTGCGCCGTTCTGTGCGTTGCCGTAAGGTGCCGGGTAGGTGAAGAAGTCATTGGTCAGCGTGCCCGTGCCGATGTCGATCGTTTGTTGTGCGCAGAGAGGGAAGGAAAGCAGCAGTGCGGAAGCGAACAGTACAACAGAGCGACGGCCGGTAAGCGCCGGTTCGGTGATTTTCATGCGGCGGGGTCGGATTATCGAAAAGGGCTGGCAAGGTAGCCTGCCGACCCCTTCGCCCGGCAGGTTTTGCCAGCGGGTCTTGGAACCATGTTGGGTCGGGCCGCGTATATCGACCGCAATGGATCGTTCATCGGGTTCACAATATGGCACGGCGAATAGTTCCGGTACCCCGATGAACACATCCTTACCGATCGCCGATATCGGCCGCCAATGGCTGGAGGATACCCGTGCGCGATGCACGGAGGATCCTGCAACAACGGTTGTGCTTGCCTACCAAGGTGAAGTGGATCATGCGACGATCCAGCGGCTCCTTGCAGAAGCGGAACAGGCCAGCTTGGCGGTAGAGGATGGTATGAGCACCCGCAAGCGCATGATGAACGTGCTGGTCGAAGGGCTTGAGAACGTACACCACCATTCACTTGCCTCCCATCGCGATGCGGCTTTCGTATTGCTTGTACGCGATGAGCGTGGGTACCGCATCGCGTTCGGGAATGCGGTGCCGCTGGCCATGGCCGCTTTGATCACGCATCGCGTCGGGATCCTGAACGAAATGGACGAGGCTGACCTGAAAGAGCACTACCTGAAGCTGCTGTCCAACACCGCACGTTCGGAACATGGCGGCGCGGGACTCGGATTGCTCACCATGGCACGCCGAAGTGTGAGGCCGATCGTCGTGCGCACATGCAGACTATGCCCCGCCGCAGCGTTCCTGATCCTGGAGCTGCGCGTTGAGGCGTGAGCCTCAGACCGCCGAAAGGGCGTAATCCTCCAAGTACCTGTACCGCTCAGTGAGCGCACCATCACGGGCGATCGTAGCCCGTGCGATCATGCCTTCCGCATCATCGCCCAACAACCGCGGCAGCACACGGTCCATCAGGTCGCGGCCGAAACTCTTGCTCGCATCGCGCGGCAGTTCGCAGGGCAGGTTGTCCACGCTCATCACGGTGATGCTTCCAGGTGTGCCCACCGCGCATTCCGCTGCTGTCGCGCGATCGTAACCGAAGAACGGGTCGGCGATGGTGCTCGCGCGCAAGGTGCTGTCGATCGGTCCATCGATGTCGCAGCTCGCATCCGCGATAACCTTCAAGCTGAGCATGGGATCCCGAAGGTCTTCGGCGCTCAGGATCTTCGGTCCGCGCGGATCCCAGAAATGACAGGCGATGTAGATCTGCGCAACACGAGCGAAGGGGAGCATTTCCGCATGATGACCGCTCGGATCCGCGTGGAAGGCCGCGCGATCGAACGGCTTTCCATCGAGCCTCTTGTAAAGATCCTCGCTGTTCAGCACGAGATAGATCGGCGAGTTGTTGTCCGCTCGAAGGAAGGTGGCCGTGTCCACTTTTTGGAAACCGATGCGGTCGAGCACTTCCATCGCGCCCTTGCCCACGCGACCGCCGCCAGTGATCACGATACGCAGGTCATTGGGAAGCGGGTAGTCCAGCAAGTGCAATTCCATTTCCGCCCGGTCGTGGCACAGGTGCGCGGGCCGCAGCGTCGATCTCCCGTTCGTTGTTTCCCAGGCACGGAAGGCGTTGTAGCTGCCCACCACGCCGGCCCAGCGCCCAAAGGCCAGCACGCGTTCGCCCTTGGCATCGGTGAGCAGTTCGTGATCGATCAAGGTGATCCCCCGATCCAGAACTGTGCGCAGCAACTTCCTGTTGTGAGGTTGCTTCTTGATCACGTGAGAGAAGATCATGTAGCTCTTCTCGGCCATCAGCATTTCGTAGGGCACCTCCTTCACGCCGATGATCAGATCGCGGTCCGTGAGATCCTCGGTCATGCGCAATCCTTGTGCGGTGTATTCAGCATCGGTGTATGCGCGCACGGGACTGCGCTGCACGGTGATGTCGACGCCGCGCATGAGCACCTCCTTGCATTGCTTCGGTGTAAGCGGTGTTCGCCGGTCCGGTGGCTGCTTGCCCTCGCGTATGATGCCGATCCTCTTGTACATGCTTCCGGAAAAGTGCGCGAATGTATTCGTGATGCCGCTGGCGACTGGCCGCTCGCCGCTCGCTGCTGGCTACTGACGACCCTGCGCGGCCAACCGCTTCCACCTGCGGTATCTTCGCACCCTGTTCTTTGGAAACACACATGGGGCCGACCTGGTTTCGACAGCGGCAACGTCGTGCGTGCAAGCATGCAGAGCGGTGGGGAACGGCTCTTTAAAACGATCTCCAAGCCTTAACCGGCAACGTAGATTACGCACTCGCTGCTTAATAGCCTTAGGCTATGAAGCTTCATCCGCGCGAACAACAGTAACGCGGACGAGTACCCCTCGGGGAGGCCCGCAACCCTCCTTCCCGGATCCGGGGTATCACCCTGGGAAGCTGGTCAGCGCGGTGGTCCGTAGCGCTGATGAGACAACAGGACCTAAGCCCGTGCTCGGGTGCCTTTCTCCAGGCGCGGGTCGAAAACCAATGACAGGATAAGCATGTAGAAAACCCGTGCTTCGGTCGTTTGGACGAGGGTTCGAATCCCTCCGGCTCCACAAGGCCCGGCCATTGGCCGGGCCTTGTCGTTTTCAAAATCCGATCCCTATGCCTCCGCTGATGATCGGCCCCTGGCCGCGATACACGCTGTTCCGGTCCTGTAGAACTTCCCAGAGGATCTGCAGATAAAAGGACGCGCGGTCGCC
>JANMKC010000005.1:0-8805 GCA_031371785.1 Flavobacteriales bacterium | reverse complement strand
GCGAACACGCATCTCGCCTTCGGCCTGAAGGGCGGCATCAATTTCTTCCAGGCGGACATCGCCTCGCTGAGCACCGTGGAAGCCGAGCCGGTCAATGCGAACATCGAAGGCAAGGTGCTGCCCAATTTCGGCTTCGGCCTATACTGGAGCGCGCCTCGGTACTACATCGGGCTCAGCGCGCCGAAGTTGTTGGAGAACACCATCGGCGAGAGCGGCACTTCCCTCGTGAGCCAGGAGTTCCGCCATTACTTCCTCATCGCCGGCTACGTGATGGACATCAACCGCGACCTGAAGTTCAAGCCGTCGATGATGCTCCGCGCAGTGCAGGGTGCGCCCATGTCGCTCGACCTGAACGCGAATTTCCTCCTGCGCGACAAGATCTGGTTCGGCGCGATGTACCGCTTGGGCAATGGCATGGGCCTTATGGCGCAGTACCAGTTCAATGAGCAATTGCGCGCGGGCTATGCCTTCGACCTCACCACCACTCGCATTGGTGCGTACAATGCGGGTACGCATGAGATCATGATCTCCTACGACCTGAAGTTCACCCAGGGCCGCACCATTTCACCACGCTATTTCTGATGCGGACCATCCGGGAATATCTCCTGCTCGTGGCTGCTTGCAGCGGCCTGTTGCCCGCCTTCGCGCAACAAGGAGGAAGTCCTGACGCTCATACGCGTAACGCCGACCGCTTCTACCAGCACATGGCCTATGCACCGGCGGCGGCGGAGTACAAGCTGGCGGCGGACATGGGTGCGGTGAACGAACACGTGACCAAACGCTTGGCGGATTGCTATATGAAGCTCGGCGATACCGAACATGCCGAGATCTGGTACGCTCAAGTGGTGAAATTCCTGAACCGGGAACCGGCGGACCTGTACAACTACGCGCAGGCGTTGAAGGGCAATGCGAAATACGCCGATGCCGAGGAATGGATGGACAAATACCTGGCGATCGCCCGTCCGGAGGGCCAGCCCTTGCACAGCAACATCAGCGACTTCGCCAAAAAGTTCACGTATGGCATGGACCGTTTCAGCGTGCGAACGGTGAGCCTCAACACACCGTTCTGCGACATGGCGGCGGCCTGGAACGGAAGTGAACAAGGCGTGATCTTCAGTAGCACACGCGGAGTGCGCTCCGGTATCCAACGCCTCGCCGCATGGAACGATCAACCGTTCCTTGATCTCTACACGGCGGATCGCCAGCCCGGTGGTGACCTGATAAATGCCAGGCCGCTCGGTGGCGATGTGAACGGTGCGGAACATGAGGGCCCTGCGGTATGCGATGCCAGTGGAACCAACCTCTGGTATACACGCAACAGTTCCGCCCGCGCAAAGAACGGCGTGATCCACTTGAGCATCCTGCGGGCGCACCGCAGTGGCAACAAGTGGAGCGGTGCCGATCCCTTCACATTGAACAACCCGGAGACTTCCATCGGCCACCCTGCGCTTTCGCACGATGGCAAAACACTCTTCTTCGTGAGCGACATGCCCGGTGGGTTCGGTGGGACCGACCTCTACCTGTGCAAGGATATCGGCGGCCAATGGGGCGAACCGACCAACCTGGGACCCGCGATCAATACCCCGCAGAACGAAGCGTTCCCGTTCGTGGGCGCGGACGGCACGCTCTACTTCGCGAGCAATGGTCTGCCCGGCCTCGGTGGCCTGGATGTTCATGCCGCGCAACGGGGTGCCGATGGCAAATACGAGGTGGCTATCAATGTGGGGGCTCCGGTGAACAGCCCGAAGGACGACTTCGCGTTCATCATCGATGCTGCGGCCAAGAGCGGCTATTTCACCAGCAACCGTCCGGGCGGACAAGGCGATGACGACATCTACTCCTTCGAGATGCATACGCCGCTCGAACAGCGCTACCTGTGTACCGGATCCGTGATCGACGACGAGACCGGGCTTCCGCTGATCGAGGTGGAGGTGATCTTGCAGGACACGAAAGGCGTTGTGATCGAGACCAAGCAGACGGACGTGAACGGCAAATACTCGTTCGCTGTCCAAAAGGACCAGGAGTACCGCGTGGTGGCACGCATGAAGGGGCACTATGATGGTGAGCAGCATTTGAGCACTGAACACATCGAACAACAGCAGATCCTCGCACGCGACATCCACATGGTGCCCGACGCGGGCATTTGGGTGCGTGGTGCGGTGCGCTACAAGGAAAAAATGGGTTTCATCGAAGGCATGACCGTGAGCGCGGTGAACCTCGAAAGTTTTTTCAGTGAGCAACGCACGACCGGTGCCGGTGGCGACTTCAATTTCCGCTTGCAGCCGAACGAGGAGTTCGAAGTGCTCTTTGAAAAACCGGGCTACTTCAGCCTGAGCGTACCGGTGAAGACCACTGGCATGAAGCAGGGTGTGATCGACCTGAACCAGGCTGCGGACCTGAGATTCGAGCCAGTGGAGATCGGCAAGCCGATACGCCTGAAGTTCCAGAAGTGGGAGCAAGGCAGCACCAACCTCGATCCCGTGGCGAAGACCGAACTCGATGCGCTCGCGGACCGCATGCTGGTGAACCCTGCGTTGCAGGTGGAGATCGCTTTGCATAGCGATGCTCGCGGTGATGTAGCGAACGAACTGAAGCTCTCGCAGAAACGTGCGGACGCGATCGCGAGCTACCTCAAGAGCAAGGGCGTGCCCAAGGAACATGTGATCGCCAAGGGCTATGGTGCCACGCGTTTGCTGAACCATTGCGCGCCCGGTGTCACCTGCACCGAGGCGGAGCATGCCGAGAACCGCCGTGTCGAATACACGGTGACGGGCATCAGCGCGCAGTAGTCTTCAGTCGGCCCTGTGCGGCAGCGTGGCGAATCGGTAGCCTCTCTCCAGCAAGCGCTCAACGACGATCGGCATGGAATAACGCATGCGCTTCTGGCTGATCAGGTTGTCGTGGAACACGATGATGCTGCCCGGCCGCACTTTCCGCATCACCACGGACACGCAATCCTCTCCGGTGAGGCCGTCCTCGAAGTCGCCGGCCAGCACATCCCACATCACCAGTTGGAAATGCTTGCGCAGCACGTTGATCTGCCGGTTCGTGATGCGGCCGTATGGTGGCCGGAACATGTCCGTGCGCGTGAGCCCTTGGCATTTCAGCACCGTGCGGAAGTACCCGCGTGCGCTGGTTCGCCAGCCGCTCGGATGGTCCCACGTGTGATTGCCCACGGCGTGCCCTTCGGCTTTCAAGCGATCGAAGATCACCGGGTTGTTCGCCACGTTCTGTCCGATACAGAAGAAGGTCGCTTTCACATCGAGGCGTTTCAAAGTGTCCAGCACCCACGGCGTCACTTCGGGTATCGGGCCATCATCGAAGGTGAGGTACACATCCTTGTCACGGGCCGGGCCCGGCAGGTCGCTTTCCACCCGCCACAGCATCCTGCCATCCAGTTGCTGCAACCAGGAGATCGTCTTGGAAACGAGGCGCAGCCCCATGACGGCTCAGAATCGGACCTTCGAATTTCGTCGGCCTTCGGTGGCGGCATCCTCCATCTTCGCGTCGTAGAGCTCGTCGATCTCTTTCATGCGCGCCTTCAACCGGTCCGCGAGGTTCTTCTGCTTGTAGATCATTCCGCTGGTCTGCACCATGCGGTCCATCACCATCTTGGTAAGGCTCATGTCATCGCCCACTTTGTCAACGAACTTCGGTTCCAAACTCAGGTAGAACTCCATGTTCTGGTCCATGATGGTGAAGAGCCGATCAGTGATCGCGTTGGCCGATGCCGTGTCTCCGGCCTTGTAGTAGGCTTCGATGATCGGCAGCATGATGCGATCATAGGGCACGTTGCGCTCGGGCATCTTTTCGATCGTGAGGTCGAGCACCTTTTTCGCATCGGTTTTGCGCCCTTCGTCCACGAGCGCATCAGCGAGCGTCGCCAATTGAAGGCGCAGGTTGGTGGTCATCCGCAGCACGTTCTCATCGAGGTACTGCGGATCCTTGGTGTCCATGCCGCCCCACTTGAACTTGTCCATCACGTTCGCGTACATGATGTCCGTGCCCACACTGCCGTATGCGTTCGGGTTCTGTTGTTTGGAGTACACGGGCACCAGGCGGTAAGCGAGACCTTCCAGGCGGAAGTAGTTCTGCAGGTTGATGTAACTGTCCGGCCCGGTGGTCACGGCGAAACAGATCGGTCGTTTCCAATCGTTGTTCGCCAGCAGGTCGAGCAGAAGGAAATGGTTTTTCAGCAAGTACTGCTTCTTGATGCTCCACTTCACCTCGCTGGTCCAGTTCGCCGTGTCCTTCGCGGTGAGCATGCCCTTCGGCCCGAAGACGAACGCACTGTCCACCGGGATCCGCAGGTTCTGGCTGGGGATGTAGGCGTCCTTCATGCCGTGCTGGAACAATTGCTGCATGTTCCGGTCGTCCGTGGCGAAGGCCATCGCTTTCTTCAGATCCATATAAGCACCGCTCTTGTCCCGTGGCATCAGCGCCACCACATCGCGCGTACCCTGGCGGTATTTCTCCGGTGCCATTTTGAAAGGCACCGGTTCGCTGTCGTACGCTTTGCGGCGCATCTGATCGATGTACCAATCGGTGTTCAGCAGGCTAAGGTTCACCACGCGCACGTCCGTGCGGATGCCTTCCACTTCCTGCGCGTACCAGAGCGGGAAGGTGTCGTTGTCGCCGTTGGTGAAGAGCACCGCATTGGGTGCGCAGCTGTTCAGGTAATCACCCGCCAGGTCGCGCGCCGGCGTGCGATGGCTGCGGTCGTGGTCGTTCCACTCGGCCTTCACCATCACGAGGGGAACAACGAGCCCTATGGCGGTGGCCAGCGCACCGAGCAGCCTGTCATCCTTCATTCCGCGCAGCAGGTGCATGAGGCCGAGCGCTGCGCCAGCGGTGCCACCCATGTAGAACAGGCAGAACGATACCGCGTGATCATCGCCCGCGATCGATTCGACCCCGTATTTCAATACGCCAATGCCGAGCGCACCACCCACCCCGTACATCAGTTCCTGCCGTGTCAGCGATCGCGCCGCATCGAAGATCGCGTATACACCGAGCCCTATCCAGAACGCGAACGCATAGAACGAACCCACGTAGGCATAGTCACGTTCGCGCGGTTGAAGCGGTGTCTGGTTCAGGTACACCACGATCGCCATGCCGGTGAAGAGGAAGAGGAGCATCACGATGCTCCAGTCGCGCAAGTGCTTCACCAGTTGGTACACCAGGCCGATCAAGCCCAGCAGCATGGGCAGCAAGTAGAGCTTGTTCATGGCCTTGTTCTCCATCATGCTCGGTGGCAGGTGGTCCTGATTGCCGAGCCGCTGCGCGTCGATGAACTTCAGCCCCGTGGACCAGTTGCCCTCAGTGATCCCGCCGCTGCCTTGCAGATCGTTCTGCCTGCCTGCGAAATTCCAGAGGAAGTAGCGCCAGTACATCCAGTTCACCTGATAGTCCACGAAGAAGCGCAGGTTCTCGCCTTGCGTTGGTTTGTAGATGATCGTGGGCTTTCCCTCGCGGTCGGTCCATCGCACGGGGATGCCTTTGAAGTCGCACCACTTCTTGTATTCTTCCACATGGCTGCCTTGGCTGCTGTACATGCGGGGGAAGAGCATGGTGAACTCCGGTTCGTAGATCGGCTCGGTGCCTTTGCGTGAGTCGGAGATCACATATTCGTGCTGGACCGTGAAGCCGGTCTTTCCTTTCAGGTAGTGTTCCGCGCTCCAGCCATCATAGAACAGCTTGTCCACCTTGTTGCCCTTCATCACCTTGAAGGTGGCGGTGTACACGGGCGAACCATCGCCGCGCTCCGGGCTCAGTTCACTGTCCCAGAACTGGCCGAAGAGGAGCGGTCGATCGCCATACTGCTCCCGGTTCAGGTAGCTCAACAGGTTGAAGACATTCTCCGGATTGTTCTCGTCGATCGGCGGGTTGGCATTGCTGCGGATCACGATCAACGCGAAGGTGCTGTACCCGACGATGATCACGCAGACGCTGAGAACGATGGTGTTGATGATCGCTTTCCCGTTGCGTTGGCTCCAGACCAGCCCGTACACGATCGCCGCGGTGATCAACAGCCCATAGACCAGGTTCCCCGTGTTGAACGGAAGGCCGAAGTCGTTCACGAAGAGCAGTTCGAACTTCCCGGCCATCTGCACCAGGCCCGGAATGATCACCGCTTGGATGACACCGAGGATCACCGCGGAGATCACCAGTGTGTAGAGGACGCCCATCGGGGTGACCTTGAACTTCTTGAAATAGTACACGAAGGCGATGGCCGGGATGCACAGCAGGTTCAGCAAGTGAACGCCGATGCTCAGGCCCATGAGGTAGGCGATAAGGATCAGCCAGCGTGTGTTGTGCGGTTGATCGGCCTCGCTCTCCCATTTCAGGATGGCCCAGAACACAATGGCCGTGAAGAACGACGACATCGCGTACACTTCGCCTTCCACCGCACTGAACCAGAAGCTGTCGCTCCATGCGTAAGCGAGGGCACCCACAAGGCCGCTGCCCAGCACCGCGATGGTCTTGCCCACCGTCAGCTCGTCCTCACCGTCGCGGGTGGCGAGCTTCTTCGCCATGTGTGTGATGCTCCAGAACAGGAAGAGGATGGTGAAGGCGCTGGCCAATGCGCTCAACGTGTTCACCGCGATAGGCACGTGCGCCGGGCTGACGAATGCGCTGGCGATGCGGGCCAGGATCATGAACAACGGCGCTCCCGGCGGGTGGCCGACCTCCACCTTGTAGGCCGTGGCGATGAACTCGCCGCAATCCCAGAAGCTCGCCGTGGCCTCGATGGTGGAAATGAAGGTATAGGCCGCCACCAGGAACACGAGCCATCCGGTGACGATGTTCAGCTTCTTGAAGTCCATGCAGGGTGGGGCTACGGCAAGTGCCGCTCAGGTCAACATCAAAAGGACCGGCGCGAGCGGCGACGAAAGTACCCAAAGTCCCATGCCCTGTTCCTGCGCGCGCCGGTGTTGGAGAACTTTCTATTTTCGCGCCTCTTTCCGAAAGGATAGTGCCTTGACCGATGGTGTAACTGGCAACACGTCTGATTTTGGTTCAGAAGAGTCCAGGTTCGAGCCCTGGTCGGTCAACAGAAGGAACGAAGCCTCGCGAAAGCGGGGCTTCGGCCGTTTGAAGGAGGACCGATCAGGCGAGAATCATGGCGTCGCGGGCCGAAGAACGCTACAGGGTAAGTTCGCCCTCCCGACCTGCGGCCATGAAAGTGGACATCATGATCATCGGTGCCATGAAGTGCGGCACCACCACACTGGCCGACCTGCTAAAGGCCCATCCGCGGATCAGCTTCTGCAAGGAGAAGGAGCCGGAGTTCTTCAGCAAACATCCTGACTGGCAAAAAGGCTTGGCCGGCTACGAAGCCCTTTTCGAGCAAGCACCGGGAAAACTGTATGCCGAGGCCTCAACGGGCTACACGTTCCTTCCGAATTTCAGATTGGAGATCCAAGACGATGTCCACGCGTACAACCCGCGGATGAAGTTGATCTACCTCGTGCGCGATCCGATCGAGCGCACGGTTTCGCACTACATGCACATTTACGAACGCGGCTACGTGGACCTGTCGATCACCGAGGCGGTGCGCACCCTGCCGATCATGCTGAACAACTCGCGCTACGCCACGCAGATCCGCCCATGGATCGAGCGGTTCGGCCGCGACCAGGTGCTCTTGCTGGATTGTGCTGATCTGGTGCGGGACCGCACCAATACGTTGGAACGTGTCGCAGGATTCCTCGGCATCGATGCGAACGGGTTCCCGCAAGAAGAGCCGATGCACAGCAACCGGTCCGTGGGGGGGAACAAAACGCATCACGCGTTCGACCAGCCGCCACGATGGGCGCGCATCGGCTGGATGCTTACGCCGCCGCCGTTCCGCTCACGGCTCTGGACGAACATCGCACGCGCCAAGGCACGACCGTTCGATACCAAACCGGAGTTGCCGCCGGAATGGGAACGCGCGGTGATGCGCATGCTCGAACTCGATGTACTTGAACTGGAACGCTTGATGGGAAAAGACCTCACGCATTGGTGGACCAATGCCGGGCTCCATCGGCCTGCGTAGTCGCGGGATCCTGTCGCAGCAAGCCCATCATCGTCCCGTACAGTTCGGGCAACTTCTCGCGGAAATCCTGTGATCGCTCGAAGAAGAATTCCACGGCCACGGCGAAGAACTCCGCTTGGTTCGTACCGGCATATCGACTGAGCAGTTTGCTGCGACCTGCCCTGATCGCGGAGATCTCCTCCTCCGCCAATGACTTCCATCGAGTGACCAGTTCGTCGGTCCATACCGCCGAGCGGTTTCCGAGGAAGAGGTTCTCGAACCAGAGAGCGTGCGCCAGCTCGTGGAGGCCCACGTTCTCCGCGTCATGCGAATGCGCATAGCCGAAAACGAGATCGCGCCAGCTGATCACGATGTCGCCCGCCAGCGGATGCGTTTCGCCGACGTGGAGCTGTGCGGTACGCGCGGAGCGGAAATGACCGCGATGGATCACCACGCGCGTGAAGTGGTCCAAGGAAACATCCGGCAGGTTCCACAGCAATTGCGCCGCGCACGCACCGATCATCGCTTTCATCTCATCGACCACTTCCATGTCGCTTCCGACCCATTCCATGTCGTTCACTGAACGCAGCGCGATGTCGTCATA
This sequence comes from Flavobacteriales bacterium, assembly GCA_031371785.1. Taxonomy (GTDB): domain Bacteria; phylum Bacteroidota; class Bacteroidia; order Flavobacteriales_F; family PHOS-HE28; genus PHOS-HE28. Next base: position 184 of record JANMKC010000005.1, on the reverse strand, counting down.
CCGTTCCTTGGCTTCAACGCTCAAACCCGCCCGGAAGAGCGCGTATTTGGCGATGATGGCCGACAGCTTTTTTTGGGCGCTGGCGCGGCGATGGACATGCTGGACCGTCGCGATCAGGACCGGGAGCAGGAGGATGAGCCAGCCCATCGCTCACTTCATGGCGATGTGTTTGGACAGGAGCAGC
>JANMKC010000028.1:0-6993 GCA_031371785.1 Flavobacteriales bacterium | reverse complement strand
CCAAGGCAGTTCAGTAAAACGATGCGTACCGATGCAGGCGGGCAGGGATTGGTAGTAGCCCCAGGAATCGATCGTGGGCTTCAGCGCCGTGTACATCTCTTGCGCGTGATAGCTGAGCGCCATCTGGAAACATAGGATGGTGATCACCAGCGAGAGCACACCACCGAGCCAGCCTGCGGCGCGCGCTCCGTCAAAGGTCGATGCACGCATCATGGCTTCCCGGATCCTTTGTGTTGCAGGCCCATCACGTACTGCGCGTCCGCGTATACCTGCGCCGGGAAGTCGATATGGTTGGTGGCCGCTTTCTCGCGCAGGCTGTTGAACCAGTTGCGATCATCCAGCACATGCACCAGCATCCGTTCGAGTTCGGTGCGGTCCTTCTCTGGTTTGTTGCGAAGTGCGTTCAGTGCGACCCACTCGCTCGTGATACGCTGATGTTCCTTGTCAGTGGCCCAGAGCGCGAGTTCCCGGCGCGCGGCGATCAGTGCGTTGTCTGTTCCGAGCTCTGATTTCAACTGGCTGATCAGGCGGTAAGGTGTACCGGCTTTCGTGCAACGGTCGATCAGTGCGCTGCATCGCGCGCGCATTGCTTCGTTGTCACTTGTGTCATTGATGAGCACCACGAGGTGGGCGCCGTGCGCGCGGGAGGAATCGAGTACGGTGGAAAAGATCCCGAGGCAGGTGGACATCATTCGGTCTTCCCGTGCGAGCGTGGCCGAATGCGAGGCGATGCTATCTCCGGACAGGCGGTTCGCCAACAGGTGGTAGAGGTAGGAACCGGGATGCGGTGGATCTTCTTCGGCGGCGAGAAGCGCTGTACGCGGCACCGGTATTCCGAAGATGCCCGGATGATCGCCGGAGATAATGCACCAGGGTTTTGGCCTGCCGGGAAAGTGACGCTCCACAAGGTCGCAGGCCGTGGGATCCACCAACCAGAGCACCAATGGATGCTGGAGCCGATCCATCACCGAGCGGAGCAACAGCAGGTCCTGGTCCGGGCCGAAGCCATGCACGGCGAGGTCGATGAGTTCAGCTTTGGAAGTGAAGGCGGCGTCGCGCGTGATCTCGATCGTGCGCGCTTCTTCTTCCGCGCCGCACCGTGAGCTGCCGAGCATCACGATGGGAACGCGCGGATCATGATCATCATGCCCGTGTGGCAGCAAGGTCACCGTGTCGAGCGATCCGCACCAACCAAGCATTGGGTGGTATGGCGAACTGTGCGCTTTCAGGAGTCCCCAACGCACGCGCATCTTGTCGCGATCATCGCTGCCGCTGGTGTGGTCGCCGAGCGGGAAGACCTGGGTGTACCATTCGGGATGGCGCCATGAGCGGAACGCATCGCCCCCATGAAAGAGGGCGGTCCGAAGCAGGCCCTCCGCTATCATGCACAGGACGATCAATGCGCACAGCCCCATGCCACAGCGCTTCAGGAACGAGCGGAAGGTCATGCGTGATCTTCTTCGGAATGATCGTTTCAGACCACCGCGATGTTCGCCTCGGCGATCAATGGCTCGCAGCGCAACCGCAAGAAGAGTTGCGCGGTGGCCACCACATCCTTCTTGCAGTAGGTGGCGATGCGTTCGAGGTTCTTGTCTTCGTAGTATACGCGCGCCACATCGGCCCCGCTGATGTCGTCCTTCGGGGTGGGGATGCCGAGGATGTGCGTGAGCAACGCGAGCGAAGTGAAGTTCTTGCGGTCGCCGAAGCTCCACATGTTCATCGTATCGAGGTGGCCCACCTCCCACGGCTTGAGTCCGCCGATGTCGAGCAGTTTCGGCAGGTGGATGTTGTGTACGATGCAGCGGCGCGCGATCCAGGGGAAGTCGAACTCCTTGCCATTGTGGCCGCAGAGCCAGTGGTCGTCGGTGTTGTAGTGTTTGTTCAGCAGCTCGCAGAAACGCGTGAGCACATCGTACTCGTGATCGCCGTGGAAAGAGGTCACCCGTAGCTTCCAATCGTTCGGACCGCCGTGCAAGCTGCCCACACCGATGCAGATGATCTTGCCGAACTCGGCGAGGATGCCGCCCTTCTCGGCGAAGAGTTCCTCGGCGCTCTTGCCGTTGCGCTCCTGCTCCCAACGGGTCTTGTCGCTGAAGAGCTTTGCGGTGCGTTCATCGAGTTCGTTCCACTTCGGCACGAGCGGCACCGTCTCGATATCGAGGAAGAGCACCTTGCCAAGGTCGCGTACGTGGTCGTTGCGCATTGTGTGGAAGCTTCAAATCACAAGATACAAGTCTCAAGCTTCAAGCTCTCCGCTTTTTGCGACTTGAAGCTTGAGCCTTGGGTCTTGAAGCTTGTCATGGGATCAACACCCCGCGCATGTTCATCAGCGGCAGGGTGGTGAAATTCTCCTCATCGATGCTGCCAGCCAGAAAGATGAACTTCCTGTCGTGGATCTGTCGTCCCACATAGAAGCTCAACCAATACTGGTTGCTCAGTGCGAACACATCTTCCATGATGCGCTCGATGCGTGCCCAGCTTTTCGGTTCGAGGCGTTCCAGCAAGTGGCGCATCTCGCTCGTCTTCCGTTGCTCGCCATCGATCTCGCCATAGCCGCGCGAACTCACCAGCACGGTTTCCAATGCGACATCCCGCGCATTGATCACATACACGTACCAAGCGGGTTCGCCTTCCTCATCAGGCTCACGCACCACCGCCATGCTCACGCCGTCCGCAGCGGGCGTATGGATATCCTTCTTCATGGAAGAGAACACAGAGGACTATTATCGCAGAGACGCAGGGGCGCGGAGAACGCGGAGGGTTGGATCTTGGTCCCTCCCGATCTTGCTGCTAAGGTCGGCATCACGAGGGTCGATCTCATCTCGCGCCTTTCTCTGCGCCTTTGCGCCTCTGCGTTGATCATCACTAGTTGCTTGCCGCCAATGCACGAGCAATGCCGATGTACTCCATCACATCCTTCGGGTGGCCTTCGGCGTTCTTCTCCTCCCACTTCATACCGGTGCGCACCATCACGAGGTGTTCGTTCGGCATCACCACCACATACTCGCCGTGGAAGCCACGGCAGTAATAAACAGGATGCCCATCGAGCTGCATCAGCCACCAGTAGTAGCCATAGCGCTGGTTCTTCTTTCCGTGATCGAGCAGAGGTGCGGGCGTAATGCTTGCTTGCCAGTATTCGCGCGGAACGATCTGTTCGCCTTTCCACATGCCACTATCCAAGTAGAGTTGGCCGATGCGTGCGAAGTCGCGCGCGGTGGCGTAAAGGCAACAGAACGCCTTGAGGTCGCCGTCGCTCCGATCCTTGCCCCAGAACGCAGGGTGTTCACAGCCGAGCGGCTTCCAGAGTTTTTCGCGGGTGAGCGCATCGAGGCCCTCTCCGTAGACCTTCTCCAGCACTTCGGCCATGATCTGCGTGCTGCCGCTGATGTAGTCGAACTCCTTGCCGGGCGTATCGCGGCAGGGCTGGTTGAGCGCGAGTTCGCGCACGTTGCTGCCGTAGTAGCCTTTCGCATTGTCGCTGAAGGGATCCGCGCCGCTCTCGCTCCAATCGAGTCCCGTGCTCATGGTGAGCAGGTGGTACAACTGGATCTTCTTGTGGCAACTGTCGTTGTTGAACTCCGGCAGGAAATCGCCCACCGGTTGGAACACGCTCTTGATCTTCCCCTCCTTCATCGCGATGCCGGTGAGCAAGCTCACATAACTTTTCGCCACACTGAACGCATTGCTCACACTGTCGCCGGTCCAGCCGCCGAAATATTCCTCGTAGATGAGGCTGTCGTTCTGCACAAGCACGAAACCGACCGTGCTGTTCTTCAGCAGCGTCTGTTCTTGTTCGGCGCTCAACTTCAACTTGCCATATCGTGAGCCATGCGCCCAAGGCTGTGGCGCATCCGCAGTGATCGTCGCGTACGGAAAGAAGTCGCGATCATCGATCTCCGGGCCGTTGCGGCCGCGCAGGTACGTGTACCACATGCCGCGCGGAAGATGGCCGTTGCCGGTGAGGTAGGCGAGGGCGATCAGCAGCACGACGATGCCGATGAGCCAGAGGAGGAATTTTTTCAGGGAGCGCATGAGCGGGAAACCGGGTTGAATGTATTGAGAGCGAGGCTCCGCAGCGGATCACTCCACCACGAATGGCGTTGCCGCGATGCACACGCCGTCCTTGATCACTCTCAGCACGTACAGGCCGTTGGCCAGTCCGTCGCGCCGGATCAGCAGCTCGTCGCCCGTGCGGTCGCTCAAGCTTTTGCGCACCCGCCCCTGCACATCAACGAGATCAACGCGGTCGTCTGGGCTTAGGGGATCCCCGAAGAACACATGCGCCTCGACCGTGAATGGATCCGGTACGATGCGCAGGTATTGCGGCACACCCACTTCGGCAACGGCGGCGAAGGGGTCGATCGCCAGAAGGCATGTGTTCGTTGTCACCGGCGCATTGAAGTCGAAGAAGATGTTCGCGTTGTTCGACACGGTTTCGCCGATCATCAGTTGAACATCGGGCCGCACGCTGAAGCGCACGTGGCCATGGCTGTTCGGTTCGTCCGTGCTGCTATCCGGTAGGGCGATGGGGTCGAAGACCACGTAGAGCACACCGTTGGCGAGGAACCATGTACACGGGTGGCTGCTGCTCACGAATTGGAGCGAACCCCATTCGAGATCGGTGCTCAGGGTATCGGTGATCACCACGCGTTGGGCAGCGGCGGTGCCGGTATTCTGGAAGCGGATGGTGTATTCGACATTCTCGCCAGCGAGCAATTGCTCAGGGGTAAGCGCCACCGGTCGTACCACTTTGTCGTTCGGGTCCATCGATCCCAGAACGGTGCTGGGATCGGTGTCGATGTTGTTGTCCGGCGTCTGATCGGTTTGCGGGATGCTCGCTATGAGCAACTGCTCGATGGGTGTGCCGAGCACGACGGTGCTGTCCGTGCGCAAATACACTCTCGCTCTCCACAACCCACCGGGCTGGAGTGTGGCTGACCAGATAGCCTCATGACCGATCAGGCTCACAGGAACACTGTCACTTTCGAACCACTCCTGGTCCGCATCGAAGGTGAACGAAATGGTGGCGGTGGTGGTCTCGGTGCCCACGTTGAGCACACCGAGGGTCACCGGGTTGATCAAGCCGGCCTGGGGCTGGCTCGCGGCGAGATCAGCCACTACATCGTACATGCCGGGGATGATCTGGTAGCCGATATCGCGCAGCGTATCCTCCTCGAACAATTCCAACGCTGCCGTCCCTGGGTCGGTGGTTCGCGTATGGTACAGAACGGGTTGGCCTTGGAAGATGAAGGTCCCCGTGTCCACATGCAGCACATAGTAACCACTGGGGTCGGGCCCGGTAAGGAAGTCGCCCGGCTGCGCTTCCACAGTGCCCAACAGGAAGGGCGGTTCACCAATGTCGCGCGCACCATCGCCGTCGAGATCGTTGAACACGATCCCGGAGATCGTTTCTTCACGGAACGCGCAACCGGAATGCGCAACGTCGCACACGTGCGCAGGAAAGTCCGCCCAGAACATGGTGGAGTCGAAGGACAGCGGCATGTTGGGCAGACAGGTGACCAAGGTGTTGGTGCAATTGAAATTCGCTAGCGCATTGGGCAGCACGGGCAAGCACTTCAGCGGGTTGTCGTTGCACCACATCGAGAACAGCGACGGAGGTAGTTCAGGCAACTCCTGGAGTTGGTTATTGAAGCACATGAACTGGACCAACGCGCTGCCAGCCATAGAGGGAAGGTGGGTGATCTGATTGTGGTCACAGCCGACGAACTGGATCGAATCAGGCATGTTGGGCAGGGTGGTGAGCAGGTTGTTCTGGCAGCGGAGCCAAGTGAGGGTGTTGGGCAGTATTGGCAGGTTGGCCAATTGGTTGTCGTAGCAGAAGAGAAAGGTGAGGTTGGACGGCAGGGGCGGTAACGAAGTGATCTGGTTGAAATCGCAGTAGATCCTGTCCAAGGTCTGTGGAAGAGCCGGAAGGGTCGTTAGCAGGCAATGCTCGCTCTGGATCTCGATCAGACCATCGTTCAGCGCGGGCAGGCTGGTCAAGGGATTGTTGCTGCAGCTCAAGGCAGTGAGTGTAGGTGGCAGGTCCGGCAATGCGGTGATCTGGTTGTCGTACACCTCCAGTATCTGCAGTGCTGGGGGCAACTGAGGAAGCCCAGTGATCTGGTTCCCGGAGCAATTCAGTTCATGGAGGGAGGATGGCAGTGATGGCAATGTGGAAAGAGCGTTATCGATGCATCCGAACACCGTTAGCCCGGTGAAGAACTGCAGTCCATCCAGGTTGGTGATCCCTGATGCGTTCGCGTTCATGAAGTTCAAGGACAGCACATCCGGATGCATGGTTTGCAGCACGTTCCCCGAGATGGCGAACGGCACATGCGCATGGATCACATTGGCGAAGGCGGGATCGGGGATGGTGTAGGTCTGGGCCGAAGCGACGGTCGTCCATACGATCAACGACGATGTGATGGCGGCTCGTAGGAGTGAACGCATGATCTCCGGTCTTGGAAGGAAAGGTAGCTGCTCCGAGGCTATGGCCTCACACCATCTCCACATCGAACAGGTTCGCGAGCTCCACCTTCAACCGCTCCTTCACTTCGTTGATGTCCACTTCGCGGCCCAGCTCCTTCGCCATGCTGGTCACGCCCTTGTCCGCTATGCCGCAGGGCACGATGTTCTCGAAATAGGAGAGATCGGTGTTCACATTGAACGCGAAGCCGTGCATAGTGACCCAGCGGCTGGCGCGAATGCCGAAGGCGCAGATTTTTCGGGCGTTCAGCGGATCGTTCTCATCAAGCCAGACACCGGTCAACCCTTCGATCCGCCCGGCCTTCATGCCGTATGCTTCGAGCGTCCCGATGATCGCTTCTTCAAGCGTGCGCAGGAAGCGGTGGATATCGGTGAAGTGGTGATCGAGATCGAAGATGGGATAGCCCACGATCTGCCCGGGTCCGTGATAGGTGATATCACCACCGCGATCGATGGGGAAGAACTGCACGCCCTTTTCGCGAAGACCTTCTTCGTTCAAGAGCA
>JANMKC010000498.1:0-2479 GCA_031371785.1 Flavobacteriales bacterium | reverse complement strand
GGTGCTTCCACCTTCTGCTCAGTGACCATCCCCTCCGCCCCTTCCCCAGGGTGCTATTGTTCCTGTTCACGCTGGGCCTTTCGTTCGTCCTTCCCCTGTCCGGTCCCTTGGTCGCGCCCTGCACGATGTTGGGGATCTTCGTTATTTCCGTGCGTGCCCTGCGGTCGCAGGGGCTGTCCGGCTGTCTCCGTCGGATAACGGTGCATCCGGCGGTCCATGGGCTGCTGCTGTTGCTCGTGTTGATGAGCAGCTACTCGCTTTGGCTGGGCAGCTACAACGTGATCGAGGAGGAGCACATCCCGCCGCTCGGTGAGCTTTGCTCGAGACTGCCCAAGGGGTTGCACGACCTCTTTACTACCACACCCGCCATAGCCATCCTGCTCGCCTTCGTGCTCGGCAACGTCATCGTTCTTCGGGCTATCGGTTGCAGCGGTGTAAGGCCGCTCACCAGCGACATGGGCTGGTTCCTCGTGTTCATCACGCTGTACGTGGTCCTTCTTCCGCTGGGCGGCTACCGGCCGTGGCGCGAAAACCTGGTCCGCTTCGACACCATGCTCCCCTTCACCTTGGGCCTGTTCCATTTCTACCTCGTGTCGACATGGCTGGTGATCCGTCAACTGCGAACGAAAAAGTGGTTGTACGGTTTGGCGTTGGGCGGGCTCTTGCTGCATTTCAGCGTGGCCGACTTCGAGCTGCTGAACACGAACACGTGCGAGATGCGGGCGATCCAACGGATCGCCAGTTCACCCGAACGGACGGTGCCCTTGACCGAAAGCTGTCCTGTACTTTCCTGGAACGTGATCACCGATCCCCGGAATTCCGATCTGCAAGGCGAGCTGCTTGCGCGCTGGAAGATCCTCGAAGTGCCCAAGCGGTTCTATTACCGCGATCCATCGGCGGTCGGATCACCGAACGTGCCGTGAGGATGAACAAATCATGAGTTCCTTCTGTACAGTGGTCCGGCTTCATCCGGATGCCATCATCGATCCGCTTGATAACCGAAGAGCCTGTCCCGTGCTTGGCCCTGGATGTATATTGATGAGCATCGAGGCGGCGAGCCAGGCACCGGCGACACGGGAGTTCTTCAGACTTGAGCGGCAGGGAAACCCACTACCTTTTCACGATCATGCCCCACATGTTGCGAAGATCAGCGGAAGCACTTCTGCAAAGCGCGCTGCTCGCCGTTGCGTTGTTGATCGGCACGGCCCCGCACGCGATGGCCCAAGCGACGCGCGCATGCGTTTGTTCGGACCCCAGCGCAGAAATCGTTCAAGAACCGGACACGGTCTTCCACGTCGTCCCCCGTTTCGATGCCGCGCTCTGCGGGAAGATCGATCGCTCGGTCACTCCTTTCGTCTACAGCGAATTCACCATCCGTTCCTGCGGCACTTTCGCCCTAAGGCCGCTGCGCATACAAAGCGCGTTGCACAATTGCCACATCGCCGTTTCCGCCGACATGCTCGTGGTGGATGAATTGCGCCCCCTGCCGACCGGACCGGACATGTCCCTGGCCACACGGCCATGCTGGCGGACGTACTACGTATTACGCGTGCATGAGGACACCGCGCAATACGCCATCAACGCCATGAAGGAGCTCATCGCCGACCTCCCGAAGCCCGCACCGGAGCAGGTTGCCCGGACCCAAGCGCGATGGGATGCCCTCCGGCCTTCAGTCTACTGGACGGATGAAGAGCTGCTTGCACAGATCTTCCTGTGCGCCGTGTCCAATGCCGACTGGTTCCGCCGGTTCAGTGAGTTGCGCGGAACGTACCGGTTCGGGGGCGCCGTGACCGAGTTCTACGATGAACTGCTCGCGATCCTTCATGAAAAGCGGGCGGGCCGTGCGGAATAGGCTCACGCGCGGCTACGGATCAGCTTGGGTATCGCCGCTGCATGCGGGCCTATGCACCGCGTTGATGACCCTTGCGTGCTGCACGCAGCTCCGTGCGCACTCCATTCCTCATTCGGTGCTGACGCTGGACGTGCGGGAAGCCACGGTATCGGCGGAACTGCACATGCCCCTGGCCGATCTGATGCTGGTCGCCTTGGATACGCTCCCGCACGCCGACGGCCCGATGACCCTTCCGCACACCACCATCACAAGCTACCTCCGGGATCATTTGGTCGTTCGTACAGTGGACAGCGTGCGGTGGCAAATGGAGGTCACCGACATCTCCACCTCCCTCGTGGAACAAGGGGCCACCGGACCCTATACCGAACTGGTCGTGCAGCTACTGCTGCGCCCGCTACCCGGGGGCGACCTGCGGAGGTTCGTGCTGGCGTATGACGGCATCCTGCACCAACTCCCGGATCACAAGGTCTTCGTGGCCCTCCGTCGCGACTGGGCCACGGGTCGCAACGCCGACCGCGAACTTGCACTGGGCATCATCGAGGTCGATCCACACACCGGGGCCATCGAGCCCTTGTCCATCGATCTGTCGGATGGTTCCACCTGGACCGGTCTGCGCAGCATGATCGC
>JANMKC010000425.1:0-4704 GCA_031371785.1 Flavobacteriales bacterium | reverse complement strand
CATCCAAGAAGGTGATGCTCGTGGTGCCGATAGCAAAGGGTTGGGCCAGCGCGATGTGCGCGCAGATGCCTGCAACGATGGAAAGCTTGGTTCGCATGGCGCGAAGATCAGCGATCGCTGCACGCATGTCCACGTCTCCGTCAAGCACTTTCCTAATCCGCCACCTCCTTCCCTTCCGCATCAATGAAGAACACGCGACCGTTCAGCCGCACGCGCGCCTTCCCCATGGAGAAGATCTCCGCGTAGTCATACTGGATCGGGATCGCCACATTCCCCAGCTCATCGAGGTAACCGATCTTCTCCTTGATCTCCGCGCGCGTTCTCTTCACTTCGGGTTGCCACATGCCGATCTCCGTGTAGTTCAAAGGCACCACTTCCTTGCCATCGAGATCCACGAAGCCGCTCCAGTAGACATCGCCTTTGATCTTCGTGACTTGCCATCGCGTCGCCGTGTACGGGTTCACTTGGTCGTAGTGCATCGCTGCCACGGTCTTGCCGCCCGTGTCGATGATGCGATAGTGCTCTCCCTCCCCGACAGATCGGGACGAAGACGCCTTCACCATCGCACGGTCGTGATGGAACGTCTCAGCGAAGTCGAAGTTCTTTCCGAATAGCTGGTTGCCGTTCGTGTCGATATAGAAGTAGCGATCGTTCACCTGCACCATCGCACGACCGCAGCGGAAGGGCTCCGCGTATTGGTAGCCCTTCGTCGTGGCGAACAATGCGGTATCGATCGGTCCTTGGTCCAGATCAACGAACAGGAATTCGCGCACCACTTGCACGAGCGCTTGCGCGCCGGTGATGTCGTTCACCAACATGTCCGTGCGCGGTGCGATCACTTCGTTCCCTTTCGCGTCGATGATGCCTTCGGCGTAGGTGGCACCATCGCCGGATGACACTTTCGCGTAACCGAGGGAGTTGGCGGGGGCGACTTTGGTGTACTTCATGGATGAAGTGGCAGGGAGATGCGCGTCGGGTGTTTGCCCGGTGGTGTTCGGTGGTGAGGTGCAGGCAGCGAAGGTTGCGAGCACAGCGGCGATGAAGAGAGGATGGGACGTTCGCGGCATGAACGATGATGGTCGGGCGGGTTGGACGAACCTACGGGGCGGGAAGGCTCCATTATCTTTGACTACACGAACAAACGCCATGTCGTTCACCAACAAACCATCCGTTTCCCTGTCCCTCGACCAGGTCATGGAACTCGTGGATCAACTATCCACCGCCGACAAGCTGAAGTTGGCGAAGCGCCTGCGCGGGAAAGAACGCAATGAAGATATCGAAGACCTGATCGCGATCTTCAGCAAAGTGAAGATGTCCGAGAAGGAGGTTACCGCCTTGGTCGAAGAAGTACGCACCGATCGCTATGCCAGCCAGAAAGCGGGTTCGGCTCGTCGTTGACGTGAACGTGCTGATCAGCGCGCTCGTGAGCGGCGATCGATCGTTCATCCAGACACTCTTCAACAAGCAGCGCTTCACCATTCTTGTATCACCTGAATTCGAAAAGGAATTCGCGGACGTGATCCAGCGGCCGAGGATGCGGAAGTACTTGACAGCACAGGATGCCGAACGCGCAATGATGCGCTTGCCTGGCCTTTCGGAGCGGTTGAAGAACGACCCTCCGCTCAAACCCATCTGCCGCGACCCGAAGGATGACTACCTGCTCCCGCTGGCCAAGAAGGGAAAGGCCGACTTCCTCTTCACGGGAGATGAGGACCTGCTCGTGCTCAAGAAGTATGGCAGGACGCGCATCCTGAAACCAGCGGCGTTCAGGAAGGAGTTCTTGTGATCTTCTGAAGGGCACGAGAGGACGGCCTCCTACCACACGGGCCACGCGCGCCTAACTCTCGCGCCAAATTGGGGCAAAATAGGTCGTAGCCGGATCACTGCCTACCCGCCTCGTGCCATCGCCAGATCAGGCGCGCGCGAAACACCCGAACCCAGGTTCGGACGGTAAAGCTCAGAGTCTCTTATCGCTCCCCAACGAACGCCCCCTCCATCCGCTCGATCGCCGCCCGCCCAATGCCCGCCTGCTTCGCCAATAGCGCCCAATTCACCCCAACCACTTTGTCCATCGCCGCTATGGTTGCCTTCGCCTTGCGCGGCGCAACGCGGAAATACGGCGCGACCTCCATGGCCAGGTCCATGCTCAGCGCATTGCTGTGCGCATCGATGTTGAGGCTGAGGCCGCGGCCTTGCGGCTCGGGGTTCATGTCGTAGGCGGGCGAGAGTTGCCAACCCTTCGCACCGAGCAGGAAGCCGTGGTTGCGCAAGTGGTCGTCCGTGTTGTGTACGCGGATGTTGAAGACGATGCGCTTCCACAGTTGCTCCAGATCGAGCGCGGTGCGCGCGCCATACCGGATGAGGAACTCGGCGAGTTCCAAGTAGGAAGCACCAACATGGGCGTCGTCGCCATCATTGCGCTGGAGCATCGTCATGGCCGATGCGAAGTGGATGCGTTCGCCGCTCACGGTGCGATCGAAGCGCTGCGTGAGGAAGGTGTGGCCCGGTCCATTGAAGCGTTGCACACGCGCAGCCGCCGTGGTAATGCCGCAACGCTTGGCAAGCTGGTGCGTCACCCACTCCCACGCGCCTTTGTCCAGGTCATCGCTGCGGCTGGGGAACTTGGCGATCCACAACGCGCCCTTCGCATCCAGCACGCTGGCTTTGGGCCGCGCACCACCGAGCGACGAGCCCGGTGCGAGCAACAGGTCGAGCCATTTCTCCTGATCCGCGCCGGTGCCTTTCTCGATGGCCAAGCTTGCGGCTTCCAGTTCGCGCAACCGCGCCATGGGCGGAACAGGTTTGTCGTTGTCGTCGGCGAGAAAGGTGCCAGCGCCTTCCAGCTTGAAGCGCAAGGCGCCCATGCGCGACCGGTCATGCACGCCGAGCAGGTAGTCGCTTTCGTCCAGGGTGCGTGCGGGGCGTTTCTCCTTGCGGGCGCGAACCGCTTCGCGGCGTTGCATGAGCATGCGGCCCCAGCGGTCGGGCGCTGTATCGAGGAAGAGCCCGAAGTTGGGCTTGCCTCCTTGCAGGTATTGCGGACCGGTGAAAAGCTGCAAGGCAGGATCGAGCGCGAAGCGTCCGTGACCCTTGAGCCATTCTTGATCGTAGCGGAAGGCGAACACTTCCTTGCCGCGCGAGCGGGTGACGTGCAACACGCCCATGCGCAGTGGTTCCTTCATACCCGCCCAATGCGCGAAAACGAGGATGTCCGGCGCGTCCATCAGCGTGCGGGTTTGGTCTTTGCGACGGTTGCATTGCGGCGTGGTGCCCGCTTCGGCGTGGCCAGTGCTTGATCCTGGAGCTTCCTGCCCAGCACATCGTCAGCGCCCACCTTGGCCAAGTCCTTCTCCAAGCCCAGCACGTGCAGTACCAGGGCATAGTTGAGCAGGCTCACGGCCGGGTCGCCGCGCTCCACGTTGTAGAGCGTTTGCCGCGCGATGCCCGCGCGTTCGGCCACTTGTACGGTGCTCAGGTGACGGCGCAATCGGGCAAGGCGGATGTTGGACCCGAGCTCATCGAGCAGACGGGTGATGGAAGGGAGGGGGTGGGGCATGGCAGACCTGAGTGTCTGCTAAAGTAGGCAATTATGTAGATTATGTATGCTATACCGGACATTGGTACAGGCTTAGACGCTGCGAACCCATCCTTATTCCTCGCCGACGATGCCTGACGAACCCCATCACGTTGCCGACGCCGGCAAAGTGATACGGTGCTGTTGCCGTGCGGCTGGTCTGCGCGTGCTTCGCGTTAGGGACAGAAGCGGGTAGCCCACAGCCGCCCGAGGAACGAGGGCGGCGAGGACTACGAGCGAATGGCCCGACGGCGAGTCTTCGAGCCGAACGCCCAAGCCCACTCCTATCTTCGTGCATCACTCTTTTGGCCCAATGAACACGCCCTTCGCCAAACACGGCTCTTCCGCTCCCCCAGCCGCCCGCACCCAAAGCGCACCCGCATCAGCGAACGCGGTCGCCACCGAGGTCGACGTAGCCTACATCGACGGCAAGGCGTACCCGATCAATAAGAACGAAACGATGCTGGCCTTCATGCGTCGGCACATCGGGCCGAATCCGGTGCCGACGCTGTGCGATGCACCGAACCTGGAGCCCTTCGGCAGCTGCCGCGTGTGTTCCGTGGAAGTGCAGTTGCAAGTGCCGAAGCCGGGGAACGCGGATATCGGCTCGGGCGACGGCCCGCCGGAGATGATGCTTACGCCTGCGAAAGTCATGGCGTCTTGCCACTCGCCCGTCGGCAAGGGCATGTACATCACCACCAACAGTCCGCGCATGGAGCGGCTGCGGAAGAACATCATCGAACTGGTGCTTACGGACTACGATACCGAGCGGTTGAAGACCGAAGACCACGGCGCGAACGAACTCTACAACGTCGTCCAGCAGATCGGCTTTGACATCGACAGCGTGCGCTACCCGAAAGGGAAGACGCACCAGAACACGCCGATGGACACCAGCCATCCTTATATGGTATCGGACCTCAGCGCGTGCATCAGTTGCTACCGCTGCGTGCGCGCCTGCGATGAAGTGCAGGGCTCCTTCATCCTCACCCTGGCGGGCCGTGGCTTCGACAGCCACATCGCCAAGGGCACCGACGAGAGCTTCTTCAAAAGCGATTGCGTGAGTTGCGGCGCCTGCGCACAGGCCTGTCCCACGAGCGCAATCACCGATGTGTTCAAGAGCAAGGAGACCA
>JANMKC010000422.1:0-1636 GCA_031371785.1 Flavobacteriales bacterium | reverse complement strand
CCGGCTGGCCTACCTAAGCGAGGCGTGGGTGAACTGGTGTCCCGCGCTGGGCACGGTGCTGGCCAACGACGAGGTGAAGGACGGCGTCAGCGAGCGTGGCGGACACCCCGTGGAACGCAAGCGGATGCCGCAGTGGAGCATGCGCATCACGGCCTACGCGCAACGCATGCTCGACGGACTCGACGGGCTGGATTGGAGCGAGAGCATCAAGGAGTCGCAACGCAACTGGATCGGCAGAAGCGAGGGCGCGTTGATCAGGTTCGCGCTCGCTAACGGTGAAGGTTCCGTGGATGTGTTCACCACACGTCCCGATACCATCTTCGGGGTAAGCTTCGTGACCCTCGCACCCGAACATGAACTGATCGCGCAGATCACACCGCCCGAGCGCATGGCCGAGGTGATGGCCTACGTGACACAGGCAAAGAACCGCAGCGAGCGCGAGCGGATGACCGAAGTGAAACGCGTGAGCGGTGTGTTCACCGGCGCGTACGTCAAGCATCCGTTCACGCACATGGACGTGCCCGTGTGGGTGGGCGACTATGTGCTCGGCGGCTATGGCACCGGCGCCGTGATGGCCGTGCCTGCGGGGGACCAGCGCGACTGGAACTTTGCCACGCACTTCAAGATCCCGTTCACCGCCATCACCGCGGACTGGGACATCAGCACCGGCGCCGATGAGAGCAAGGAGGCCACGCTGGCGAACAGTGTCTTCCTCAACGGCATGAAAGTGGCCGACGCCATTCCGCGCGCCATCGATGAGCTGGTGAAGAAGGGTATGGGCGAACGCCGAATCAACTTCCGCCTGCGCGATGCCGCATTTGGAAGACAGCGTTACTGGGGTGAACCGATCCCGATCTACTACAAGGATGGTACTCCATATCCGGTAGAGGAGCAGCACTTGCCGCTGGTGTTGCCCGAGGTGGACAAGTTCCTGCCAACGGAAGATGGCGAACCACCGCTGGCGCGCGCCAAGGACTGGTCGTACGATCCCGTCATTGGTGTCAGTTCGAGCGAAGTCGAGAACGGTGAAGGCGCATACCCGCTGGAGACCACCACCATGCCCGGATGGGCCGGCAGTAGCTGGTACTTCCTGCGCTACATGGACCCGAAGAACGAAGGCCGCTTCGCTTCACCCGAGGCCATCAACTACTGGCAGCAAGTGGACCTGTACGTGGGCGGCAGCGAGCACGCCACCGGCCACCTGCTCTACTTCCGCTTCTGGACCAAGTTCCTGAAGGACCGCGGGTGGATCAACTTCGATGAGCCCGCGAAGAAGCTGGTGAATCAGGGGATGATACAGGGTATCAGCATGATGGCCAAAGTGACGGTGGACCGCAACAACGGCACCGATCGTTACGTCATGCTCCCGAAGGAGAAGCACAACACCCCAGGTGCTTTTGACCGCAACTACCTGATCGATCAGGTCGTGTTCCGTGATGGAAAGTACTTCATCGACGAGGCCGGTGCATCCATTACGCGGAGCAGAGAGGCCACCTTCCGCGATATGCTCCCGCTCGACATGCGCATTCTCGATCTACCTATCGCGCTCGGCGTGCCCACCACCACAAGGCCCTGGACCGGCGAGCACCCGCTGGACCTCCCGCGCCGTGTCGTAATGCTCCTGCCCGACGACTGC
>JANMKC010000417.1:0-7314 GCA_031371785.1 Flavobacteriales bacterium | reverse complement strand
TGCTGTTGTCGATGATGCGGCTATTGTTCGCATCGCGCAGCACGTAGCCACCGGGGTTGATGCCGTCGCCAAAGCTGTCGGATACACGCAGATCATAGCAGCCGTTCGGCAGGCAGCACGCTACACTTATCGTGTTGTTGTTCGCATAGCCACCGCCATTGCACACCGCCGTATTCGTTCCGCTGTTCAGGATCTCCCATGTGGTCTCCGACGCATTGGCATCGGTGTTAAGTGCGAGTGTGACTTCATTGCCCGTGCAGGGTGACGCGGCTGTCCCGTACTCCCAGAAGTTCACCCCAAAGCCAACGCCCACATAACCCTTGGTGCCGATATTAAATCCAACCGCATGATAGCTCGAAGGATCATTGGCTCTTTGTGTCCAAATGTTCACCGCAGGGTCGTACTCCCAGAAGTCGGTCTCATTGTTGGCCCCTCCCCCGATGTAGCCCTTGTTGGAAATGCTGAGACCTACCGCGTAGTAGCGGGCGCTACCACCGAAGTCAGCCTTTTGCGTCCAAGTATCAGCTACTGGATCGTACTCCCAGATGTCTTTTTTGAACGTAGGGTTCGGATTGCCCTGTAAGCCCGTTCCGATGTAACCCTTAGCCCCGATGCTGAAGCCCGTAGCGGCATAACGCGGACCGCCGCCGAAGTTGGCCTTTTGGGTCCATGTATCGGTGGCGGGGTCGTACTCCCAGAAGTCGGTCTGGTTGGAACCTGTGCCGATATAGCCCTTGGTTCCTATGCTGAAACCAACGGCCTCATCACGAGCGGTACCGCCGAAGTTGGCCTTCTGGGTCCATGTGTTGGGTGTCGGATCATACTCCCAGAAATCGTTCAATGCGGAGTTGTCGGATCCCGTTCCAATGTAGCCCTTGGGGCCGATGCTGAAACCCACAGCGACGCAGCGAGCTACCCCACCGAAGTCGGCGCGTTGTGTCCATGCATCGGTGGCTGGATCGTACTCCCAGAAGTCGTTCATGTAAGAGACGGGACTGTTGACAAGACCCGTCCCGATGTAGCCCTTGGTGCCAATGCTGAAGCCCACTGCGAGATGGCGGGCGGCACCGCCGAAGTTGGCTTTCTGCGTCCAAGTATCCGGCTGTGCGAGTAGTGTGGTGCTATAGACCAATGTCAGGCTAATGGAAAGTAAGTTGTTGAGGAGGCGCATGGGTCGGGGTGCGTGAATGTTGGGATCGTTCGAGGGAGGAGGCCTTGAAGTCGTGTTGCTATCTCACCATACAACTTGAGATCTGTATCACCGGAGAATCACTGACCACTACCGGGACAGATCCGTGCAATACTTCGCCCACAAGGATAGGCCGAACGGCTGCGCGCGGCAATTCTACTTTCATGTGGGATTATCCAGACGCTGCGCTCAGCGTGGGAAGAGCTTGTTCAGCGCATCGGTGCGCGAGCTCACGGTGCGCTGACACGGCGGCAACGGCCCGTTCAGGTCAACTTCTCTTCGGCTCAAGGCGCGGCCGGAATTACCCAAGGGTGGCTCCGGCCGCGTTCGTTTTCACACCTCCACACAGGGTGGCTCCCAGAGGGACACTTTCACCATGCCACACGCGATCTTCACGCACTTTCTGTTCACAACTGGCGTCCTTCTTGCCAAAGCGCCGCTATGTGCGCCGGTAGTTTCGCCGCGTTCCTCTTCCATGAAGCGTATTCCTCTCTTTTTCGCTGCGGCGATACTGTTGCTCGTGTCCTTCAGCGGCCGCCCGGTGCGCACCGATGAGAAGCGCCTCCAACCGGCCTTCCTCGATGCGCCCGCACCATGGGCGGACAGTGTACTGAGCACCCTGAGCCTCGACGAGAAGATCGCGCAACTGATGATGGTGGCGGCGTGGAGCAACAAGGGCCGTGAACATGTGCGCGAGATCGAGGACCTGGTGAAGCAACGCGACATCGGGGGATTGATCTTCTTCCAAGGCGGGCCGGTGCGGCAAGCAACCCTCATCAATCATTACCAAGCGATCGCACGCACGCCGTTGCTCGTCGGTATGGACCTCGAATGGGGACTGGCCATGCGCTTGGACAGCACGATGCGCTTCCCGAAACAGATGACGCTCGGTGCGATCCCGGACGACCCCGGCTCGGGGGCCGGGGATCGCATCGAAGCGATGGGAGCGGAGATCGCACGGCAGATGAAGCGCCTCGGTGTGCAAGTGAGCTTCAGCCCGGTGGCTGACGTGAACAACAATCCCGCGAACCCGGTGATCAACGACCGCAGCTTCGGTGAAGAGCGCGAACTCGTGGCACGCAAGGCCATCGCCTACATGAAAGGCTTGCAGAGCGGTGGCGTGATCGCCACGGCGAAACACTTCCCCGGCCACGGCGACACCGATATGGACAGCCACCTCGGCCTGCCCTTGATCGCGCAAACGCGTGCGCGCCTCGATTCATTGGAGCTCTATCCCTTCGAACGCATGGTGGCCGAAGGATTGAGCGCGATGATGGTGGGCCACCTCGAAGTGCCCGCGCTGGACAGCACCAAGGGAATGCCGAGCACGTTGAGCTATCCGATCGTGAGCGACCTGCTCGAAAAGGAGATCGGTTTCAAGGGGCTCATCTTCACCGATGCGCTCAACATGAAAGGCGTGGCGAACGCGGACAAGCCGGGGGAGATCGAACTGCGCGCGTTGCTCGCCGGTTGCGATGTGCTGCTCTTTCCGCAGAACCCCGTGAAGGCCATAGATCGCATCCACCAAGCGGTGGACAGCGGGCTGGTGCCGATCGAGATGATCGACCACAAGTGCTTGAAGCTGCTCCGCGCGAAGGAATGGGCGGGGCTCTCACGGTTGCGGCCGGTGTCCATGATCAACCTCGTGGACGAGTTGAACACCCCCGCCGCGAAGTGGTTGCGCCGCTCGCTCTACCGCGATGCCCTTACCGTGCTGCGCAATGATGGCACGTTGCCGATCGCGTATCCCGATCATCCGCGCATCGCTTCGCTGGTGATCGGCGACACACTCCATTGCGCGTTCCAACAAGAACTCGAACGCTACGCACGCATCACTGAATTCCATGCGGACAAGGTGATGCGAAAGGACAGTGCCAACGCGTTGCTGAACAAGTTGAAGGGCTTCGATCTCGTGATCGCTTCGGTTCACGGCACCACTTCCAAAATGGAGAAGGAGTTCGGTGTGCCGCAGCTCACGCTCGACTTCCTGCGCCGCCTCGGCGATCAGCAGAAGATGGCCTTCGTGCTCTTCGCGAACCCTTACCGCCTTACTCAAGCGTATGGCGCGCAACGTTGGAGCGCCGTGGTCTGCGCCTATGAGGAGAACGACGACACACAGGATCTCGCTGCGCAATTGCTCTTTGGTGCGATACCGGCGAAAGGAAAATTGCCCGTCACAGCCTCCTCGTTCTTCGCTGCGGGCAACGGCCTGCCCCTGGTCTTGCGCCTGCCCCCGCCCTTGGACTACACCTTGCCTGAATCCGATGGTGTGGTTACTGCGGATCTCAGCCCCATCGATGCGATCGCGAATGAAGGCATCAGCAAGCAGGCCTATCCGGGTTGCCAAGTACTCGTTGCGCGCGATGGTCATGTGCTCTGGGACAAAGCCTACGGCAAGCCGACCTACAACGCGACACGCGCGGTGCGCACCGACGACGTCTACGATCTGGCGAGCGTAACGAAAGTGGCCAGCACCACGCTCGCGGTAATGAAACTCGTGGATGAACATCGCATCGACATCAACAAACCGCTCGGTTCCTACCTGAAGGATCTCGGTGCCGCGCATCCCATCCACGCGCGGCTCATTCTTCGCGACATCATGACACACCAGGCCGGGCTCGTGGCTTTCGTCCCGTACTATACGAAACTCGTGCGCACGGGTTCCCTGCGCGCGGATGTGTTCGCAGATACCGTCGATCATGTGCATACCGTGCGCGTTGCGGAAGGCGTGTACATGAAGCCCGCATACAAGGACAGCCTGTGGGCCGCGATGCTCGATGCGCCCGTTGGGCCACGTGGCGAATACCTGTACAGCGACCTCGATTTCCACTTCATGGCCCGCGTGGTGGAAACGGTGAGCGGCATGCCGCTGAACGATTTCGTGGAGCGGAACTTCTACAAGCCTCTGGGTCTGTCAACGATCGGCTACCTGCCATGCGCGCGCTTCCCTGTGGATCGCATCATGCCTACGGAGGATGATCATGATTTCCGCATGTGCCAAGTGCAAGGCGATGTACACGACCAGGGTGCGGCCATGCTCGGTGGTGTCGCCGGACATGCTGGACTGTTCAGTGATGCGAGCGATCTCGCGGTGCTGATGCAGATGCTCATCAATGGCGGCACGTACGGTGGTGTACGCTACCTGAGCGACAGCACGGTGAAGAACTTCACCCAATGCCAATGGTGCAAGGGTGCCGTTCCCACCGGGAAAGAGAACCGTCGGGGGCTTGGCTGGGACAAACCTCAGCCGCATGGCCAGCCCGGTCCCGCAGCCAATGGCGTGAGCTTCCTCAGTTTCGGCCATACCGGTTTCACCGGCACGGAGGTATGGGCCGATCCGGTGGACAGGACCGTCTATGTCTTCCTCAGCAACCGCGTATACCCGAACGCCGCGAACAAGAAGTTGCAGGACCTCAACATCCGCACGCGCATACAGGAAGTGGTGCATGATGCCGTGGCGAAGAGGAACAGCGGCGCGATGCTGCCGACAGTGAAGTGATCGGCTCACGGTGCTCGTCCGATCGTGCTTCGCACGCGGTCGAGCGTTTGGTATTCCAGTTACATTCGTTGGTATCAAACCCACCACCATGCGACAACTGAAACACCTTACTGGTCTGGCACTGATGATCCTTCTGGTGCTCACGTCCTGTTCCACATCCAAGGACATCAGCACATCCGGGATCCTGCAGAAGCGCAAGTACATGAAAGGCTGGCACCTCAATATTCCAGAACGCCGCCATCAGGAGCGTTCCGCATCCGCCGCGGTTCCGAAGGAGTTCCTCTCGCCGAACCCGATCCAGCTTCCACGGACGGATGCGGTTGGAGCATACGAACCGGTCACACGGATGGAGCAAGGAACATCGGCGAAGGCGGCTGCGACCGAACTGGACATGGTGCCAGCCGGATCGGATGTGAAGCATCACAATGCACTCGTGAAGCAGGATCGGCGGAGGACCAGGTGGGTGGCCGCACACAAGCCTCAACTGCGGGAGACACAGGATCCAACATCCGTTACTGGAGCGATACTGAGCGAGGCCGGGGAGAGCCCCTTGCTGATCCTATCGCCCGGAGGCGAGGGTAGTGGTGGAACGAACACCATGGCCATTCTGGGGTTCATCTTTTCGCTACTGATCCCCATTCTCGGTCTCATCTTTTCGATCATCGCATTGGGGCAGATCAAGAGGACCGGTGAACGAGGACATGGACTCGCATTGGCCGGGTTGATCATCAGCATCCTGTCCATCGTGATCGCCATCGCGATCCTGGCGTAGCTCGGTTTGTTCCAGAGCGGATCGATCAGCGCGATTGTTCAAGCCGCTCTCTTCTGGGAACAGGCACATGCACATAGCAAGTGATACGCGATGCGCTGGCGTAGAGGGTCCGCGTAGCGGGCAAAAGCCTTGATCCCGAAGGCGATCAGCGCACGATCGATCGCTGCGTGCCTGTTCCTTTTGAAGAAATGCACCGCACCATGTAAGCGCCAGACGCCAAGGACCGGCTCGCTCGATAGTCGATCCTTCCAGCGTTCGGTGTGGCGGAAAAGTGATCGATGCTTCGACCTTGCGTGTCCAGGATATCGATGGTCATCGGTCCATCCTGCGCCCCACATTGGATCGTGAAGCCCGAACCATCGCACGGGTTCGGGGAAAGGGAGAACGCTTCATCCGGTCGCACAGCCGGTGTGGTGAGCGGGAGAGCCGCCCCATGCAGGATCGCGCCGCCACGGCCAACAACCCAGAGATCACCTTCTGGTGCGATCGTGAGCGCTGTGAGGTACTTGTCCGTGGGCACCGCTTCATCCGTCCATGTTTGCCCACCATCGGTGGTGCGGTGCAAACTGTTCGGTGAGCCGTTCGCGATCAACCATCCGTTCAATGGATCGGTGAAGCGGATCTTCGGACGCCAGCTGGGAGGTGACGCCAGTTCGTTCCATGAAAGACCGCCATCAGTCGTGTGGCGGATCGTCTGGTACGCCGCTATCCAGCCTTCTTGAGGCGTAAGGAAGAACACATCGTTCAATGTGGTATCCGGCCAGTTGCCTTTCACGTTCCATGCAATTCCGCCGTCTTCCGTGTTGAACACTTTGCCGCTGTTGGCCACCAACCAGCCGTTCTGCGTGCCGGTGAAATGCAGTGCGGTGAAGGTTTCACTTGCGTTGCTCACGTCCATGTATTCCCATGTGTTCCCGCCATCATTCGTGCGTGCGGCTTCCTGGCCGTAAGAAGCGACCCATCCGTGTTGCGCGTCCACGAACTGGATGTCGGCTATGTCATAGTATGGTGAAACACTTGTTTGCGGTGTCCACGATGCACCACCATCCGCCGTATGCAACACCGTAGCAGAGCGGCCAGCCACCCATCCTTCGACGTTGCCCACGAAACTGAGCGTCGCAAGTCCGTTGCTCGTGCCGGTGTTCACCTCGCTCCACGTATCGCCATCATCGATGGTGCGCAGCAGCGTGCTGCCCAAGAAGGATCCGCAGGCCCATGCGTTCCCTCCACCGGTGGCTTGTACATCGTTCAGGTTTTCCGGATGGCCCGTGCCGTAGCGGTGCCAAGTAGCACCATGGTCCGTGGTGCGCAGAACAACTCCGTTCGCACCGAGCAGATGGCACTCTTCGGTGCTTGTGGCGACAACGGAAACGAAGTCGTCGGTGACAGGCAGTACCTGCGCAAGCCAGTAGGCACCGCCATTATTGGTGTGCATGATGTCTCCGACGGATGAGACCATCCATCCGTGCAATGTGTCGGCGAAACTGATGGCACTGGTGTACTGCATGGCGCTACCTTTCGGATGCCAAGAAGTGCCGCCATCCGTGGTCTGGAACAGTACGGGACCCTCCAGTGCGGCCCATCCATACTGGGCACCAATGAAGGTAGCGGCCCGAATGGCTGGATCCCCGAAATTGGTCAAGCTGGTTTCCCAGGTCTGGCCACCATCCGTCGATCGTTCCAGCGTGGATGGGAAGCGTTGGACAAACCCGCTGGCACCATCGGCGAATCCGAACAAGCGCGATGCGATGTCCTCGGTGCTGCGCAGGTCCCATGTATCACCGGCGTTCATCGTGTGGATCACCTCTTGATCCGTAGTAAGCACCCAACCCTCGGTGCCTGATGCGAAACGAA
>JANMKC010000401.1:0-7697 GCA_031371785.1 Flavobacteriales bacterium | reverse complement strand
ACTCCCCTATGGGAGGTAGGTCACTCCCCTATGGGAGGTAGGTCACTCCCCTATGGGAGGTAGGTCACTCCCCTATGGGAGATCGACAGCAGGCTATGGTCATCCGCGATGACCATACCATATATATGGTGTACCAGCCCTGCCAATGAACGGCCTGCCCAAAGAAGCCGGAATGGCAACGCGGCCTATCATCCATTCGGGTGAGCGGGGTGGGTGGTTTCTCAACAGGGGGTGTTGAAAAAGGTGGGATCATTGGGCCGGACCCCGAAAGCGAAAAGCGGCAAGGCCGCAGCACCGCTGCTCCCTTGCCGCTTTTCGCTTTGTCTTTCGCTTAGCGCGCTTCCACTTTCACCGCGCGTTTCACGATCACATTGCCATCCACCAGCAGCGCCACGAAGTACGTTCCCGATGCGAGGCTCTGGGTGTTCCACTCGTATGTATGCACACCCGCGCTGGTCTCTTCCTCGCGAAGTGTTTTCACTGGGCGGCCATCCTCGGTAGTCACATCCAGCTTCACATGTGCATCACGGGTTGTATAGTAGCTCACCGTGGTGTTTGTGCTGAAGGGGTTCGGGCTGATGAGGAGGCGTTCTTGTTGCAGGTTGCTGCCTTGGCCCGGAGTAATTGAACGCTGGCCGCCATCCGGCGCCATTCCGCCACCTTGTTGCGCGCAGCAGTTGTTGATCTGTTGTTGGAGTTGGGCAATGGTCGCCTGCTGTTGTTTGAAGCCAGCGATCAAGAGTGGGATCAACCCTTGGTAGTTCATTGCTTCATAGTCGAGTGCGGGTTCGATCACGCTGCCTGTGGTGTCCAGGGCTGCAGGCCTATGAATGTTCGTTACCAAGTTCGGAAGCACAGCTGCCACGTTCTGTGCTATCAGACCGAACTGATGTTCACCCGGGAGGTGCATGTAAGGGAACAGATCCAGATTGAAGTCGTAGCTCTTGGGCTGCAATGCACTCAACTTCGCCACTGCGCTGTCTGCCGGGATGTCTTCGATGTTCTCCTTGAGCTGCTCATCGCTAGGGGTGTACAAACTGGCCACATAGGTGGGCCCTTCAAAGTATCCGGCCCATTTGGTATGTTGCAAGTAAAGGAGGGCGGTTGGGTCGTAAACATCCGGCCCTGCGGCGACACCATGCACAGCATAGCAAATGTCTGCCGCTACAGTGGAATGGGCTCGGCCCGAAACCCCCGTTCTGAACGCGGTTGGAAAGCCCGGTGAGCCTTCCGTGCCGCCATAGCCCCTGATCCCAATGTTGAAACCTGCAGCACTGCTACTGGATATGCCTTGGGTCCCGATACTTTGGGAGCCTGTACCGGTAGCACCAGCGGAAGTGCCTGAAAGGCCGACGCTATAGGTTGGTGAACCTGTTCCGAGGGCATCGAACTGCCCACCATACTCACGCGAGTAAAGTCCGGTCGCTCCATCAACCTGTGCGTAAACACCACGCGTACGATAGGTTGCCCCCGACACATTGATGTTGATTCCGTAATTCCGGTCCACTCCCCCACTATTGTTCTCGACATCCAATCCGTAGTTGTTCGTTGTGCCGCCTGCTGTGTTTATGCGTACGCCGGTGGTGTTGGCGGCCACATTGGTCTGGTTCACCTCTACCCCTTCTGCAAAGTTGTCCGTGGTCACGTTCAGTTTGGCTGCAGGTGGTGTACTGGTGAGCATAACCCCGATGCCCACGGCTTCCGAATTGTCCGGGCAATCATCCACCGTTCCGCCCTCTGCTGTGTACATATTGTTCACACCGGCACCCCCACCAGGGACAATCATCCAATCGCACTCCGTGCCCGCGTTGAACACGATCGGATCCACCCATTTCACCACGCCGCGCTCAGGACTTGGGCTGGCCTGATCGTCCACCACCATCACCTTGTACTTGCCTTCTGGCGAGGGATCGTTCGGCAATTGGCGGATGCGCACTCGACCGTTCAGCACATCCAAGCGTTCGGTCGGCTCTTCATCCGCGGTTGTAAGGAACGATTCCTTGTAGAAATCACCCAAACCGATACGGGGTACTATCGTGCCGCTGCTATCGGCAGGGTGCAAGCGCATCAATTCCAAACCCTCGACGCTGGTCGCACCGAACTTCGCGATCGGATCAGCAACGGTCGTGAAGAGGAAACGGAAATTGTCGCGGCCACCGGTCAATGGCACAGGATCAGTGAAATTGTTCTCGCTCCATTGGGCGACCGCGTCGGTCTGATCGGCTACGTCATCGGGGCCAGCGTTGCGGTACTTGTGCCCAACGAACATCTGATCCTCATTGCCTGTGATCATCATCCCGTTACGCATCCACCGTCGCAATCCGAATTGCTGTTGGGCACCTGACTCATGCACCAAATGCAGGCGCGACCAAGGCAAGGGATTAAACGTTCCCCCCGCAAAACCAGGTGCTCCGTCCATGTTCGTTGCATTCCCGATGGCCACATAGCCATTGCGTATAATGTTGTAGTTGGTCACATCGGTGGATGAGTTGAAGTCATCGATAACCCGCAACCCGTTCCCATCCAGTGGATCCGCGATCGCGTCAGGATCCGTGTTTGCAGCTCCTTTGTGGTTCCGCAGCCAGAGCGAGCCGCCTTGGCGCGTCTGCTGAATGTTGAACCCATCGTTGGTAGGCCCTTGTCGGCAGTAGATGTGGCCCATCTGCTGTGGCGTTGGTGCTGTGCCCCCTACAACTGGACCACTGGCACGGAACATGCGCCAATGCGAATCATACCCTCTGGCGGGCACCAAGGCTGCTCCCCAGTTTCCAACTGTTCGGAATTGCTCAATGGTGGCATTTGCGCCCAAGTATTGGCTATGTACAAAGAGGCTGACATTGGTCGGTGGCACCACCGGGAATACCCCGAGGCCCACGCCATTGATCCCGGGTGTAGTTATTCCATAGCTCGCACCAAGTACAACGAACTGGGCGTGCACACCCATCACTGTCCAAATCCAAACAAGTGCGAAGATGGTACGAATTGAGATTCTCATCGTCGAGGGGGTTATTGGTCCGGGATGAGCAGTTTCCACGTGCGTGCTACGCGCCCATCCGTTAAGCGCAGCATGCAAAAGCCAGTAGGCAGAGGATCGATCTTAACCGATAGTTCCGTGTGGGCTCCTTGGGCAAGCGAGAAGGATCCGATACTTCTTCCGCTCACATCGAACCAATCCAATCGCAAAGGGGCTGCGGGTTCCAATCCGCTGAGATACAGGGTTGCATTGGTTGGCTCATAACGCACGCCCGCATTAGTGCCCCACAACACATGTTCGACACCTGTTGCTTCAGGACAGGAGCCAGGGAAGGGTGAAAGGCACACGTCGTCCGCATAGTAATAGCTGAAGTACTGGCCACTTGCATCCATTTGTTGCACGGAGGTGGACACATCGTCGTAGAAGTTGCCGATGTAGATGAACTGATAAGCTGAATCAACAACGAATGAACCTGAGAGTAGAGTCCAGTTGACCGAATCCGTGATGATGTCGACGCTATGGTAGTTCGCATGTCCCTGCCAAGGGATCCAATAGCTATCGATCCAGAGCGAATCCATTGCACACTTGACCCCCATGTTGTTGGAAGCGAAGCCAGTGTGTCCATTCGGGTTCGGGAACCCGGATGTCCAGCTCACTTTCATGGAGAACCAGTATTGATGCCCGGCTATCAGCGGCTCGATCAACCGTGCGCCGATGATCTCGCGATAACCGAAGCCCGATATGGTCTGGCCGCTCCAACCCCACATCCCTACATAACCGATGCCGCTGGCCGGTTGTTGATATCCAAACACATTGCTTGGGGCACTAACTTCCGGGTTGGTTGCGCAGGGGTTGTAGAGGTCAGGATTGCCGCCGTTCATCGGGAACCAATCGCTCACAAAACCGAATTGCCCATAATAGGAAGGGCAGTCGGTCAAGTTCTCGAAGCTCGGGTTGGGCACGATGTTTTGGGCACCCGCGGGTGCAGCGATCAGCAGAGGGGCAATGACGAGCGTGCGGTTCATGGGTCGGTGGTCTTCACATCATGCGGTCCCATTCCTCGCGGGTCCATCAGTATTCTTGCTCGTCATTGGCATTCCTGAATCGTTCAGCAGCACTTGTGCAACACGCGTGCGCATGTGGGGGCTGTTGTAAGAGAGTGTGAAGCTGGCACCGCTTTCCCGGCCTCCCGACAAATGCGGTCGTGTTTAGTTATGAACTTTTGTGAAGACGATTTAGCCTTGGATCCATTGCATCCTCCACTCCGGCGCTCGGGTGTTTCCCGAGTGCCTTACCTTCATTGACAATGAACGGTCTGGCGGCCGGAGGCCGTAGAGTTGAAGGGCACTCGGCATCATCGGAGATACGGACAGCCGAGCGCCGGAGTGGGATGCCGTTCACGTCGTTCGGGCGAAAGCCGCCTTGCCAGGTGCTGTTGGTAAAGTCCGCGATATGTAATCTGCTGAACGCCCCAACACCAGTGAAGAACGCCGCGTTGCGCCCCAGACCCCAATAGCCCGCTTGATTGATGCCCGCGAAGCCATTGATGGTTACTGCGTTGCCCTCGTATAGCCGACTGCGCACAACGTTGCTCGTTCTGAAGTTCACTGGCTTACTATCAGTGGTGCCCACGAAGTCGTTAGCAGCATTTGTTCCCGCGTTGCCCGCTGTATTCCAGTCGGGGGCCTGTGCCTCCACAAATTTCGGGAGCGCAGTCGTAATCCCTGCTATCGTTCCGATTAAAGCAATTGTGGTTTTCATTTTTTGTTGGTTTATTGCTCCCTGACGATCCTCACTGCCTTTCGAGTATTACGATTAGCCGCGATTAGTGTGTAAGTACCGGGAACAATCCCAGTTGGCCATCGCACCGTCCCAATACCGTCCCGCGAAACATGCTCGGACATGATTGTCCGACCGAGTTGGTCAACTACGCAAATCCATTCCAATGGTTCGTTTGCGACCCAGCGGTAAATGATGGACGAGCCGGTCATACCAATCACTTGGAACGAATGGGTTCCCTCTGCGATCTCCACCGGTCGAACGCTTACATCGTCATAGTAATAGTACGCGTAATGCATTTGACCTGAGACCTGTTGCGCATTCACATGCGCACTATCCAGGAACGAGCCGATCAGCAGATACCGTTCAGTACCGGCCGCTACGAATGTGTCCGCCAATTGGATCCACGCCTGGCTTTCATCGAGATATGGATGCCCCGGATCGAACAGATCGACTTGTGGTTGCACCGGAATCGACCAAGGATGGTCCACATGAATACTGTCGGCTGAGAAGTACATGCTGATCCGATCAATGGCGTAGTAAAATCCATCTGCCCTGCTGTAGTATAGCGAAGCCTCATAAGCCTGTCCGGCCTGTAGCAGTTGGATCAGAGGTACCATCACGTACTCTTTGACGTCGCTGTTCTCAGGGCCTGGGCCATCCCAATGGTATGCACCCGTGAACCGCGTCCCCGTGTGCGCATATTGCCAACCGCTGGCCTGCACGTCCGGGTTGTTGGGATCCCATGGAACGCCGCATTGCCTGTCGAGATTGTTGTCATATATATCCGGTGTTGCGGTGTTCGGATTGAACCACGGTGGTGCGGATGTGCGGATAGGATCGTACATGTGGCATCGGGCCGTATCCTCGAAGCTCGGATTGGGCACGAGGTTCTGCGCATGCACGGCGCATCCGGCGATGCTCGCCAGCGAAAGGATGGAATGGCTAAGGTTCATGGCTGTATCATTTGGTACCATGAAGTTATGCGCTTCGCTGCTGAAAGAAAGGCTTGCGGTGTGTGGCTGCATCGCATCGGTGGCTATCGCGGTGCGATCCTACGGTTATGAACAGGCCTTCTCCAAGCGAAGGGCTATACGGATATCCGTAGTGGGCCATACGTGTTCACGTACTACGGATATCCGTATAGTGCGCGGATCCATCCGCTTCTCTTAGTTTGTACAATTTGTCCTTAATCCCTTACCGCTCATAATGCGACACCTCGTTTCCACCGGTTCCGTTGCAAGTACCAGAACGGCTATCGCCATTGTGGATGACCATCCACCGATCCTGCACGGCATGCAGGCCATCTTCGATCAGATCGAAGGATGTGTGGTGGTGATCTCGGCGACTACCGGTAAGCAGTTCCTTGATGCTCTTCGCTCCACGCCTGCGGATATCGCCGTGGTTGACCTGCGGGGTCCTGGCCTGGATGGCTTCGAAGTATTGCGCGAGCTATCGGTGCTTTATCCAAGCATGCCCGCGCTCGCCTTCAGCTTTTCTGATGAGTTGCCGTGGATACGCCGTGCCTTGGATGCCGGAGCTTGCGGCTACGTGCTGAAGAACGATGGGCTCGCCAAGTGGCAGATCATCATCCATTCTGTGAATACCACCTGCGTGTATGGATCCGAACTTGGCCGCGCCAGTCTCGCGCTTGCCCCGGAAGCAAAGGGCCATGCACGGCATGACATACCGCCGCGCGAGCTGGAGTATCTTCTCCTGCAATGTGACCCTCGCGATCTAACCCGTGAGCAGATCGCGGATATCATGAACGTAACTCGACATGCCGTGGATGGTTATTTCCGCTGGTTCAGCAGGAATTGTGACGTACACAGCATCCAGGCCTTGATCCAACTGGCGTTGCGTTTAGGTCTCTGGCAACCTCCGGGTCCAAGTGCATAAATTCTTTCCTGCCGGCGCTCGCGTGTTTCGCGAGTGCCTTCCTTAAACAAGGATCGGTCGGAAGACTGAAGAGCACTCGGCAGCATCGGACATATGAACAACCCTATGCTCTCTCTCGTCCATGCTCGGATGATAGGGCACGAGCGAAGACGCTCGCGTCAGACACGGTGTCATTACTTGAAGGACACCCCCGCCACACACAGCACGAACTCCCCCCTCGGCTCCTTCGCCGTGAAATGCGCGGCGAGTTCCGCCAGTGTGCCGCGTGCGTTCTCCTCGTGCAACTTGCTCAACTCGCGTGAAACGCTCGCGCGGCGATCCGCGCCGAAGGCCTCGGCCAGTTCGGTGAGCGTGCGCACGATGCGGTGCGGACTCTCGTAGAAGATCATCGTGCGCTCCTCGGTCTTTAGCGCGTCGATGCGCGTGCGCCGTCCCTTCTTCACGGGCAGGAATCCTTCAAAAACGAAACGGTCGCAGGGCAGGCCGCTGTTCACCAGCGCTGGCACGAAAGCCGTGGGGCCAGGCAGTGTTTCCACCGCGACACCCGCTTTCACGCAGGCACGCACGAGCAGAAAGCCGGGGTCGCTTATAGCGGGAGTGCCCGCATCGCTCACCAATGCGAAGGTGCTTCCCTGCTCCAGGCGCGAGATGATGTCCTGCACGACGCGGTGCTCGTTATGCGCGTGGAAGGGAATGAAGGGTTTGCCGATACCGAGGTGCCGCAACAATTTTCCGCTCACACGTGTGTCTTCGGCGATCACGGAATCCACTTCGCCGAGGATGCGTTTCGCGCGCAGTGTGATGTCCTCGAGATTGCCGATCGGGGTAGGGACGAGGATGAGTTTGCCGGGCACGGTGCTAAGGATCAAAGATCACTTCACCCCGATCCCGGATATTCCGACGCGTCGGAATTCCGGGAGGGGTTCGTGATGACGTGTTACAAAAGCGGGAAATGATACGGCGGAACGCCGGATCAATTACCCCTTCCTAAGTTACGTCAAAGCGAGCCGTGGATAATCCACCCGGGTCGGGCGAAGCGATCGTT
>JANMKC010000388.1:0-3446 GCA_031371785.1 Flavobacteriales bacterium | reverse complement strand
TATTGTTCTTGTGCTTCGCTCTTGCTGCCATGAGCCAAAGAGCCGCCTCGGCGATCACCGTTGATCCCTCAACCGCGGGACTTCTCAACAGCGTTGATCACAGCCTCAGGCAAGCCTTAACTTAATGACATTGCCCGAGCGGGGGATGGAGTCACCCGCGCGGAAGACTTGCGACAGCGGGGGCAGGATCGAGGTCTACCGTTCCGATCTGGACCATTTCTCC
Source organism: Flavobacteriales bacterium (assembly GCA_031371785.1). GTDB lineage: Bacteria > Bacteroidota > Bacteroidia > Flavobacteriales_F > PHOS-HE28 > PHOS-HE28. The sequence continues at coordinate 3,223 of JANMKC010000388.1, read as the reverse complement.
ATTTGATCGAGAACACCGGCCCCGAATCTCTGAACGATGTGTTCCTGATCAGCCTGCGGAAGGTGGTAGTCCAAGGTGTGACGAGCGAGTTCCCATGTGTCAGGTTCCCTTGTGTTCAGGTGCAGCAGTCCCACAGAATACTCGGCATTCCCGAAATTGATCCATAAGGCTTGAGCAAAGTTCAGTCGCTCCACATCGGCATGTTTGAATCCGGTGTATACCGCGGTTACTTGGATCCCCTTTGGGCCTCTGCGTTCCAAGGCTTTCTCTACTTCGTTCCTATCGATCTGAGGTTCGCCGGAATGCCAAACGAGATTGATTTGTCCATTCACATGAAGTTCGTGACGTGAGTGGTCGAAGTATTTGTCGAACCGCGTGATAACCGGAAGAAGGCTGTGAAGCAGCGGTATCGCCCACAGATCGAGCATGCCTTGTAGCGTGCTGTGGGTGCTGGACGATCTACTGCTGGCCGCATCAAATTTCTTCTCAAGAAGTTGGAGCCGCTTGTCCAGATCTTCCTTGTCGATGAGTTCTTTCCCTTCGATCGCGTCGATCACCAACTCTTGCGAGCGGATCAATCGCTCGGCCATGAACTCATTGAACAGGTCGGGTTTGGCACCATACGCTTGCACCTCCGCCAAGAAGCGACCGTACGACTCTTTCTCCTCCACCTTGATGATCACTGGAGCGAATCCGAAGCGCATGAGCAGCAGGTTGCTAAAGATGCGCGCCGTTCGCCCGTTGCCGTCGTGGAACGGATGGATCGTCACGTACTCCCGGTGAAAGTCGAATGCTAACACGGCCGGATGCGGCGCGTTCTTTTCCTTTCGTTCAATGCGCGCGACAGCGGCCTTGGTGCGATCGAGCAGTTGGTGCATGGCTTCGGCAACTTCGTTCGGTGGCGTGAAGTCGAAACGCTCCCCTCGGTAGTTCAGCAAGTGGTTCGGTTCCGTCTTCCACTTGCCGATCCATTCTTTTTTCTTCGGATCGTCCTCATGAACGATGGCCTTGTGAACTTCCTTGATCCGGGCTTCGCTGAGATCCAGTTCGCCGCCGACCATTTGCAAAAGCTTCACGACTACCTCGTCGTGACCCTGCATCTCCAGCACGTCCTTGATCGGCTTGCCATCGACAGTGACGTTCCCGAGCATGATGGTCCGTGTCTCCTGCTTGGTGAGCGAACTGCCTTCCAGCACGTTGCTATGGTAGTTCCAGTCGAGACGGAAACGGTAGTCAAGTTTGCGCTTCGCCTCAGAACTCAGTGGCCCCGCTGTCGCAATACGCGACTGAAGTTCGTCAACGCGTGTGAGAAGATCTGAAAGGGCCATGATCGATCGGTGCGGTGGTTCAAAGAAACACCATGAGGGCTATGCGAACCACGCCGGTCATAAGTCGCCTGCATGCCCTCACACGGGCTCACCCGCGCGGAAGACTTGGGACAGTGAGTGAGAGGTCTCAGTCCACGACTTGGATATCGCCGAAGAGCGTCTGCTCCTTGGAGAAGGCGATGGTCTTCCCATTGATGGTGCGAACGCTGTACTTGCGAGCCGTGATCGTCACCACATGATAGCCCAATGAGAGACTGCTCAGCTCGGAGGCGCTGAACGCGCAGGAATGGACATTGCCAGCGAGGGTTTTCATGGTAAGAAAGTTGACAGCGAATTCCACTTGGTCGGCACCGCTGACCGAATCGCATGAGAGCGTGAAGCCGGCGCTCTTGTGCAAGGTGTCGGCGCTGGTAATGGGATAGACGAAGGGGAATTCGATGTCGTCAACGGTCTGCGTGAACGCAGCGTAACCATTGCCGCCGGCCACACTCCAAAGGACGTTGCCGGAGGACAGGTCCAACGATGAGGAGTTGCCGCTGATGTGGTACATGGAGTACGATGTATCCAATTGCAATGTGTTCAGAGTAACCGTTCCCACGTACACCGGCATCGAGGAAGTGTTCTTGAAATAGCCGCCGCCGTTAGAGATGGTGCCCCCAGAGGATGTCACCCGGCTGGCGGTGAGATATCCATTGGCTGTGGGCGGTTGCACCTGGGTATTTGTTCCGCCTGAGCCGGAGGAGGCCGGCGCTTCATCCTTGTCCTTCGAGCAAGAAGTTAGAAGCACCAAGCCGATGGTAACAGCATAGAGGAGAGCGTAGGGGTTTCGCATGGGCTTGTTCTGTTGTAGAGCAAGGATATACCTTTTAGCGCTTCGGATCAGCTACCGCAAGTGACCAACCCCATCCCGCGCGCGAGTGGGGTCTCTCTCTCATTCCCCCCAACTCGCGCGAGCGTCCACGCTCGTGCGCTTAGGTCTGTTTGGTTCAAAGGCGTCTTCGTCTTCGATTACCTGCGTTCCGTTCACCCAGCCATTCTCACCCGCTTCCGCTTCACCGATAGCCTCCGCAACGCATCCTGCTGCGCCGAGTCGCGAATGAACCCACGCAACGAAAGATCCTCATCCAGCGCTTCCCAGTGAATGCCGATGCCTCCACCGATCAACCGCCACTTCTTCAGTTGTGCTTCACTCGCTTTCTTCAACCGCTCGAAGTCGGACAGACGCGCTTGCAGCACATCGCCGGAACTGAGCACCACCACGAGCAGGTCGAGTTCCTTGTACGGATGCACGTCGGTGATGCGCAATCCTTCGCGCAGGATCATTGCTTCGATAGGATCGAGGCCGGTTCCTTTCTTAACGGTTGAAATACCGTTGCCACGCTTGGAGGAGTTCATGCTGATGCTTGTTGACGAGTGTCTCGATCTTCCGTTCATCCCCGGCCTTGAAGCCCACCGAATATACCACACGTGGCTGCGGGGTCAGCCACCACTTCGCGGATCCTCCACCTTTCTCAATATGCATATGCGGCGGTTCGCCGTTCTCCTTGCTGAAGAAGTAGAACCGGAATCCGTCGATGTCTTGGATCGCGCGTGGGCTCACGGTTCAGGTGAATCGGTTCGGATCCGCCTCCCTCACCATCCCCACCACGCACTCCACAACATCCTCCAAACTCGGCTTGCTGAAGTAGTCGCCATCGCTCCCGTAGGCGGGGCGGTGCGCCTTCGCGCTGAGCGTGCGCGGCGCTGAGTCCAGATGCATGTAGCCGTTCTGCACATCGAGGATCTGTTGCAGGATGAAGGCGCTGGCGCCGCCGGGCACGTCCTCATCCACCACCAAAAGGCGGTTGGTCTTCTTCAGGCTCTCCACGATGCGGTGCTCGCGGTCGAAGGGGAGG
>JANMKC010000261.1:0-6780 GCA_031371785.1 Flavobacteriales bacterium | reverse complement strand
GCGGGCAGCCGCGTGATGATGCTCGTTGATGATCTCCCGATCCTTAGCGGCGACATCGGGAAACCGAGCTGGAGTTTTTTGCCGATCGAGAACCTCGAACAGGTGGAAGTGATCAAGGGCGCGAGCAGTGTGCTTTACGGAAGCGCGGCGTTGAGCGGCGTGATCAACGTGCGCACCGCTTACCCACGCTTGGAGCCGCACACGCGTGTGAGCGTGTTCAGTGGCATGTACGATACGCCCGGCAATATTCCCGCGCGGTGGTGGGACCAGAACGCACCGCTCATGGGCGGGGCGAGCTTCTTCCACAGCCAGCAGTTCGGCCACTTCGATCTGGTGCTCGGTGGAAATGCCTATACCGACCAAGGTTGGATCGGGCCGGAGCGCATTCCACCCGACACGCTCGCGAAGTATCCGCTGAAGACCAATCCCGGCGGCAACTATGAGGACCGCGTTCGCTTCAACATCGCCACCCGCTGGCGCAACAAGAAGATCGCGGGCCTCAACTACGGTATCAACGCCAACGCGATGAAGGCGCGCAGCAGCACCGTGCTCGTGTGGGACGATACCGGTGCGGGCTTCCTGCGCGCGGAGCCGGGCACGCTCACGCGCACAGCCGCGACACATCTCTATATCGACCCCTTCATCAACTACTATAGCCACGCCGGTACCAAACACACCTTGCGCGGCCGTTACTACTGCCTGGACAACGAGAACGACAACAACCAGGCGAACAAGAGCCAGTTCATCTATGGTGAATACCAGGTGCAGCAGAAGGTGGAACTCTGTGGCGAAACGCGGATCACCGCTGGGGTGACAGGGCAGAGCACGAACAGCGATTCACAGCTCTACAGCGGCGATCCCGATGGCACGGGAAAAAATTCAGCGACCACGATGGCCGCATATCTCCAAGTGGACAAGAAGCTCTTCGACAAGCTCGCGATCAGCGCCGGTGCGCGTTACGAGGATTTCAAGGTGAACGACTACGAGAAGGCACAACCCGTTGTGCGCGCCGGTGCCACATGGCAGGCGTTCAAGAAGACCTACTTGCGGGCGAGCTATGGACAAGGCTTTCGTTTTCCCACCATAGGCGAACGGTACATCCTCACTTCAGCCGGCTCGATCCACATCTATCCGAACGGGAACCTTCAACCGGAGACGAGCGTGAACATCGAAGGGGGGATCAAACAAGGTTTTTCCATCGGCCATTTCGAAGGCTACGCGGACGCCGTGGTGTTCCAACAGGACTTCGATCGCTACGTGGAATTCACCTTCGGCCAATGGGTACAGCCTACGTTCGACAATGGGGTGCCGCCCGTGAGCACGAATTTTTACGGCCTTGGGTTCAAGAGCGTGAACACTGGAGGTGCGCGCATCAGTGGCTATGAGTTCGAGGTGTCCGGAAAGGGAGGCTTCGGCAGGCTGGAACTGGGCGTGTTGATCGGCTACACCCATGCGGTGCCCGTGAGCACCACACCGAACGAGGCTTATGCCTACTCAGCATACGGCCAGCCGAAACCATCGACCTATGCGAACACCAGCTACGACACCACGAACTACACCTTGAAATACCGCGTTACCGATCTCGTCCGCTGCGATGTGCACCTCGGTTACAAACGTGTTTTCGGTGGTTTCAGCCTGCGCTACAACAGCCATGTGCGCAACATCGACAAGGTGTTCGTGGATCTTGATCATGCCCCACCACCCTACAACCTGCCCACGGGCGTGGGAGACTGGATGCGCACCCACACCACCGGCGACTGGATCATCGATGCACGCTTCGGCGTCAAGCTCTCCGATCAATTCAACGCTTCGGTCATCGTGAACAACCTCACCAATCTGGTCTACGCCATCCGACCGCTCGCTGCTGAAGCGCCGCGCGTATGGCAGGTGCAGGTGACCTACGAACTTTGATCCATGCGCATCCTCGGCGTTATTCCCGCGCGCTATGCGAGCAGCCGGTTGCCCGGTAAGCCCTTGGTGGACATCAATGGTCGCAGCATGGTGATGCGCGTGATGGACCGCGCGAAGTGTTCGGAGGCGCTTACCGATGTAGTGGTGGCGACCGATGATCAGCGCATCTTCGATCACGTGGCCGCGCACAATGGTGAGGTCGTGATGACCTCGCCCGATCACCGCAGTGGAACGGATCGATGCTGGGAGGCGGTGAGTATTCTTGGCGCGAAGAAGTACGACGCCGTGGTGAACATCCAAGGCGATGAACCGTTCATCGTACCGGAGCAGATCGATCAGGTATGTGCCATGCTGAAGGATCCGGACGTATCGATCGTCACGCTCGCGCAGGTGATCACCGATGATCGCGATCTGGACGATACGGGCGAAGTGAAGATCACCGTGTCATCGAACATGGACGCGCTCTATTTCAGCCGCGCGGCCATTCCCTTCCTCAAGGATCCCGGCCCCGGAACGCGCAGCAGCCAATTCCGTTTCTTGAAACATGTGGGGCTTTACGGTTACAACACGGACCAGCTCGCACAGCTGGTGGCAAAGAAGCCTTCATCTCTTGAACTGGCTGAGTCGCTGGAGCAACTTCGATGGATCGAGGAAGGCTGGCCCATCCGCATCGGCATCACGGACCATCCTTCCTTCTGCGTCGACACACCTGCGGACCTTGAAGAAGCACGCCGCCGGGTCACGTTGTAATTTGGCACCGCCCCCACCGATCGGGACCCTGAAGAAATGCCCATCGAACGCGATCTGCACGAATTGCTCTACGCGCATGATTGCGTGATCGTGCCGCGCTTTGGCGGGTTCCTCACGCACTACCGCTCCGCGCGGTTGGACGAGCAACGGCGCTCGATCCACCCGCCCTCGAAGGATGTGAGCTTCAACCGTCACCTTGTTCGCACCGATGGATTGCTCACCGATCACCTGGCGAAACGCGAAGGCTTCGATTTCAACCAGGCCAACGCGGTGATCGATGGTGAAGTGGACGCGTGGCAGAGCAAATTGAACCGGAACGGTCGGCTGGAACTACCGCGCATAGGAACGTTCTACCGCGATGCGGAGAAGAACTTGCAGTTCGATCCGGACAAGCGCGCGAATTTCCTCAAGGACGCCTATGGCCTTCGCGCCGTTCCCGCGGTTTCTCTTGCAGTGCATCAGGTCGCAAAAGAGGTGAAGGTGATCCCCCTGGTGAAGCCGGAACCTGTTCACGACCAGGAGCGCACGTCGCGAAGGATCCCCGCGTTGCTGACCGCCGCCGCACTGGCCGCTGTTTGTTTCACCGCAGGCACCTGGTGGGTGGTCTCCCGCAACAGCCCCGATGGCGCGCAGTGGAGCGGCTTCGACCTTTTCGCTCCCGATGAGCCGACGGTGTTCGTCCCGCGTGCCGTCGGCCCGATGGCCGCAGTGCCGATGATCGACACCGCGGCATGGACGATCCCTTCCGAACTCACAGGCGTCAATCAACTGGCGGTTCCAGGAAGCAACGGAACGACGCTCATCGTGGACCTCGGCGACACCGCTCGCCTCGCGAACGACCTGCAGAACGCGCAAGGCGGCCATGTTGAGCCTGCGAAAGCGGTATCCACGGCCGTGGTAACACCGAACATGCGCACACGCTTCCACATCATCGGCGGCTGTTTCCTGGTGAAGGAGAACGCCGATGCTTACGTGGCCAACCTGCAAGCGAAAGGATTCGCCGCATCGATCATCGACCAGAAAGGTGGCCTGTATCGCGTGGCCTACGGGAGTTATCCGCAGCGTGCCTTAGCGCTGGAAGCACTGAGCGCGGTGCGCAAGGAGGAAGCGCCGGAAGCTTGGTTGCTCGTGCGTTGAAGCGATCTTCCTCCGAGCTTTCAACAATGGCCTCGAACACACCTTTTCAACAGGGTTCGGCGGTTGCATCGACCCGTTTACATTCGCACCCCGTTTTGCTGGACGAAGACCTGGTTTTCCGTGTCATGAAGTCTATCGAGCTTGAAGCCCTGACGCTCTCCTTCCTGGAGGGTGACGTGGTGCATGCGCACTTCAAGGACGGACTGACCGCTGGGCCCGAGGCTGTGGATGCGATGTTCGTGACGATCACCTCTGAACGGCATGGCCGCAAAGTCCTGCTCATGGTGACGGTGGGTGAACGCGCCGCGCTTACCAATGAAGCACGGGCGCACGCATCGAGCGACGAGGGATCCAAGCTGATCGCGGCCGATGCGATCGTGGTACGGGATTTCGGGCACCAGATGTCGGCCAACGCTTTCGTTCGCCACAACAAGCCCAAGCGCCCCATCCAGTTGTTCCCCGACCAGGAGAGCGCATTGGTGTGGCTGAAAGGACATCATTACCTGATCAACGAACCATGATCCGCCCCCTCATCGTTGCCATCGCGATCGCGTCTTTCCGCATCGTACACGCGCAGGAGGTGCTGGAGCCAGCGAGCAGGACGATCCTTTGCGACAAGGCGGAGGTGACCTGTCTCGCGATCTCGCCGAAAGGGGATCGTCTCCTCGTAGGAACGGACAAGGGTGCGGAGCTGATGGATCTCACGACCGGCAAACGTGTGTACCGTTTCGATTTCAATGAGGACAAGAGCACGGCGGTCTACCTCTGCATCTTCAACGACAATGGCGAGTTCGTGATGCTCGCGGGCTTCACCGGCAAGCGCGAAGTGTATGATGTGAAGACCGGCAAAGAGGACCGCGATCTCGGCCCGATCAAGTGGTTGCCGAATTCGCTTGCGCTGAAAGCGATGGGCTTGAAGACCGGCAATACGCCCTTCGATCGCTACTACCAGCAAGTGTCAGCGATGCACGGCGACATTACTGCGAAGGCGGACAAGGACGGTGCGGTGGTGTTCACAGGAAAGGACGGCGCTGCGATCCAAACGCTGAAGTTCCCGGAGAACAAGGATCCCCATCATCTCGCACCCTGTCTCTTCACCGACGCGGAGTTCATCACCGGTACCGACAACGGGAAAGTGATGTTCTACACGCTGCGCTGACGGAGCCACTCACTCTCGGGGAGCACGCTCATCGAGTAGTCAGTGGTCAGTAGGTCAGTGTGAGGTTCGGACTGACCTACTGACCACTCCCCACGGCCCTACACACCACTCTCTTCGCTTACCGCCTTGAGCGCTTCGCGCACGTGATGCTCCGCTTGGAAGCGGCCTTCGATCACGGCGCGCACCACTCCCTCCTTATCGATCACGAAGGTGATCCGGTTCCGGATGAGGCCCATCCACTTGTGTACGCCGAACGCGTGCAGTGCCACATCGTCCGTGTCGCTCAGCAACGTGAAGGGAAGTTTCCAGCGCTTGGCAAAGCGGAACTGCACGTCCTGTCCGTCGTTGCTGATGCCGATCACTTCGGTATCCTCGGCCGCGAATTCCTCATAGTGGTCGCGGAACGAACAGGCTTCCATAATGCAGACGCCACTGTTCGCTCGCGGATAGAAAAAGAGCACAGCGTTCCTTTTGCCGAGCAACGCGCTGAGCTGAAAGAGCTTGCCGCGCTGATCGGGCAATGCGATGTCAGGTGCGCGGTCCCCTGGCTTCAGCATCGGTGTTTTCGCGTTGGCGCCGATACATCACGACCGCCATCATCAACATCGCCCCAAGGATCACTAGCCCGATGACGCCATAGTACCACTGCACTTGCTTCAGTGTGACCAAGAAGACCACGCCGAACAGCGCTAGCGTCGCTCCTTCGTTCCATAGACGCAAAGCAAAACTGTTCCATGCGCGTTCGTTGCGTTGGAGCTTCGCGAAGATGTTCTGGTTCATGAAGTGATAGGCGATGAGCAGCGCGACGAGCCCCAGCTTCGCATGCATCCACGGTTGTTTCAGCAGGTCCGGGTCCATCACCAGCATCCAGATGCCGAAGAAGGTCATGAGCACCATCGAAGGCCAAGTGATGAAATACCACAGCCGCCGCGACATCAATGCGTACTGCTTGCTGAGGATGCCGCGGTCCGGTTCGAATTTCGTGAGCGCTTCGGTGTGGTAGATGAAGAGCCGCACGATGTAGAACGTGCCCGCGAAAAAGGTCACCATGAAGATGATGTGCAACGCCTTGATGATCGGGTACCACGTAGGATCCATGGGTGAAAGGTAGCCCTGCGATGCACCTACTTTCGCCCGCGATGGAACCCCGCCCCGCTCAAGACAGTCACACCGAGACCACGCATCTCGTACTTCCCAACGACACGAACACACTTGGCAACCTCTTCGGGGGACAACTGCTGAAGTGGCTCGACATGACCTGCGCCATCAGCGCGCACCGGCACTGCAAGCGCGTGGTGGTGACAGCCGCCGTGAACAACGTGAGCTTCGATCGCCCCATCAAGCTCGGCGATTTCGTGACCATCCAATGCAAGGTGAGCCGCGCGTTCCGCACCAGCATGGAGGTGTGGGCCGATGTGTGGGTGGAGGACCAGATGACCGGCGGCAAGATCAAGTGCAACAGCGCGCAATACACGTTCGTCGGCGTTGATCAAGGAGGTCATCCGGCGGAAATTCCGGAAGTGATCCCACAGACGGACGAGGAGATCAAGCGCTACGGCGGGGCCTTGCGTCGGCGCCAGTTGCGCTTGGTGCTCGCGGGCAAATTGAAACCGCAGGAGGCGACGGAATTGAAAGCATTGTTTGACTGAACGGGTCAGACCCGTACGGATTCGGTCGCCATGTTCACGATCGCGCTCAGATCCTGCTTCTCCATGCACCGGAAGTGTCCCTTCGGGCAATGATCGAAACCGATCTTGGAGCATGGCCTGCATTCGAGCCCCTGCACTTCCATGATGTGCGCGCGCTCCGGATGCTGCGGAATG
>JANMKC010000235.1:0-6632 GCA_031371785.1 Flavobacteriales bacterium | reverse complement strand
CAAACCGATGCTGAACCCCACTGCAGCATCGCGCCCTCCGCCGGGCACATTGGCTCTTTGGGTCCATACCCCGTTATAGAACCGCCAGAAATCGTCCCGGAGCGTGCCGTCGTAGCCCGTACCGACATAGGCGGTGTCAAGGATCGTGAAGCTGACCGCGCCACTGCGCGCACCACCGCCGAAATCGACGCCCGGGACCCAAGTATTCGGCTGCGCCATGCAAGTGGCTTCAACAGCAAGCGCTGCAAGAAGCAAAAGCGGTTTTGTAATGGATCTCATGTCTCAGTGGTTTTTCAGGGTTAAAGTCCGAGGGTGGTCAGTTCTTCTTTCGTCACGGTGGGAGGCATCTCCCCGCGTTGGATCTTTTGCATCACGAGCGCGCTGAGCTTCTCCGCTTGCTCGCGCGTGCGGCAACCTTCGTTACCAGGTCGGCCGGGCAAATTGGTCTGGCGCACGAAGAGCGCGCCATCGGAAAGCACTTCGTAGCCGAAGGTTCCGTTGGATGCTTGGATGATGTGCGCGGTGAGCTTCGCGTCCTTGTGTGCGCTGGCGGCGGGGAAGGCGACGGCCTTCGTGGTGTCCTGCGACTGTGCCGCTCCCGTTCCACAGAAAGCGATGAACACGGAGGCGATGAACGCGCGAACGATCGATAGTGGCTGTGGCTTCCGCATGGCGGCACAAGGCTATCGGGCGCGGAACGGGAATGCACTCACATGTTAGTAGAGGGTGGTCGATGAGCCCGGATGATCGCTCCGCGATCTCCGGGGTGACGGATCAGAAAATGAGCGGATCAGAAAATGCAATGCACGCTGTGCGATGGTGGTTTGAGCGCCGCTCAGGGGCGTTCCGTCCGTTCTTGCGGACAAGGGCGCTACATGAAGATCGGCAACACCACTTTCAACTTTCATGTATGGACTGACGCGCCGTGCGCGCGCACCGGCAAACCCGCGGGCTCCTGTCCCCTTTGGTTGCGAAGGCCAATACCATACATGAATATCCGCAACCAAGTTGCTATATTTCACCCATGATCCAAAGAAAGGAATTGCAGGAGCAGATACGGACGGCGCTCCGGCGAAGTCCCATCGTCATGCTCCTCGGCCCACGCCAGAGCGGGAAAACGACACTTGCCCGCGAGTTGCTCCCGGCTCATGCTCCCGCCTTCTTCGATCTGGAGGACCCGACGGAGGCACGCGTGCTCGCGCAACCGATGACGGCGCTGCGGGATCGCACCGGGCTCGTGGTGCTGGACGAGGCGCAGCGTGAGCCTTCGCTTTTCCCCGTGCTCCGTGTATTGGCCGATCGGCCGAAGGCCAAAGCGCGTTTCCTGGTGCTGGGCAGTGCCTCGCCCGAACTCTCGCGTCAGGCTTCCGAATCGCTCGCGGGACGTGTGGAGGTTATCGAGGTTCGTGGCTTTGGCACCAATGAGGTCGGCACGGCTTCCGCGAACAAGCTCTGGGCGCGTGGCGGCTTTCCGCGCTCCTACCTCGCCCGGAGCGATGATGCCAGCCAGGCTTGGCGCCGCGACTTCATCCGCTCCTTCCTCGAACGCGACCTGGCCGCATTGGGCTTCGGCATGTCGCCACGTCTCATGGGCCGCTTCTGGACCATGGTATCCCACCATCATGGGCAGATCTGGAACGCGTCACAAGTGGCCGCTTCGCTCGGTGTGGCACCCAACACCGCGAACAATTACCTCGATGCCTTGGAGCAGACCTACATGGTGCGGCGACTGCAACCGTGGCACACCAACTCGGGCAAGCGCGTGGTGAAGAGCCCGAAGATCTATCTGCGGGACACGGGCTTGTTGCATACCCTTCAGGGCATAGACAGTCCCAAAGCGCTGCTCACCCATCCGAAGCTCGGTGCCTCTTGGGAAGGCTTCGTCATCGAAGAAGTGCTGGCGCACTTCCGCCCGCTGGATGCGTGGTTCTATGGTGTACACAGTGGCTCCGAACTCGACCTGTTCTTCCTGCACAAAGGCAAGCGCATCGGCGTGGAGATCAAGCGGCAGGATGCACCGGGCATGACGAAGAGCATGCACGTCGCTCTCTCCGACCTCGCCTTGGACAAGCTGTTCGTGGTGTACCCGGGTTCGCGCCGCTATGCGCTGGAGAAGAGGGTGGAGTGCATTCCGTTCGCGGAGATCGCTACGCTGAAGTGATGGATCCCCTGTAGATCGACGGGTCGCGTTCAGCGATGGTACAACTTGTTCAGCGCGTCCGTGCGGCTGTGTACTTGGAGCTTGGTGTAGATGGCGCGGATGTAGGTGCGCACCGTTTCGATGCTCAACGAGAGCCTGTCACCGATCTCCTTGTAGAGGTAGCCTTCGGCCAGCAGGTCCAGCAGTTCGCGTTCGCGTTTGGTGAGGCTTTCGAGCAGTTCACTGTCGGCCTTCTTGCGCGGTATGCTGTCCACCACCATGCGTGCGATGCTCAATGACATGGGCGATCCGCCCCGCTGGATCTCGTGGATGGAACGTACGATCTCCGCCGCGGTTGCGGATTTCAGAAGATAGCCTGTCGCTCCCGCGCACAGCGCGTTGAACAAACTCGCATTGTCCTCGAAGATGCTGCAGATGAGGTATTGCACTTCGGGGCGTTTCGGTTTGGCTTCGGTGATGCATTCGATGCCAGTGATACCCGGCAGGTCGATGTCCATCAGTACCACATCGATCCCTTCCAATCCTTCGGGCCGTGAACGGAATTCCTCCGCACTTGAAGAAGAGGATACCAAATGCATATCGCCTTGCTCTTGCACGACGTGCCCGATGGAGACCCTGAGTTCGGGATCGTCTTCAACTATGGCAACGCGTATGGGCATGGTGCTCGCTCTCGCATGGATGCGTTGGCGACGGGGCAAAACTATGATGGCGCTACGGTGCCTTGCCTCACATGTTAGTAGAGGGTGCCAGCGGCACCTTCAAGCTCACACGCGTTCCGCCTTCTTCCAAGGATGAGAACAATAGCTCACCGCCGATGCTCTCCGCGCGTTTGCGCAGGTTCTGCAGTCCGTTACCGGTATCCGCCTTCGCCACAGGATCGAAGCCGTGACCATCGTCGGTGACCTCGAGGACAAGACTTTCCGTGTTTATCTTCAGGATCACGGTCAGTACATGCGCGCCTGAATGCTTGAGCGCGTTGTTCACCGACTCCTTCAGGATCAGTACCACGTTGCGTTTCACATCGGGACTTATCAATAGTTCCTCGTCGCCGGGTCTGATGGAGAGGTCCATCTTCACCTCCACCGGAAGATCCTCGAACTGCTTGCCGAGCATGTTGCGCACGAAGGCCACGAAACGCGACGCGCGATCGTTGCCGGGATCCACCGTCCAGATGATCTCGCTCAGTTGCTTGATCAGATCGGTGCTTGCTGATGCGATGCGGCCGGTGAGGTGTTCGTTCGCTCCAGCGTCATTGGGGTCCGATCCCAGTTGGCGCGAGAGCATGGTGATCTTCGTGAGACCCGATCCGATATCGTCGTGGATGTCGCGCGCGATCCGCGTACGTACGGCACCCACTTCACGCTCGTGCTCCAGCGCGGCGATGCGTTTCTGGTAGCGGAGTCCGAGGACGTACCGGAAGGAGAAGAAGACGATAACGCCAGTGAGCAACGTCACAATGATCTTGAACCACCAGGTCTGCCACCAGGCCGGAACGATCGTGAAGGCGAACAGGCTCCGCATGGCGATGTTCTGCTTCCCAGCGATGCGCACGCGGAACGTATAGCGTCCCGGTGGCAGACCGACATAGCTCACTGTTCGCTGGAAACCGTTCCGCACCCAATAATCGTCATGACCGTCCAACATCACCTCATAGTGCAAGGCGTCGGCGTGCAGAAGTGCGATGGGCGCGTACGCGATGGTGATGGAGTTCTTTTCGTGCGACAATCGCAAGGGTGCTTGTATGGTGTCCGTCCCCTGGAATGTGCTGGCTATCCCGTTCACCGCGACCGAACGGATGTAGGGGCCGCCCAGATCGCTGATATGACCGAGCGATCGGGGATCGAAGCGGACGAACTCCGATCCCCAAGCGATGATGCGACCGCCATTGTCCGCCTGGATCGTGGCGATACCCGACAGGGGAAAACCGTCGATAGGGCCGAAGTGCTGGAACGAACCGTCGGTGGCGTCGAATTTCACCAGCCCGCTGTTCGTGGCTATCCAGGTGTTGCCGCTCGCATCTCCGCTCGCGTCGTTGTACGTATTCCCGGGATCCTGCTCATCACGATAGGTGGCGAGACGCCTTATGCTGTTGCCATCATACTTCAACACGACCACACCACTACTGATCGTCACCGCGTACAGGATCCCGTTCGCATGAACGACGAGCGCCGAGACCTGTCGCAGGTCAGCACCCGCACTATCACCGGTGTTGAGTTCCGCCAGGTGCATGGTCCGCGTGTCCAGCACGCCCACGCCTTCCCAGCCGAAGATCATCGCGATGTGGTCCTTGTCAAGGTTCGTGAGCGCCTCGCATTCATGGCGGGCGGTCGTGTCGCGCACGCCCCGATCGAATCCGTGGAACCGGAAGCTCCTGTCCGCTGGGCGAAAACAGATCACTCCATCATAGTGACACGCAAGCCAGATCGATCCATCGGGCTGCTCAATTATGGATCCCACGTTCGGTGACCTTCCCAGGAATTCGGGGATGCTCGACAGGGGTTCGCGTTCGAACGATCGGCTGGATGGGTCGTAGATCACCAGTCCCTGCGTGGTGCCGATCCACACATGCCCGTCACTCAGTTGGAGGATACTGTTCGGTTCATACCGCTCCACATCGGCGTTCGGCAAGGGCAGCGAATCGAGCAATTCTCCATCGGGGCCTATCTTGAACAAGGCGCGCCGTGCGTATTCGCGCACGGCCCAATATCCCTGGCGATCGGTCGCAGGGCACCAGTTCTGCCCGCGCAGTTGCAATACCCGAAGGTCGGCCGACCGCGGCGGCAGTGTGAACAGGCCATCGATGGAACCGATCCAGATGCGTCCGTCATCATCCTTCAACAGCGCGTAGGCATTCGAGTCGAACGAGCCGGTCTTCCATTGGTGCAGCCGGAGCGTGCTGCTGAACGTGCCGGTGCGTATATCGAACCAACGCAGTTCGTTCTCATAGCCAACGAGCAACCGGCCATTTTCTTCCGGTTCGATCGACCAGAGGATATTGGTCAGTTCCACCGGGCCTCCTTTGGTGGTCGACATGTTCGTGAACACACCCGTGCGTTTGTCGAAATGCACCAGGCCCAGGCCCCATGAGCCTATCCACAGGATGTTCGGATCGTTCACGTCCTGCCGTACGTGTGAAAGGAGGATCCGCTCCCGCCGATCATGGCCTGTAGCGTCGAAGGCGGATCGCTGCACGGATCCATCCTTCGGGTCGTAGCGGAAAAGTCCAAGTCGATCGGGTATCCACACGATGCCTTCCGCATCGCGCAGCACGCCGAGGATGTTCGGATAGGATTCCCCGGGCGGCAACGCCGATCGCACGGCAACCACTTCGCGAAAGGATCCTGTGGCGGCATCATACTTCGCCACACCGTTCGCAACGCATGCCAGCCATAGCTGCCCATCCACATCCTGGAACAGGTCCATGGATTCGTAGGTGGGGAAGCGCTTGCCGTTCGCGAACAGGACTTTCCGCTCGAATTTCATCCTGTGCGGATCGAACGCGCTCACCCCACCAAAACACGCCACCCAGATCTTCCCGGCACTATCACACACCAGGTCCAGGATGTAGTTGCCCGGCAGGCTCAGGCTGTCGCCCGGAATATTCCGGTACGTATCCACGTTCACACCGTCATACCGGCACAGGCCGTTCTCCGTGCCGATCCATAAGGCACCGTCGTTGTCCTTTACCAAACAACGGATCGGCGCGGCGGGCAGGCCCTTCACATCGAGGTGAACGACTTCAGAGGTGCTGGGAAATTGGCCGAGCGCGGAGCTGAAAAGCAACGAACAGCACGCGGTTGCGCACAGGGCGTTTTTCAATTCGATCCGATCGGAGAACGTTCCCATTGTGCCCGGATCCTCCATGATCCGTGACAAAGATGACCGGTCGGGGCGAGGTCAGCGATCAGTGGTGCGGATCGGATGCACATGCGCATGGGCGATAGAACACGCAGCCCCGATCATTGCTGATCAGGGTTTCGTGATGTTCGGTTGGCTCGCTTTTGCCGCGTGATCATCGATTGTTGTGTTCTGCGCGATGCAACGCGATATATGCCGGGATGTTGGGATCGGCAGCTGCCGCGGAAGGAGGGATGCGCGCGGATATGCACGAGCCGATAGCGCGGCAACGGATCGCCCGGCCGGGTTCCATGGTCCAACGGTGGAAGAACGATCGGATCAGTTCTTCACCGGTCCGAGCAACAGCACGCGCTCCTTCTTTTCCGGAAGCGACCAATGCAGGCCGAAGCGTTCCGCATACGTCTCCAGCGGTTCAAGGCCCATTGCTTTTCGGCGTTCGTTCACGTGCGCTTCATCTTCGATCGGCTGCACATATCCCTTACCGTTCGTCCAACCGATCTGCGATCCGTAGATCTGCGGCCGTCCACTGTTCACCGCTACGCGATCCTCCAGCATCGCGAGTTCGTCGGCCCGTGCTTTCCCCTCCGCGACAGCTTCGCGCATCACCGGGAGA
>JANMKC010000233.1:0-6867 GCA_031371785.1 Flavobacteriales bacterium | reverse complement strand
GGGTCTGTTAGGATAAGTGTGTCAACCGGTCTTTGAAGAGGATCTCAATGCTCAAGTATATGGATCGCCAATTGAGCAATGGGTTCTTCCATTGCTCTTGGGCGATCCGTTGTTGTACCAGGTAGAGGAGCTTCAGCAACGCCTTATCGCCATCGAAGACGCGCTTGGTCTTGGTCACCTTGCGCAGCTGTGCGTGATATCCCTCGATGATGTTGGTGGTGTACATCAGCCGACGGATCGGTTCGGGGTAGCGCAGAAAAGTGCTCAGGCGTGGCCAATTGCTCCGCCAGCTCTCCACCACGCGCGGGTAGCGCTTTTCCCATTTCCGGGCGAAGTTCTCCAGTGCCACTTCAGCCTCCTGCATGTGGGGTGCTTTGTAGATCATCTTCATGTCGGAGACCACTTCCCTGATCTCCTTGTAGCTCACGTAGCGCATGGAGTTGCGCACCTGATGCACGATGCACCCTTGCACATCCGTGCGCGGGAAGATCGCTTCGATCGCTTCGGGGAAGCCCTTCAGGTTGTCTGTGCAGGCGATCAGGATATCCTTCACCCCACGCTGTTGCAGGTCGCTCAACACACCCAACCAGAAGCGGGCGCCCTCGGTCTCCTCGATATACATGCCCAGCACATCCTTGTGCCCTTGCATGTCCACTCCGAGTACCGTGTACACCGCGCGGTTCTGTACGCTCCCTTCGTGCTTGATCTTGAAGAAGGCCGCGTCCATCCACACCATCGCGTAGGTCGGGTCCAGCGGTCGGCTTTGCCATACGCGCAGGTCTTCCACCACCAGCTCGGTCACCGCGTTGATCGTGGCCTCGTTGGTCTCCACACCATAGATCTCCCGCAGGTGGCCGCTGATATCCCGGTAGCTCATCCCAAGGCTGTACAGTCCTAGGATCTTCTGGTCCAGTTCCGAGTTCAGCACACGTTGCCGCTTGCCCACCAGCTGCGGTTCGAAGGTGCCTGACCGGTCGCGTGGCGTGGCGAAGTCCACCTCCCCAACGCTGGTCTTCAATCGCTTTGGTGTGTATCCGTTGCGACGGTTGCCAACCTCTTCTTCCCTGGCCAAATGCGCCTGCACCTCGCCGTTCAAACTGGCTTGTACGATCCGCTTGATCATCTCGGTGAAGATCCCACCCTCGCCGATCAGCGGTCTACCATCATACAAACCCTTAACAGCCTCTTTCTCGAAGTTCTCGTAGTCGATCTTGTCTGTCTGCTTTTTCATCTTCGTGTCTGGTTGGTTGAAGGAACAACTCCTCAGCCCAACTGACACACTTTACCTAACAGTCTCGTTGACATCGCCGAACAACCAACAACCAACAACCGTTCATTTCTTCAACAACTTGAACGCATGGCTCCACTGGTTCCGCGCGAAGCCGGGTATGCACCACAGCATACACAGCGGCTCGATGGCGCGCGCGCCTTCCACACCACCCATGTCCTCGGTGTCCCACCCGAAGTCGGTGAGGATATCGGTCACGGTCTTCTTCGCCGCTTCGATGTTGCCGCAGATGAACATCGTGGGTTTGCCTTCCTTGAAATGCGGATCCACCATGAAGGCGTTGCCCACGCTATTGAAGGCTTTCACGAAGTGCGCGCCCGGCACCAACTTCTGGAGGCGCTCCATCAGGCTGTCATCAAGCGTGGTGAAGTATTTCAGTACGCCGTGGTCCGGTGGCGCATCGGCGATCGGGTTGGTGGTGTCGATGATCACCTTGCCGATGAGGTCCTTGCTTTCGCAGAGCTTGATCACGGTTTCCGCAGCGGTGCCCTTCGTAGCGAGCACGATGATGTCCGCCCAAGCGGCTACATCCATGTGCGTGCCGACGGCACCCTCGCTGTTCTTCTCCTGCCAGTCCTTCAACTTGTCGGCGTTGCGTGTGCCGATCATCACGTTGTGACCGTGTTTCAAAAAGCCCGCGGCGAGCACTTGGCCCACCATGCCGGTGCCGAGGATGCCGATCTTCTTCTTCATCTGGGTGCGTTGTTTCAGGTTCTTGGGAGGGGATGTGGGATCACCGCATGGATCGTGCGGAGTGCAAATGTTCGGATCAGGGGACCGCTCTCACTCCAAGAATTGACTTGCTTGTACAAGCAAGTCATTCCTTCTCAGGTTCCAGCATCGTGATCGTATCGTATGCCAGATTGATCTCGTCCGCGAGTTTGTTCGTACGGTCCTTGCCAAGGCGATGGCTGTACCGTATCCCCAGCTTTTTCCACGCGGCCTTCACGTCGGCCACCTTCTCCTGTCCGTCCGGCAATGCGTACAAGCGGACGGACTTTTTCCAAGGCTCAGAGTACAAGAGTCCGCTGAGTTTCATTTTGTCCAACGTGCGTGTGATCGTGGAGATGTCCAATCGCAGCTCATGGGCGATCCGGCTCATGTTGATGCCAGGTTCTCGCCCAATGCTCATCAGGATGAAGGCTTGGGTAGGGGTTAGGCCCAACGGGGAAAAGGTCTCGTCGGCCATTTTCATCAGTACACGCGCCAGTGCATTGGCGCTGAAGAACATGCAGCCGCAATAAGGGTGTGGTTTGGGTGCCATGCGCTGACAAACCTATCATTTGACTTGCTTGTACAAGCAAGTCAACTATCAACAGCCTATGGGATCATCGACCACCTGAAGCGCCACCCCAACCCCCTCTCTTATGGCCACTGAGCCCGTACCAGAGGATGAAGAGGTAACACGGCACCATGATCCAATACGCTTGCTGGTGGCCGATGGCCGGCATGTCCGCCAATGCGCCATAGATCTTCGGCAGCACCGCACCGCCCGCGATGGCCATGATGAGCATGGCGCTTCCGTTCTCCGTGTACCGCCCCAAGCCATTGATCGCCAGCGGCCAGATGGCGGGCCACATCAGCGCGTTCGCAAGACCGAGCAAAGCGATGCACAGAACAGAGGTGTAACCGGGGATCATGATCGCGAGCACCGTGATCAGCACACCGATGATCGCCGATCCCGCCAGTGCGCGCGACTGCGAGATGATCTTCGGGATGCAGGTAATGCCGACGATGTAGCCCACCACCATCGCGATGAGCGTGTAGCTGGTGAGGTGTTTCGCTTCACTGAGCGGCACGCCCTGCGACTGCCCGTAGATGCCGATGGTATCGCCCGCCATCACTTCCACGCCGACATAGAGGAAGAGCGCGATCACACCGAGGATCAGATTCGGGAACGAGAAAATGCCGCGATGATCGTTCGCGCTGGAGCCTGCGGCTTTCTTCAGATCCAGTTCGGGCAGCGGCGAGAAGCGCACCATCAGGCCGAGGCCGATGAGCACGATGGCCATCACGGTGTAGGGCATCACCACGCGGCTCGCGAGTTCGTTCAGTTGCGCAGCCTTCGCGGCAACATCCATCGTTGCGAGTTTTTGCGTGAGCGCATCGGCGTCGGAGAGCACAATGGCGCCGAGCACGATGGGTGCGAGCACACCGGCCACCTTGTTGCAAATGCCCATGATGCTGATCCGCGCCGCCGCGCTCTCGATCGGCCCCACAACCGTGATGTACGGATTGCTCGCCGTTTGCAAGAGCGCGAGGCCCGTGCCGATGATGAAGAGGCCTGCGAGGAAGAGCCCGTAGGTGCGGCTGTGCGCGGCTGGGATGAAGATCAACGCGCCGACGGCCATCACGAAAAGGCCGAGCATCATGCCGTTCTTCAAACCCGTGCGTTGCAGGATCCACGACGACGGCAGCGCCATGAAGAAGTAGGAGATGTAGAAGGCGAAGGTGACCCAGAGCGCTTGGGCCGTGTCCAGTTCACATGCGAGTTTCAAATAGGGGATGAGCGTGCCATTGAGCCAGGTGACGAACCCGAAGATGAAGAAGAGCGCGCCGAGGATGACGATGGCGACGCTGGTGGAGGATCTCTGTTGCATGCGCGATAGGCTGGTGGTGAAAGTAACGGGGCGACTTTCACCGGTGCGGAACGTGCGCGGTGTTTTCCACCAAGGGTGTGTGAGGTCACGATGCGAACTTTCAGCTTTTGAGTTCAATGGTTGATCAGGATCCCCGGAGTGCGACAATGCGTGGACGACTTCAACACAGAACCTTCCTAACCTTGGCCATCACTATGGATCCTCAGCGCACCAACATGACCAACATCGTCCGTTCCAGCAAGCGCCTTCGCCTCATCTGGACTTTGACCTTGGTTCTTCCTGGCATCATTTCCTCCGCGCAGACTTACACCATGCCGCACGAGAACGACGTGCATGAAGGCACCTGGCTGCAATGGCCGCATCAATACGAATACGGCACCGCTTACCGCAACCGGCTGGATGCTACGTGGGTGGCGATGACCGCCGCGCTCGTGCCGCACGAAACCGTACACATCATCGCGTACAACACCACCGAGAAGAACCGCATCATCACCCTGTTGACCGCGGCGGCGGTGCCGCAGACGAATATCACCTGGCTCATCGCCACCACCAACGATTGTTGGGTGCGCGACAACGGACCCATTTTCGTGCGCGACAACCTCGGTGCGATGAAGATCGAAGACTGGGGATTCAACGGCTGGGGCGGCGATTACAACTACACGCTCTGCAACCCCATTCCAACCACCGTGGCAACCGCCATAAGTATGCCCGTGGTGAACCTGAACACAGTGATGACGAACGAGGGCGGTGCGGTGGAACTGGACGGCAACGGCGTGTTGCTCGCTTGCAAAAGTTCAGTGATCAGCCAGAGCCCGGCCAACAGTGTGCGCAACCCCGGCATGACGCAGGCGCAGGCCGAGGCGAACTTCACGCAATACCTCGGCGTCTCCAAATTCATCTGGCTCAATGGTGTTACCGGTGTGGCGGATGATGTCACCGACTTCCACATCGACGGCTTCGCCAAATTCGTTGACGGCACTACGCTCGTTACGATGAACAATGCGGACCTCACCTACTGGGGCGCATCGGCGGCGGATATCGCCACGCTGTACGCGGCCAGCAATGTGAGCAATGTGGTGTACACGAAAGTGTATTTGCCGCTCAGCCAGAACAACGTGGTCACCAGCTACGGAACGAACCTCGGCTTCAAAGGATCCTACGCGAACTACTATGTGGCGAACGGCGTGGTGCTGGTGCCCACCTACAACGATCCGAACGACGCTACGGCGATCACGATCCTGCAAGGACTGTATCCAGGCCGCACGGTGACCGGCATCGATTGCCGCAACCTCTACGCGAACGGCGGCATGGTGCATTGCGTCACGCAGCAGCAACCGCTCGCATGCACTCTCGGTGCCGCTTGCGATGATGGCGATCCCAACACAGTGGACACCTACACGGCAGGCTGTGTTTGCACAGGACAGTACGTGCGTGTGGATGCCAAGGTGTTGTTAAGCGGCCCCTTGGCCAGCGGTGCTACTGTGATGAACGATAACCTGCGCACGCTTGCCACCTTCCCGCTCACCGAGCCCTACAGCGCGCTCGGTCTTGCTCCAACCGGCGGATCGACCACCATCATCAGTTCGGTGCTCTCCATCACCGGCAACAACGCGATCGAGGATTGGGTACTGCTTGAACTGCGTTCCGCGATCGATCCGCATACGGTGCTGGTGCGCCGCGCTGCCTTGGTGCAACGCGATGGCGATGTGGTGGATGTGGATGGTGTCTCCGCGCTGAAGCTCCCGATCATTCCCGGCAATTACTATGTGGCGATCCGCCATCGCAACCACCTCGGTGTGATGAGCGCTTCCGCGATCGCACTGACTTCCGCCGCTGTCACGATCGACTTCCGTGCACCGGGCACGCCGACGTATGGCACGGCCGCGCAGAACGCGAACGGCTCCGTGATGGCGCTGTGGCCGGGTGATGTGCTTCGCGACGGCACGATCAAGTACACCGGATCGAACAATGATCGCGATCTCATCCTCGTAGCGATCGGTGGCACCATCCCGACGAACACGATCACCGGCCAGTACCGCACTGAGGACGTGAACATGGACAGTGTGGTGAAGTACACGGGCGCGGACAATGACAGGGATCCCGTGCTCGTGACGGTGGGAGGTGTCGTGCCTACGAATACGCGGGCGGAGCAACTGCCGTAAGGGACGCTCGCGTTGGAGCGGGTCAAGCGATCCAGTGGGAGGCTGGCAGTGACAGGAATTCCTCCAACCCGATCCCGCCCTCACCGATCAGCAATGAGCGGTCCGGATCGAACGCATCATGGAAAGCCGCGATGCCGGGAAGTCCCTTGCGGATCTTTCCGCTTTTGACTTCGATGGCCGTGATCTTCTTTCCGCGCTTCATCACGAGATCCACTTCGTTGTCGCCATCACGCCAGTAGAAGACCTCAAAACCTTCGTCGCGCGCACCATGCAGCAGGTGAGCGCCCACGGCGCTCTCCACGATGCGGCCCCAGAGCGATCCGTCCTTTTTCGCTTGAGCAAGTGTGATGCCCATGGGTGAGGTGAGCAGACCCGTGTCATGCACCATCCATTTGGGGCTGCTGGCACGTTGGCGCACTTGCTGACCGGCGTATTTGCGCAGAGGTGTGAGCAAACCCACAGCGCTGGTGAGTTCGCCGTACCAACTGAGCGTGGTGGTGTTGCCCGCATCGTGCAGTTGGCCGAGCATTTTCGTGTAGCTGAGTTCCTGGCCGCTGTAGCCGCAACCCAGTTCGAACAGGCGGCGCAACAGTGCGGGCTTGTCCACGCGTGTCATCTGCAACACGTCACGCGCGATGCTCGTCTCGATCAACGCGTCGCGCATGTAGGCCCGCCATCGCGGCGGATCGCTGATGAGCCTTGCTGAGCCCGGATAGCCACCGAAGAAAAGGTAGCGGTCGATGTCCCAGCCGAAGGCTTCGCGCATTTCGGTGCAGGACCATTGCTGCATGCGCACCAGTTCGAAGCGGCCCGCGAG
>JANMKC010000212.1:0-5726 GCA_031371785.1 Flavobacteriales bacterium | reverse complement strand
GGATATCGGTGAAGTGGTGATCGAGATCGAAGATGGGATAGCCCACGATCTGCCCGGGTCCGTGATAGGTGATATCACCACCGCGATCGATGGGGAAGAACTGCACGCCCTTTTCGCGAAGACCTTCTTCGTTCAAGAGCAAGTGCGCTTGCTTGCCGCTCTTGCCCAAGGTGTAAACATGCGGGTGCTCGCAAAAGAGGAGATGGTCCTCGGTCAGCGTTTGTTGCTTCTCGACTTCGCTCGAAGTTAAAATTACAGGATTCCGGTTCGCGACTTTGCGATTGATGGTGGCCTGGAAGAGCTTCGTCTGGTAAGCCCATGCATCGGCATAGTCGATGAGGCCGAGATCTTGGAAGTGGGCGTGTCTCACGGGGAAAGATCAAACGCAGAGGCGCGGAGGGAAGGCAAAGGAACGCAGAGATGAATGGTACGCGGAGGCGCTTCGCATGGCTGAGGTGATCCGGAACTCGATCGGATATAGTCCAAGGCCATTGCTCAGCGCGACTCCGCGCCCCTCCGCATCTCTGCGTTTGGAATTGGAACGCCGCAGCTACTCCTCGTCAAGCCCGTTCACAACCCTACGGATGCCGTCCTTCAACCGCACCTCGTGGAAGTTGATGACGAGGCCGAGCTTGCGGTTCGAGAGGCGCAGATAGGACAAGGTCTTTACCATGAAGATGTCGACAATGGTTTCGACGGCCTTCACCTCGACGATCACGCGACCGTCGACCAGGATGTCCAATCGCAGCGGTGTTCCAAGTGTTCGTCCGCGAAAGATGATCGGCACCTGGACTTGCGTCTCGATCCGCAAGCCCATCTCGCGGAGCAGATGCACCAAGCACTCTTCGTAAACGCTCTCCAACAACCCAGGCCCCAACTCGCGATGGACCTCGATGGCCGCACCAATGATCTTCGAACTGAGTTCGTTGTAGGTCATGATAGCTGGTTCTCGGCGACCTCTGCACCGCGCAGCGGTCCTCTGCGTTCCTCATCAACCTCTGCGCCTCCGCGTCTGCTATTCATCACCCCTCAGCGTTCCTCGGTATTCCCTCGGCGCCTCTGCGTTTGAATATCACTTCACCTCCGCCAACGCGCTCTTCAAGCTGTTGATCACCGCGATCTCGCTGGCATCAACACCTTTCTTCACGCTGAGGTACCAGCTCACCCAATCGCCCACATTGATCAGGTAGAGTTGGCGTGCGATGGCCGTGTCCCCCTTGCTCCACACCTCATGGATGTGCGGGGTGTATTTCTCAAAGACCTTCTTGTTGATCTCCATGCGCACTTGGCTGCGCTCATGGTCGGTCTTGTGGCGGAAGATCACCACGGCCATGTTCTTGTCACCACCAGCCCAACCAACGAGTTCGTTATGGTTCATCTCCGGGATGGCATGGTGCCAGCAGAGCTCTTTGCTGTTCTCGTTCAGTTGTTGGCGGAAGCGGATGCACACGGCCTCCGTAGCGGCTTCGCTGTAGATGATCACGCGCTTCTGGAAGATCGCGTCGGTGAGCTTCTTCGCTTCGGCCTGGATGTCCGCCTTGTCGTGTTCGAGCATCA
The DNA here is from genome assembly GCA_031371785.1 of Flavobacteriales bacterium. Taxonomy (GTDB): domain Bacteria; phylum Bacteroidota; class Bacteroidia; order Flavobacteriales_F; family PHOS-HE28; genus PHOS-HE28. Next base: position 4,169 of record JANMKC010000212.1, on the reverse strand, counting down.
GTGCGGCGGTCTTGATCGCGCCCTCGAAGCCGTCACCGATGATGCCGAAGTGGTGCAGCACATAGAACTGTTGCGTGAGCGAGTACGCGAGCATGGTGCGCGGCGGGTTGCCACCGGGGATCACGATGTGGTCCAAGCCTTTCGCTTTCGCCATGTCGAGCATCGTGCCGCCACTGGTGACCACGCATACACGTGCGCCCTTGCTGAGCGCCTGTTCCATCGCGGCGATGGTCTCTTCGGTGTTGCCACTATAGCTGCACGCTATCACCAAACTCTTGTGGTTCACATAAGCGGGCAGGTAGTAGTTGCTGTACACCTCCATCGGCACCTTGCTCTCGGTTGCGACAAGCTGCGCTGCGATGCGCCCGCCGATGCCGCTGCCACCGAGGCCGGTAACGACCACATTGGCATAAGGCCCTCCGGGCGCTTTCAGTTCGGCCTTGCGACCGATCTCGATCGCTTCTTTCAGTTGGCGTGGGAATCCGTCGATGAGGTGCTGCATAAGCGAGGTGGAAATACGCGGTGAAATTAGGTGGCCACACGGCGATTTGGCGTTGCGACCTTCTGCGTTGGGATGCTCATGGGCCCGACCAAGTGCAACAGGCATCATTGCACCACTACTCGCGCGCGACCCATTACAATGTCGTCGGACACAACGCGAACGGAATAGATCCCCGAAGCAAGACCCTCCCGACTGAAGGTCGCTTCCTTGCTGCCATTTCCGCGAATGGTCCTGACCATTCTACCATCGGCACTTGTGAGTTCCAGAATATCAGACGGTCCGATCACATTGCCCATTGTCACGGTTGTCCACTCACTGAAGGGATTCGGATGGACCGAAATCCGCTCTGTTGCAAGTTCCGATTCAGCCAGCGGGGATCCCATGTTCTTGAACCACACAAGCCGTTGACCGATATAATCGGATACGACCAGATCCTTGTCACCGTCGCTATCCAGATCGCCTAAAACGAGCCACTCAGGCTGTTCGAGATCTTGATCAGAAATGACAACCTCAGGACCAAGTGTTCCGAGGCCATCATTCATGAACATTGAAACGCGGCTGCCCCAAGGTGATGGATATATGAGGTCGACGTCGCCATCGTCATCCACATCTGTTGCTTTCAAGCAAAAGCCATAGCTGTTTACCTGGAGATCCTGGTGTAGCGTGAACTCGTTGTTCACATCCTGTTGAAGAGTGACAAGTTCTGGAGGATCGACGCTGAGGTCCTGTGCCACGATGTCCATCAAACCATCACCATTCATGTCAAGGGGTGTCGCGAAAAAGCTCTGTGTCGCCAGCGTATAGACGATCACAGGATATACGGCCCATGTGCCGAGACCGGTTCCAAAGAGGATCTCGACATGATGCGTGAGCGTTGAAGCGGCAATGATGTCAAGCCAGCCATCCCCATTCATGTCGGCCACGGCTGCGGAAAAGAATGCGAGTTCCTGGTCATAAGATGTGCTAATGATCGAATGCACTGTCCACCCGTGACCGGTGCCGTCATTTTCGCGCCAGCTGATAGTCTGGTCTGGTACATTCCATGCGGTAAAGTTGAGCACATCCAGATCCCCGTCCATGTCCAGATCTATAAGCAGGGTTTTCACTGTGGATGATGATGTCACTGGCGCTACCTCCGTTGTATCGAAATGCACGCCTGAGCCGTCATTGAGCAATGCATGGAGATCCGGGTTCACCCCGAATTGAACCAAGGTGTAGTAATATTTTCCAAGGAAATCACCGGCACCATCTCCGTTCAGGTCACCCGCTACAAGCTGGTCGGTATCCCAAGGTCCAAGGACCGGGGTGCTCCGCAGATCGAAGGATGCGGAGCCATTGTTCTGGAACCATATCGTGCGGTCGAACAAAGATTTTGTTGCAATGTCGGGATCACCATCACCATCCATGTCGATGATGTACGGCGCGTCCGAAAATGTGGAGGCCTGCGCATCAACGATGTGGTCGTTCGAGGAAGGATCGATTGAGCTATCGGGATTCTGATACCAAGCCACCTTATCCCAATCGCCCGATGCAACAAGGAAATCCAAGCGATCCGCATGATCCATGTCAACTATCGAGAGGGCAGTAGTGTTGGCGATCGCATCAATCTGCCAAGTGCTTCCTGCGTCTCCAAGGCTATCCAATGCAACGACTACCAAAGTGTGGTAGAAATTCTCATCGACCTGTTCAACGTAGATCTCCGGAAGACCATCATTGTCGAAGTCACCAGCTTGCGCGATGCCGACTGAATAGTCCACACCGATCATACGCGGGGTGAAGTTCCCAAAGCCGTTGTTCTTGAACCATGTGACCCCGCCTCCTGGGGCGACGATATCTTGTGCGCCATCACCGTCCAGGTCATGGATATCGAACAGGAAGGGGTACGAGAGTATGGAAGGAACCATTTGACCACCCCCGAAGTTCCCTCCGCCCAAATTCGGATACCATGCGAGAGAGCCATTTGTGGCACTTACTCCCAAGACATCCATGTCGCCGTCCATGTCGATATCGGCGCAATGCACCTGCTCCGCAGAGTCGAGTGACGAGGTAATCGTTTGTGCCGACCCGAAAACACCAACCCCATTGTTCGAGAACCAAGTGATCGCATCGTTCACCGGGTCAGCGGCAATAAGGTCGTTATCTCCATCCCCGTCAAGATCAACCGCGATAACATCATTGGGCACAGTGTTCGGTGTCGCGATATTGGTTCCTGACCCGAACACGGCGTCGCCGTCGTTCGCATACCAACGAACCACCCCCGTCAACGGGGATGCAGCATAGATGTCCAACGCGCCGTCGCCATTGAGATCCGCAAAGCCCACAGCTCGCACACCGTGTATAGTTCCATCGATCCGTTGCCTTTCGCCGAATATTCCAGTCCCATCATTCGCGTGGTAGTAGATCGCTCCGTCCTCGGCATAGGAGATGACGATATCGATGTCCCCATCATTATCCGCGTCCCCGACGGACATGGCTTTGTAATTGGTCGTGGCTTGATAGATGAGTTGGGCCGGGCCGAAAATTGTTTGGCACTTTAGTTCGATGCTTACAACCAAGCACAACAGAACGCAGGGTACAAGAACATCAGAGGAGCAAGATCGCATGCTGCATAAAGGTAGGACCTCCTTCGCATAGACGGCCCCCCGAAAGACCAGAGCTACTATCAGAAACCGGAATGAAGGCTCAGCCCTTCAGCGCCTCGGCCCCACCTACGATCTCGAGGATCTCATTGGTGATCGCCGCCTGCCTCGCCTTGTTGTAGGTGAGCTTCAGGGCCTTCAACAGTGCATCGGCATTGTCAGTGGCCTTGTGCATGGCGGTCATGCGCGCGCCGTGCTCCGAGGCATTGCTATCGAGCAGCGCCTTGTACAGTTGGATCTTCAGGCTCTTGGGCACGATCAGTTGCACGATCTCCGCGCGGTCCGGCTCCATGATGAAATCAGCACGCAGGGCTTTTGTATCGGCGGCACCTGCCTTTGCGGGCTGCGCTTCGGCGGGCGGAACGGGCAAGTAGGGCTCCTCCGCGAGCACTTGCACAGCGGCGTTCTTGAACTTGTTGTACACCAGCATCACCTGGTCGTAACTGCCATTAGCGAAGAGCTGCATGATGGCCTCGGCCATGGGGGCTACCTTCTCGAAGGTCAGTCCGTCGTAGAGGCTGGCACCGTTGCTGGGCAGTTCGGGGTTGAAGTATTTGGTGCGGCGGTAGGCGTCCATGGCTTTCTTGCCGATGGGGAGCACATGTACGGTCTTGCCTTGTGCTTCAAGATCCACCGTCATGCGGCGTATGCTGCGGAACACCATCGCATTGAAAGCGCCGGCGAGCCCGCGATTGCTCACGATGGCCACCAGCAGCACCTTCTTCACCTCGCGCTTCGCGCTGTACGTGCCTTCGTTGCCTTGCAGCTCAGCGCTCACGTTGCTGAGGATGCTTTGCAGCTTCTCCGCGTACGGCCGCATGCGCACGATGGCGTCCTGCGCGCGGCGGAGCTTCGCAGCGCTCACCATTTTCATGGCCGCGGTTATCTGCTTGGTGCTGTTGACGGAGACGATGCGGTTGCGGACTTCCTTCAGGCTGGGCATGGGCTCAAAGAGTAGTGAGTGGCGAGTGGTGAGTGGCGAGTGCTGCTGTTGTCACGTCGAGCGGAGTCGAGACGTAGGCTGCACT
>JANMKC010000477.1:0-16958 GCA_031371785.1 Flavobacteriales bacterium | reverse complement strand
GAGTACGAGACCATCGCCATTGGCGAAAACGGTTTCGGCAGCCTGCATTTCGAGCGGCTCGTGCAATGGAACGAGCGCAACGCGAACCGCTTCTTCACGGTGGGCCACAACCGCGTTTACTGCACGAACCATGTGGGTGTGGTGCAAATCGGAAGTCTGGTGATCGAGGTGTTGCCGAAGGCGGATCGCAATGCTGGCGTCACGGAACAGGGACGTTGGCAACAAGCGCTGCTCACCATGCTGCATGTGGCGCACGACCTTCCACTGTATGAAGCACAACAAGCCAGCCTGCGGCTGCGGCATACATCACTGCTCGACTTCTTCCTCGGCCTGTATGTGCGCGAAGTGCAACGTCTGGTGCATCGCGGTTTGGTGAAGCAGTACCACACTGTGCAAGGGAACTTGACCGCGCTGAAGGGCCGCCTCGACTTTCCGCGCCACTTGCGGCAAAACCTGGTGCATCGTGAACGCTTCGCGGTAGTGCATCAGACTTACGATACCGATCATCTGCTCCACAGCATCCTTGGCGAAGCGTTGCACATTGCGCAGCACACCACGCAGGACAGTTTGTTGAAGGGCCGTATGCAAGACCTCGCATGGGCGTTTGATAGTGTGACGGATAGACCGATCAATGCGATTACGTTCCAACGGTTACGGCTTGGTCGCAAAACGAACGACTATGCACTTGCGGTGCAGTTGGCCAAGCTCATCATCCTCAACTACAGTCCGGACGTGCAACACGGACGCGAACCGGTGCTGGGCATCCTCTTCGACATGGAACGGCTCTGGGAGAAGTTCATGCTGAGGCTGTTGAAACGCCATTGTCCTGTAGGGTATTCAGTGAACGGCCAAGAGAGGACAGACTTTTGGGAAGACCGCCGCATTCGGCCGGACATCGTGATCACCTCACCGGAAGGGGAGCGCACGATAGTGGACACCAAATGGAAAATGCCGGATGAAGGCAAGCCAGCGATGGGCGATCTGCAACAACTCTTTGCCTACAACGTGCAATTCGGATGTGATCACAGTGTCCTGTTGTATCCGGGAGTGCAGCCAATAATGCGAGGGACCTATGCGTCGGCTGGTGATGGCTGGCGATCTAATGAACTTCCGCACAGGTGCAGTATGGCCTATGCGATGCCGTTCGATGATGAAGGTCGGCTGAAGACAGATGCGAAGGGCCTGATCGATCTGTTCGCAGTGGAACAAGTCGCCTAACTGAGGGCAGATAGTGCACTACCCCCGCTTCCCCGCCCGCACCTCCGTCCTCACCTTGTACAAGCGCTCGATTGCCGCCGTTCTCCTCGAAGTTTTTGCCTTTGCTGTGGGACAAGGGAGCCGGTTCTGGTTCCGGCTTCCGGTGGCGTGATCAGTGTATCCCTTTCGCTGCGAGGTAACGCTCCGCATCCAGCGCAGCCATGCAACCGGTTCCTGCCGAAGTAACGGCCTGGCGATAGACCCTATCAGCCGCATCGCCTGAAACGAACACACCGGGGATGTTGGTGGCGGTGCTGTCCGGCTTGTGTTTCAGGTAACCGGTCTCGTCCATGTCGAGCATGCCTTTGAAGAGATCCGTGGCGGGCTTGTGGCCGATGGCGATGAAGAGGCCGGTGACATCAAGCTGGCGTTCTTCCTGTGTCACGTAGTTCACCGCGATGATGCCTTCCACGCCGTGTTCGCCGAGCACATCCTTCACCTCGGTGTTATAGAGCACCTCGATCTGCGGTGTGTGCTCCACGCGGTGTACCATCGCCTTGCTCGCGCGGAACTCATGCTTGCGCACGAGCATGTACACCTTCGGGCAGAGCTTGGAGAGGTAGGTTGCTTCCTCGCACGCGGTGTCGCCCGCGCCTACCAGTGCCACGGTCTGTCCGCGGAAGAAGAACCCGTCGCATACAGCGCACGCTGTTACACCACCGCCGAGGTCGCGCAGGCGGATCTCGTTCGGCAAGCCGAGCCAATTCGCGTTGGCCCCGGTGCTGATGATCACCGCGTCCGCATGGATCTCCGTCTTTTCATCCACCCACACTTTATGGACAGGTCCGGTGAGATCCACCTTGGTCACCCAACCGCTGCGCACATCGGTGTCGAAACGCTTCGCTTGCGCCTTCAGGTCCTCCATCATTTCCGGACCGCTGCGGCCGTTCGGATAACCGGGGTAATTGTCCACCTCGGTGGTCTGCGTGAGCTGGCCACCGGGCAGCGGGCCTTCGATCATCACGGGTTTCAGGTCGGCGCGCGCGGCATAGATGGCGGCGGAATACCCGGCGGGGCCTGATCCGATGATCAGGCATTTGACATGTTCGGGGGTGGTGCTCATCAGGGGTTTCGCCGTCGCGCGGACGCTTCGGCGAACGAAGGCGCGAAAGTAGTCCGCGCTTCATCGCTGCGCGATGTCCGCTGCGGGCTTTCGGATCCCCATGCCGCGCCCCACAAGCGGATGCCCGCTGAACGGCTGAGGGTTACTATCCGCAGATGACACAGATGACGCAGATGAAGCGCTTGCGTGCCTGGCGTCCGCCGTCGGCGGACCATCTGCGTCATCTGCGTCATCTGCGGAAAAAAATGATGAGCGCGCACTTCTGATGAAGTGTTCGTATTGCCTGTGTTGTCCGAGGGATCAAGACCCGATAGCCCCGGATGCCCGCATAAGGACGCGATGGGACGTTACTGGCAGATCACCGTGTCCAGCGCCGGCCCCCAGCCGGCCCACACGCCCAAGCCGCCGGTGATGTTGCTTTTCACATTAGCGGGCGTGCTGAAGAGATCGCCTTGGCTCGCTACGTTGGCCTCCATGCTGTTGTAGAAATCGTATTCGGCATAGCCCACGCTCACGAACTTCACCACCACGGTATCGCCACGCTTGAAGTAACCGCGTTCGGCGTTGTCATCATCCGGGTTGTTGCTGTAGGGTGAAGCGCCCCGCACGCCGAAGAAATCGAAGGTGAGGCCGTTGATGAACTTGTCGTAGAACGTGGAGCCGATCGCACCGACATAGGTGTTGTCCTTGATGCTTCCATCCGATCGGTGGTTGATGCGGCGCGTGAGGAAGCGATAAGCATTGCCCAATGTATCAGGGTCGTGGAGCGTGGCCCACACATAGCCCAGCGTGTCGTCGTTCTCATTCTGCTGCGCGAGCTTGAACCATGTGCTGTCGAGGCGCACGGCATAGGGGATCGAGGTCACGCTGCTCAACGTCTTGCCTTCCGCTGAAATGTTCAGCGTGTAGGTTCTGCCCGTTTGGCCTAATAGCGTGCCGGTGCTGTCGGTGTAGACGCAGATATCCACATGGGCGAGGATCTGTGGATCGATGCCGAGCAGTTCGGCGGCGAGGGGGATCTGGTCTTCGGGAATATCGCCGCTGCAGATCTGTGCGAGTTGCACCGTGTTCGTTCCATCGCCCACCAGTACGGTGGCGTTCTTCACGAAGAGGTCGCCATACGCATTGAGGTCCGTGGGGTCGAAGAAATTCTGGGTGCGCGTAAGGATCACCAATGGCGGCTGGCCCGGCTGGATGGTTCCTTCCACCACGATGTACGGATCGGTGCGGGGCAGGTCCACGGTGATGTCCTTGGTGCAACCGAAGAGCATCACGGCGGCTATGCAGGGGAGGAGAACGCGTTTCATCAGAACTGGAAGTTCCACGTGATGGACGGGAGGATGGAAAAGAGCGAGACCTGTTTCGCTGTCACGCGCAGGTCCCCGTTCGTGAGGGTGCCGGCAGTGTCGAAGTAGATGAAATAGGGGTTCGCGCGGTTGTACACGTTGTAGACGGAAAAGGTCCAGCTACTGCGGTACTTGCGCTGCACTTCGGTCACCACGCCGGTGTTCGGGTCCTTCTTCTTCTTCGTGTCGCGGTTCTTCAGTGTGGCGGCGACATCGAGCCGGTGATAGGGCGCCATGCGATAGCCATTGCGTTCGGTGTACTGGCTGACCACACGCCCCTCGATGTAGTAGCGGTTCACAGGAAGCGTGACCGCTTGGCCGGTGCTGTACACGAAGGTGCCACCGAAGGTCCAGCGCTTGTTCAGGTCGTAGGAGGCCACGATGCTCATGTCGTTGCGGCGGTCCCAACGGCTGGGGAATTCCACCGCATTGTTGATATCAGGGAAGGTGCGCATGGTCTTGCTCCAGGTGTAGCCGATCCAGCCTTGCAACTTTCCGGTGCGCTTCTTCACGAAGAATTCCGCGCCGTAGGAGTAGCCATTGCCGAAGACGAGGTTGCGGTCGTAGTTCGTGTTGCCATTGTCCTGCGGTTGCACGCCCTCGCGGTACTCGATCAGGTTGCGCATGTCCTTGTAGTAGACCTCCACGCTGGTTTCGTACGTGTGGTCCTTTATGTCGTGGAAATACCCGGCGGCGTACTGGATCCCCTCCTGTGGCTTAACGTTCTTGCCGCTCGGCACCCACACATCCGTTGGAAGCGCGATGGAACTGAAGCTCGCGAGGTGTACGTATTGCAAGTTGCGGTTCACACTCGCCTTGATGCTGCTCCTGTCGTTCAGTCGGTAGCGCATACTGAGGCGCGGTTCCAGCCCGGCGTAGCTCTTGATCGTCTCGTTCGCCGCGTATTCCTGGGTGCCGGTCTGCTTCCCCTGGGCATCGTAGAGGTACTCACGGTACGTGCCAACTTGCGTGAACGAGGTGAGCCGTAGACCGGCGTTCACGCGCCACTGGTCGGTAATGTCGAACTCGTCCAGGATGTAGACCGCGCCCTCATGCGCCTTCAGCTTGCTGGGCTCATCGATGTTGAAATTGGTCTCACCGCTCTGGATGACCACGGTGCTGGGCGTGTACGTGTGGAAGATGTACTGGCCGCCGTACTTCAAACTGTTCCGCACGTTCGGGTACTGGCTCAGATCCACCTTCAATCCGTAGTCCTTGATGCCGCTGAACAGCGAGAAGGAGAACTGTTCCTGTGCGCCGTTGAACTCGAACTTGTAGTCGCTGAAGGTGGCGGTGGTGTTCATGAAAAGCTGGGGACCGAAGACGTGGTTCCACCGGCCCGCAACGGTAGCATTGCCCCATGGAATGCGGAAGCTGGGGTCGCCGGGATTGCTGCCACCGAAGTCGAAGACATCGCGCCCGAAGTAGCCGCTCAAATAGAAGCGGTCCTTGTCGCTGAGCCTGTAGTTGGCCTTCGCGTTCAGGTCGTAGAAGTAGTAGCCTGTTCCGCTGAAGTTCGGGTTGTCCTTCAGGAACGGTTTGGTAAGGATGTCGATATACGTGCGCCTGCCGCTGACGATGAAGGAACTCTTGTCCTTCACGATCGGTCCTTCCAACGTGAGGCGCGAACTGATGAGGCCGATGCCGCCTTGCCCATGGAAGGTGCGGTCGTTCCCCTCCTTCATGGTGATGTCCAGCACGGAACTCGTGCGCCCACCATAGTTGGCGGGCATGCCGCCCTTGATCAGTTCCAGGTTCTTCACCGCGTCCGCATTGAACACGCTGAAGAAGCCGAAGAGATGGCTCGCATTGTACACGGTGGCCTCGTCCAGCAGGATCAGGTTCTGGTCCGGTCCACCGCCGCGCACATAGAAACCGCTGTTGCCCTCGCCGTTGCTCTTCACCCCCGGCAGGTATTGGATCGTCTTCAAGATGTCCACTTCGCCCATGAACGCGGGTAGCACGCTCAACTTCTGCACGTCCACATCGATGCGCCCCATGTCCGTGCCCTCCGTGTTGCTCCTGTGCTTCTCGCCTGTCACTTCCACTTGCTTGATCTCCACCACCGTGGTTACCAGATCGAGGTTCAGCTTCTGGTCGGCGGTGAGGTGTATGGTGCGTTCGAGATCGCGGTAGCCGATGTACCGCACGACCAACGTATGATCGCCTTGGTCGAGCGTCGCCGAGTAGAAGCCGTAGGTGTTGGTGGGAACGCCCTTGTTGATCTCCTTGATGAACACACTGGCACCGATGAGCGCTTCACCGCTGGAGGAATCGGTGACGAAGCCACTTACCGTGAAGCGTTGTGCGTGCGCGCCAAAGGCGAGGATGGATGCAAGCAGGAAGAAGAGGGTCGCACGGTGCATGGTCGGAATTACGATCCGCAAAAGTAGACGGGCAGGTATAGGCACATCCTTCATTCCAGCAACGGTCAAAACGTGGTGGCAACGGTGCCAATTCGTTCCTGCGGCCTGCTCATCCTCGCACTGGTGGCTCAATGGTGCTCCAAAATGATAGCAGAAGAAAGGACCTGTGCAAGAACGAAAAATACCGGGAAACAGGTATTTTTTCACAGCATTCCTTAAAGGACATTTGCCATGGCCAAGAAGCGCACACCTGAAACCGACAACGCCATGCCCGTAACACGCATCCTGCTGGTGGACGACCAGAGCATCATCCTGGACGGATTGGAAGCACTGATCTCGCAGAACGACGACTTCCTTGTTTGCGGTCGGGCGTCCAACGGCCGCGAGGCTGTGGAGAAAGCCATCGCGCTGCGGCCGGATGTGGTCCTGATGGACATCAGCATGCCGGAGATGGACGGCATTGAAGCCACGCGTGCGGTGAAGAAGGGGGTGAAGGGGGCACAGGTGCTGGTGCTCACCATGTACAACAACCCCGAATTCGTTCGCGAGCTGATGGATGCCGGTGCTTCAGGATATGTGTTGAAGAACACCGGGCGTGTGGAACTACGCGAGGCCATTGTTGCCGTAGCGGCCGGGCAGCGCTATCTCGCGAAGCCTGTACAGCAGATGCTGGACGAGAGCCAACGCAGCACACCGGAACGGAAGGAGGGGGATGGCTATCACGCGCTCACCAAGCGGGAGAAGCAGATCGTGAAGTTGATCATGAACGGAAAGACCACCCAGGAGATCGCCGATGCGCTCTTCCTGAGCGTCACCACCATCGAAACACACCGCAAGAACATCTTCCACAAGCTCGCCATCCGCAACACCGCAGGCATCGTGAAATACGCCATGGAGCGCGGCTGGGAACTTTGAGACATACATGACCTGACCACCAACCAAAACACCACCGCAACATGAAGAACGATGTGATCATATTCCTTGTCGGACTGCTGGCCATCGGCTTGGCAGCCCTTGGCTTGTCTTCTTGGGGACGCGTCGGCGAGATACACACCGCCGGTACCCTTCAGCTCCAAGGCGATGCGTGGGGCATCGAGGGCCTCGCGAACTATCGGGAGAAAGCTTATGTGTATGTGCGCACCGACCCGAAAGGGAAGGTGGAGATCGATGTGGCGTCGCCTTATGGAAAGGACCGTATCGTGGAATACGTCGATGAAGGGCTCAGGGACCATACCTACGTGATCAACCTGCGGGCCGCGGACAGCACGGGTAACGATCCAGGCATGTTGACACACACCTCGGCATCGATCGAGCCGGACGGGATCACCGCGGTACTCATCGTGCTGGCGGGTGCCACCGACGGTGGTGTGGGGCCGATACTGGTGTGTGATGCGGACAATGAGCGGACCGGGCCACACCTCGGCGAAGACAGTCCGGTACCCATCATGCGCTACGACCTGAACGCAGCAGGAACGGACCATGCCGTGAGCGGCTTCATCCTCGCTCCGGGCAGGAGTCCCATGACGCTCTATCCACCCTATACCTCCAGCGGGTTCATGCAGCGCGAACTGTACATCACCCCCACCAAGGAGGCACCCGAATACGGGTATTTGGCGACGGGCCTGCCGGACGATCCCAAACGCAGCGAGAAATTCCGCATCCAGTTGATACCGGATTCGAAGGTCGGGCGCACGTTCTCATTCGGGGACTGACCAGTTCATTGAACGGATACACACCAAACACCACCAACCATGGAACGCAGAACCGTCATTTACATCACGCTCATCCTTCTCGCGCTGATCACCTTCTGGTGGCTGCGCACCACAAGTTCCATTGCGCCGCGATCGGCCACCGTGACCGATTCATCGGACACCACCATCCACACGACCCCGGAGGATACGGGCACGGTGGTGCCACCTCCCGGAACGAACCTGATCGCGGTGGAAGTGGCGAGCGCAGCGATCGGCAACTGGGCCACCGCCTCCGGGTTCAACGACAAGACCTTCCTTTATGTGAGCCAGAAGGGCACCAAGTTCACCGCGTGCGTAATGGTGCCCCACGCGGCGGGGGTGAAGTATGTCAACGACGGTGATGCGACCTTGTCGGCCGGCGTTTGGACCATCAAGGTGAAGTCCATAACGGCTACCGGAAATCCGGCGCAAGCATCGAAGATCACTACCAACCCGGATATTGCCTATGGCACCGGCACAAGCGTTACGGTGATGAATACGAGCGCTGGAGGAGGACAAGGGATCCTGCTCAGTGATGCGGACAATGAGACGGTGACCGCCTTCTCCAATACGACCCCGATAGGCAGCTATGTCGCTTCAGTATCGCCGGCCGTGCCAGGATACTATCTCTATGCGTTCGTGAAAGTCTCCACCGATACCACCGTAACTGTCGGGATACCGGTCGGTACGCAAGTGAAACTTACGGAGACCACGACCACTTCCACGCTCGCGTACCGGTTCATCAGCACGGCTGACGATCCTGATCCGCGCGCAGGAGTGGTCGACCCGTATTCGCTCAAGGTGTATCCTCTTTCAGCGACACGTTCGGGCCGCACATACCTCGTTCGCCTGTGATCCGTTCGCCGCTTCCATCGATCTGCACAGCCCTTGTCGGCCTGCTGCTGGTGTCCGTTGCCTTCGGGCAACCGGGCACCAGCGGCAGGCCGGGCAGTGCCGATCGCGAAGCGGTACGCAAGAAGGTGGAGGACCTGAACAAGCGGGCATACGATATTCGTTCGGACTCCATCATGATGACGATCCACTTGGCCAGGGAAGCCGTGGCACTGGCATTGGGGATCGGCGATTCGACCGGGCTTGCACTCGCCTATTCCCGGCTGGGTATGGGATACAAGCGAACAGGTGAACCGGACAGTGCGGTGTACGTGGCTGAAAAGGCCTTGGGCATCGCCCAGCGCAACCGCGATCGTGTCGGCATCATGACATCGGCTCTGCTGCTTGCTGAGGTCGACCGTGATCAGGGCCGGCTGGAGAACGCCCTGTCCGTTGGCCAATTGGGCCTGGAGGTGAGCCAGCTCCTGAAAGACCGCGAACGTGAGGGGATGTTCTACAATTCCATCGGGACCACCTATATGAAGATGGGTGATACGCGGAACGCGACGGATGCCATGTACAAGGGACTGGAGATCCGCAAGTCTCTTGGGACTCCGAAGGATATCATGGAATCGCGGCTGAATATCGCCAACATGTACTTCGAGATCAACCAGCCCGACAAGGCCAAGGTCCAATACCAGGAGTACATCGCAACGGCCCGTGAGAGCGGCAGCAAGGCACTGCTGGCGAAGGGGCTCAACAACTACGGTGGCGCGCTGGTGAAGAAGGAGGATTACATCGCCGCATACCCATACCTGGATTCCGCGCTGGCGCTGTACCAGGAAGTGAAGGACGACCGGAACATGGCCAAGACGCTGCACAACCTCGGTATAGCTGCGCGCATGCTGGGTCGCGATGATCAGGCGGAGCGGTTCGCACAACAGGCGTTGGTAGCCTTCGGACGCATTGGATCAGCGGAAGGCTTGGCGTCATCCATGCTTTCCTTGGCCCGGGCGAAGGAAAAGCGGAACGATATCATGGGAGCGATCGCATTGGCCGATAGCTCCCTTGCGAAAGCACGCCAGAGCAAGTTGTTGGGCCTGGAAGCGGACGCTCACGAGCTGCTCGCCGAACTGTACAAGAAACACAAGGAGTACGACCGGGCCATCAATGAGTACAAGATCTTCATCGTCTTGAAGGACAGCATGATCAACGACAAGGTGGTGACCGAACTGGCCGCGTCGGAAATGAAAGAGAGGTTCAACGCGGAAAAGAACCTGGCCGAGATCCAGGACCTGAAGAACAAGGGCATCGTCGATCAGGCGCGCAAGCAGCGCAGCGACCTGCAACGCAACGGCTTCATCATCCTGTCGCTGATGCTCCTATTGCTCAGTGTGGTGCTGTACCGCAACCTGCAGCACCGCAAGCGGCTGGCGAAACAGGAGCATGCCCTCTACGAGCAGCGCATCAATGACCTCATGCGCCAGCAGGAGATCCGCTCGCTGGACGCGATGATGGAAGGGCAGGAGAAGGAACGCAAGCGGATCGCGCAGGACCTGCACGACCGCTTGGGCAGCATGCTCAGTGCAATCAAGTTGCAGTTCAGCGCGCTGGAAGGACGGATCGAAGAATTGCGAGCTGACCAAAAGGAGCACTACCAGCATGTGTTCGGTATGCTGGACGACGCCGTGGGGGAAGTGCGCCGCATTTCCCACGACATGATCCGAAGTTCGCTCGCGCAGTTCGGATTGAAAGGAGCATTGGAGGATCTGCGTTCGGCCTTGCACGCTCCCGGAAAATTGGATGTGGAGATGAGTCTGTTCGGCTTGGAGGAACGCATGGAGCAGCGCATCGAGATCGCCGCGTACCGCATGGTGCAGGAGTGCATCAGCAACGCGCTCAAGCATGCGAAAGCGGATCAGGTCACCATCCAGGTCACCCGCAGCGCCGGCATGTTGAACGTGATCGTGGAGGACAACGGCATAGGCTTCGATCAGGCCAGGGTACACGAAGGCATGGGCTTGGGGAACATCCGCCAGCGCGTCGCCGAAGTACACGGTGCGGTGCGTTTCGATTCGCGGCCCGGTCGAGGCACCAGCGTGAGCATCGACATTCCGCTCGCCTGAGCCGCGCCTACCGGAATACCGGTAGAAAAGCGCCGCGAGCCCCCGAATACCGTCAAAAATTACCCTGAAGCGGGTATGGATTGCGCCCTCCGCGCGAGGCCACATTTGGACCATAACGGACCAACAACCCCCCGATCATGAAAACCCTGCAGAAAGTTCACCCCGACAACGTCCTTCTCGCACTTCTCTTCTCACTGATCTTCCTGTTCGCGTACACCGTCTCCTTCGGCCAAGGCCAATTGGTCATGAAGGGTGTGGTGCTGAACTCGATGGAGACCAGTCTCCGTCCCTATGCGGAGATCATCGCCAGCAATGGCGAACACATGCCTTTGGCGATCAAGCCGAACGGCCGCTTCTGGGTGTGTGCCCCCGCGAACGACCGCTACATCCTGCGCTTCACCCAGGCCGGCTGTGTGACCAAGGAAGTAGCAGTGGACGCCAGGCGGTCATGCGTAACCGGCAAGTGCAAGGACCGCAGCGTGGAATTCGATGTGGTCATGGATTCCGCCGAAGGTGAGGAAGCCATGCGGTACACATCTCCGGTGGGGCGCATCGAATTCCGATCCACCAACGGAAGCGCCCATGTGTCGCATCATTATGAACTGGTACCCGTGAGCTCCCTGCTCGCCGTGGAAGCAGAGCACTGAGCCAGGTCCCGGTCACCGAACATGATCGAGGGGACACTGGTTGACCGACCTTCGAGGAGCCCGTGAGCGATCGCGGGCTCTTCGCGTTCCGGCATCTACATTTACCGCGCACCAGCGACGTGGAAGGACCGGAAGCCATACTCTTCGAAGCCGTACGCCGAGGCGATCAGGAAGCCTTCGCGCAGATCTATGATCGTTATTCGGCCGCCCTGTACGGTATCGTGCTCAAGGTGGTGAAGGAGGAAACACGCGCGGAGGAAGTGCTGCAAGATGCCTTTGTGAAGATCTGGAAGAGCATCCACACGTATGATCCGAGCAAGGGTCGTCCGTTCACATGGATGCTGAACATTGCCCGGAATACCGCGATCGACATGGTGCGCACAGCGGAGTTCCGGATGTCCGGTTCCATCCAAGGGCTGGACAAGCACGTATATCGATCAGGCAGCGATGATACGCGGCAAGGTCTTGATCACATCGGCGTGGACCGGGTGCTGGAGAAAATGCCGGTCGAGCATCGCGAGCTGATCGATATGGCCTACTACCAGGGATACACCCAGCAAGAAATATCCGATCGCATCGGCCTCCCGTTGGGTACCGTGAAATCCCGCACACGGGCGGCCTTGTCCTACCTGCGAACAGCATTGAAGGACCATCAATGACCGCGCAGGAACTCATAGCATCAGGGTTGCTCGAAGCTTACGTGCTCGGGGAGGGCACCGCTGAGGAGCGCGCGCTGGTAGAGCGCCTGCGTGCCAGCGATCGCGCCGTACGCGATGAGATCGATGCGATCGAAGGCACGCTGGAATCGCATGCGCGTGCGGTGGCTGTCGCGCCACCGGTGCGTGTGCGCGCGATCGTGCTGAAGGCGATCGGTGGAACGGATCACAAGGTAGTGGCGCTACCGGCGCGTTCCGCTGGAGGTATTACGCTCAATTGGCTGGCCGCTGCGAGCATCGGGGCATTGCTGTTGAGCGCTGCGGGCAACTTCATCCTGTACCGCCAGCTCGGCCAAGTGCGCGATCGCCTCGCTGGTCTTGAGAACGAACGCACGGTACTCGCACAGGAACTGAAAGTGCAACAGGCATCGTTGAAGGATACCGAATCACAGCTGGCCGTCGTCTTCGATCCGCATAAACGTGTGGTGGCATTGGCCGGCCAAGCATTGGATCCGAAAGCGGGTGCGCGTGTCTTCTGGGATGCCGCCACGCACGAGGTGTACATCGATGTGCTCTCATTGCCAGCGCCTCCGCCCGGAAAGCAATACCAGCTCTGGGCCCAAGTGGACGGGGTGATGGTGGATGCGGGCCTCTTCGAAGTGGGCGACACGACGCGCCAAGTGCAGCACATGAAAGATGCGGCCAATGCCACAGCCTTCGGTGTTACGCTGGAGAACGAAGGTGGCAGCAGCACGCCCACATTGACCGCGCTCTACCTGTTGGGTGCGGTGAGCTGAGAAGCTGTTTTCAAAGTCCCTTCCAACGCAGCCCCGAGGTACATCGGGGCGCAGAGAGGCGGAGTTGCGCAGAGGTAGGGTTGAAAAGCATGACGGTCCGTGCGCGTAGGACCCCGACTTGTCGGGGCTCAGCGTTCTCAAAAGCTCTTGTCACGCTTCGTCCGCTATTCGCGGACCTCTGCGCGCTTCGTCCGCCGTACGGCGGACCTCTGCGTTTGAATTTGAACCACGCCGAATGTGACACTATGCAAACAGCTTCTGAGGCAGGTTCGGCCCGATGCTCGATGCCGGTCCACGCGACCGGCTTTTTGTTTTCTGCTCCTTCCAGGATCATTTTTCCTGTCAATGATCCAAAGGTCGATCGATCCCCGTAGGTATTCCCGAACGCAATGATCAGGTACCTGCAGGACCGACAACGCGCGATCAACGACCAACGACCAATACAGAACAGCCCGGTCCCTACCGGCTACGACCAACCATGAATACGACAATCAAACTGGCCATGCTGATGCTGGCCACAGGCATGAGCCTCAGCGCTGCTGCCCAGATGAAGAACGAGAAAGGCGGAATGAGAACGGAGAAGACCGTTGAGGTCGGTGGTTCTCCGATGTATCCCTCGAAGAACATCATCGAGAACGCGGTGAATTCAAAGGACCACACCACCCTGGTGGCCGCAGTGAAAGCGGCGGGTCTGGTGGAAACGCTTTCAGGCGTGGGCCCCTTCACGGTTTTCGCTCCCACGAACGAAGCGTTCAACAAGCTGCCTGCGGGCACAGTGGACAACCTGCTCATGCCGGAGAACAAAGCCAAGCTCGCAGGTGTGCTGACCTACCATGTGCTGGCAGGGAAGTTCAACGCGAAGGATGTTGCGGCCGCGATCAGGAAAGGTGGCGGTAAGGCGACGATGGCCACGGTGGCCGGAGGCAAATTGACCTTCATGATGAAAGGCGACAAGCTCATGGTGATGGACGAGAGCGGCGGAACCGCAGTCGTCACTATCGCGGACGTGGACCAAAGCAACGGGGTGATCCATGTCGTGGACAGCGTATTGCTGCCCAAGATGTAGGTCCGGTGGGCCTCGTTGTGTTCCGGAGGAAGGCGGTCGCAAGGCCGCCTTCCTTTTGTGCTTTCTGAAGAAGAGGATCCAGGGTCCTTCTGCGCTGAACAAGCCGAAGGCTGCCTTGGAAAAGACAGCCTTCTTTGGGTCGGGGTGACTGGATTCGAACCAGCGACCACTTGCACCCCATGCAAGTGCGCTACCGGGCTGCGCTACACCCCGAAATGAGGGCGCGAATGTAGCGGAAGCAAGGATCGCGCGATCCGCAGGGTGGCATTCTTGCCGTTATCGGCTGTCAACACATCTCCAACCACTGGAGCTTGAACGTGGGCCTGATGCCATTGCTATGGATGGTGTCGCCCGATCCTCCCATTTACATTTGCCCCGTTGCCGTCCACCAATAACATGCGAAACTCACTTCCGCTCCTCGCCGTGGCGGCACTTTCATTCACCACGGCCTGTGATCGTGGTACGCGCGTGGCCAATGCGACGGATGATGTCAGCACCAAGACCGATCAGCTCCCGACCGTCATGGACCACCACAGTTTCGCGCGCCCTGATGAGGTGGCGATCACCCACCTCGACCTGGACATCCATGTGGACATGACCGCGCACCGGATCACCGGCACGGCCACGTACGACCTGAAGCGCAAGAGCGGGGACAGCATCACCTTCGACACGGACGGGTTGACCATTGATCGCGTTACGCTCGGTGATGGAAGCGCGACGGGATTCAGCCTCGGAGAAAGCACCTTCATGGGTCGGGCACTGCGCGTGGAACTGCCTACGGGCGCGGACAAGGTGAGCATCGCTTACAGCACCGGCGAAGGCGCGCGCGCGCTGCAGTGGCTTTCACCAGCGCAGACTGCGGACAAGAAACACCCATTCCTTTTCACCCAAGGCGAAGCGATCCTAACGCGCTCATGGATCCCGGTACAGGACAGTCCTGGCATTCGTTTCACGTACCATGCGAAAGTGACCGTTCCGAGCGAACTGATGGCGGTGATGAGCGCGCACAACCCGCAGCAGCGCAGCGCTGATGGCGTTTACACGTTCGACATGGACAAGGCGGTCCCCGCATACCTCGTCGCGCTCGCTGTAGGCGACATCGCCTTCAAGCCGATCGATGCACGCACCGGTGTGTATGCGGAGAGGAGCGTGGTGGACACCGCCGCATGGGAGTTCGCTGACATGGGCAAGATGGTGACCGCAGCCGAAGAACTGTACGGCCCGTACCGCTGGGGCCGCTACGATGTGATCGTGCTTCCGCCGAGCTTCCCGTTCGGTGGTATGGAGAATCCGATGTTGACGTTCGCGACGCCCACGATCCTCGCCGGTGATCGCTCGCTTACCGCGCTCATCGCTCATGAGCTCGCCCACAGTTGGAGCGGGAACCTGGTGACCAACGCCACTTGGGACGACTTCTGGCTGAACGAGGGCTTCACCGTGTACTTCGAGCATCGCATCAGCGAGAAGCTCTACGGCAAGGACTACAACGCGATGACCAGTTTGCTGGGACACCAGGACCTGATGGCCACCGTAAAGGAGATCGAGACCGGGAAGCATCCCGAAGACACGCGGCTGAAGTTGAACCTCACGGGCAGGGATCCGGATGATGGCATGACGGACGTTGCTTATGAGAAGGGCTTCGGCTTGCTGCGCGTGCTGGAGAGCAAGGCGGGGCGGGAAAAATTCGATGAGTTCCTGCGCGGCTATTTCGATCGCTTCGCCTTCCAGAGCATGACCACGGAGAGGTTCGTCACCTACTTGAAGGAGCAGCTGCTTACGCCGAACCACATCGACCTGGATGTCGATCGGTGGATCTATCAGACCGGCGTTCCCGATGATGACATCGTTCCCGTGTCGGACAACTTCAACAAAGTGGAAGCGGAGATCGCGCGATGGAAGAACGGCACACCAGCGAAGGACCTCGCCACGAAAGCATGGAGCCCTTTCGAGTGGATGCACTTCCTGCGCCACCTGCCTGACAGCCTGAACGACGGGCGCATGGGCGAACTGGACCGGACGTTCCATTTCACCCACAGCGGCAATACCGAGATCCTTGCCGCGTGGCTCGAGCAGTGCATCAAGAACGACTACGACCCGGCGTACGAGAAACTCGACCAGTTCCTTACCAATGTCGGTCGACGCAAATTCCTGATCCCGCTCTACCAGAAGCTGATCGCCACCGAGAAAGGCAAGGCCATGGCGATGAACATCTACAAGGTGGCGCGGCCGAACTACCACAGTGTGAGCGTGCGCACCATCGACGACATGCTCGGTTGGAGCGCGCAGAAGGGATCGATCACGCTGTGATCAACCGCTGCAAAAGCAGCTTGTCGAGTTCGTGTCCTCCGTCGTACCGGTGGATCGAGTATTCCACGCCGGCAGGTCGCAGTTTCGCTTCGCTCTGTGCCAGCACGGTATCGGGAACGATCGTGTCGTTATCACCCTGAACGAGATCCACATGCACGGTGCTGAACCGGGTGGCCAGTGTCGCTGTGCCAATGTCCGGCGGCATGGAACCTCCCCATAGTACCAAGCGATCCACGTGGGTATTGCCCAACGCGGTCCAGCGGCACGCGGTGGAAACACCTTGTGAAAAACCGAGCACGTTCAGCGGTACGGTCGATCCATGTTGCGAGACCAGTTCTTCCGCGAGCCGGTCGAGGTAAGTGAGCTGATCGGCTATCTCGTGCTCGCGGTCCTCCCGCGTCATCCAGGTGGCACCGACACGCGTGTGGCCTTCGTCGAGGTAGAAACGGCCCAGTCCTTCGGGCGCGACGATGAGCGATCCTTCCTCAAGCCCTTCGAACGCGCGAAGGAAGTAGCGCGCGAGATGCCCATAGCCGTGCAGCACGAACCAGATGGATCCAGCCGAGCGCGCATCACCGAGCGTGTGGTAGCGCGCCGTGCGTGGAACGGTGATGTGGCGCTCTTCCACGATGGATCTCAGTAGTTCAGCAACCCGGCAAGGGCAGTAGCGACCTTCTCCGCGCTGGGGATCATCGCAGCTTCAAGCGTGCTGTTCAGTGGAACAGCCGGCATGTCCACCGCACCGATCGCGCGCACGGGGGCATCC
>JANMKC010000474.1:0-5206 GCA_031371785.1 Flavobacteriales bacterium | reverse complement strand
ATGAACGACAGGCATAACATGGAGCAAGGGTGGAGCGAACCCTTGTTCCATGCCTGGAGTTCCACATGCCTGAAAAAACTTTCCCATTGGCTTGCTCAGGTCATAGAATAAGTCCTCGCCGAAGCGGCTCCGGGCTTTACGCTGCTGTCCCTAACGCGAAATGCAACACCCTCCACAGCGAACCATTACGTTTGAAGCAAACGACTGTCTGGGACCATGTTTCCCTTTGTCGTTCTTTTTACCATGATCACCATGAGAGCATTAAGTACCCGATCCCACCGGCACATTGTTTTCGTAGCCGCGCTGCTGAGTAGATTCATCCAAGCAGATGCTCAAAGCACCTTCCAGAAGACGTATGGTCGGCCATACTATGATGAGGGTTTCGGTATCGATCGGGTTGACGATGGCTATGTGCTGACTGGACAAACAACCAGCGGCGGTGGTAATCCGAACTACCAGATCTATCTCGTACGGACGGATCAGTACGGTGACATGCTCTGGTCAAAGACCTACGGAGGTGTCTATGCGGACAAGGGCAGTAACGTAAGGCATACCCTGGATGGCGGTTTTGTAATCGCCGGGTCCACCACACTTTGCAGTGGGTGTTTGCCTAGGGTGACTTTGATAAAGACAGATGCCAATGGGGATACGCTCTGGACCAAGGCCTATGGTGCAACGTATCAGATTGAAACCAACTGGGTGGAGCAGACCGCGGACAGTGGATACGTCATCACCGGTATTGGAAGCGGAGCGATGGTTATCAAGACGGACGGCAACGGCGACACGCTTTGGACAAAGAGGTATTTTGTGACCAATGACGACCGAAGCCCGCATTGCATCAAACAAACCGCTGATGGCGGGTACATACTTGTCGGGAACACAAAACCATCACCTAACGAATCACAGGACCTTTTGGTGATCAGAACAGATGTGGTCGGGGACACACTTTGGACCCGGTCCTTTAGTCAGACCGCAGCCGTCAGTGGCGCTTCTGTCCTACAGGTGGCGGACGGAGGATTCGTTATTGCTGGTGCAGCTACTGCGACCTTGACGGGCCTTCTGCTATTGAAACTGGACGCGCAATGAGATACTCTTTGGTGTCACAGCTATGGTGTATCGGGTGGCCCCACGTCGACATCTCTTGTTGCAACGAACAGTGGTTTCGCGCTCACGGGTTATGGCCTCGGCTTAGGGCTGGGATTCGGGACAGTGCATTGCTATTCAGTAGGCACCGATACGAATGGGAACCTGCTCTGGAGCAGGGCATATGTTGGAGCGGGGGGCGATTTCGGGTATTCGATGGTGCCTTCTGACGATGGTGGCGTTGTTGTGCTGGGAACCACTAGCAGCTTCGGCGCGGGTTCGTTTGACATGTACTTGGTGAAGGCGGACAGCCTCGGCTATAGTGGCTGTAATGAAGCCGACCCGCCAACGATCATGGAAACTCCAACGCTGACCATCCTTCACCCGAACCTGACCGTGTCCGCTGGAGACGAAGTGCTTTCGGCACACCCGGTCGTTGGCGGAACCGTTGGCGTTGTCAACACACTATGCCTCGCACTGGATGTTGATGCACCAGAGCGCGGCCAAGGCATAGGTGTTTATCCGAATCCCTCGAAGGGGCAGTTCACGATCGACCTATCCACCGCCGGGGATCATCCGTCGATCGTACTGCTCAACGCCACTGGTCAAGTGATCTTCCGCAAGGATCGCATTACGGGTTCAGCCTTCCAGTGTGATGTAAGCAGCTTTGGTCGCGGCCTGTATTTGCTCCAAGTGCGCGATCACAATGGCATTATCTCGAAGAAAGTGATCGTGGAATAGCGTTCGGGAATTTCCGTGCGCTGCCGCCTTCGCACTCGCTCCGCAAGCCCCGCCATGCCCCGCCTCATCGTCCACGGTTTCACCATCTCGCTCGCCTCCGGTAGGCAGGCACGCGGTCCTTCAAGCCACGGTGCCGTATCCCCCCGGCTATCAAACAACCATCAAGAAATTAAGGTTCTGTCTATCAGTGGTTTGCGATGGTTCGGGTGTCCCCGGTAACAGGGACAATCAAACAACCCTCACTGTCCCCAGTGGGGTACGTACCGCCAGGATCGGTAGCCGACAGAAGGGTCCACCAACCGGATGCGCTCAGCTTTGACAGCATCGCCCAAGAGCCGGGTGGCCAGGGCGGAATTCTTCGTGTCGATCTGGAACCGCTCCCGAACTGATTCATTGTTGGTGATGCGGTTGGTCACATAGCGCAGAACGCAATGCTGGTATACCGCCGCAACTTTCTCTTCCTGTGTCAGATCCTTCAGCGGGCGGTAACGGGATAGCACCACGGTCGTTTGGCGAGTTCCCAGCCGCACAGAGTATGGCGGTAGCTGATGCAGTTCGATCAGCGACACCACTTCATCCATGCCCTGTCCACGGCCTTCATACAAGTTGAAGCGGCGCATCTCGGCAGCCAATTGGAGATTCCGCGACTGGTCCTCGTCGATGAACCGCTCCACATCGAGCACCGGTAGTCCCGGGTTGCTGATCTCGATGCGGTCTGAGTAGACTTCCACTTTTGTCGAGCTGCCGTGCTCGTCCAGATCCTGATGCACCAGCGCGTTGCCCACTAACTCGCGAACAGCCCTGATCGGATAGGCGTACTTGACGTTGCGCACTCCTCCTTGATAGTCCTCATCACCGGGAAGCTCTGCTTGGATGTAGGAGATCATGCGTTCAAAGCCTGCGGCATAGCCCAGCTTTCCCTGTCGGTCTTTGCCATCCTTCACCTTCGTCTTGGTCACACCATCGTAAACCACAACACGCACGGCTTTGTGTGCGACAGACGGGAAGTGTTCGATATCCTTCGCGAACAATAGAGCACCCATGTTCGTGATCACGTATCCGGTGCCTTCAGGTTCGATCAGATGCCGGTTGGCCAGTGCCTTCAAGATCTCTCCGCGTGTGGCTGGCATCGGGATCTTCCGCAGATCGAAGAAGCTCTGCACATCAAGCTGGGCGATGACATCCGCTTCGGATAGTACCTCGGACGCGGGACGCTCAAGGAAACTGGGTCCACCCTCGGCCAATATCTCTTTGAGGCGGTCAGGAGACATGGTCACCAGGCTCTCTCCTGCACGCATCAGGATCCTGCCATCGTGGTCGTACCAACCACCGCGTGGTCTGCTCGGCGCCTGGAATACCAGAACTCGACCTTCGGGAAGCGTGAATTCATGACATCGGACCTTGATGCGCAAACACTCGTAGATGCCACCAACGGTGCGCTCCGGTTCCAAGAATGCTTGCGTGCCAACAATCCTCCTTGGATGCTTGTCGGTAACGCCGAACACGATATATCCGCCGCCTTCGTTACCCAACGCCACGCAATAGTCCACCAACTTCTCAAAGTGAAAGCCGCCCTTCGCCTCCTTGAACTCGACGTGCTCGTTCTCCGACCGGATGGTCAAAAGCTCCCTCAGATCCTCTTCCTTCATCGTAGCGTTTTCCTCAATTCCAAATGTAGGTTCCGCCATGCGCCCCGACGACTTTGATGGCAAGCCCCTGAACGAAAGCGCCCAACTTAGCTTCGCAATACGCCCACCATGCCCCGCCTCATCGTCCACGGTTTCACCATCTCGCTCGACGGCTACGGTGCCGTTCTGCCTGCCGCAGGCCGGTCCGCAACAAGGAGAACCGCATACCGGGATCCACTGGCTCACAGGCTGGCGTAGGTCGCAGGCATCGCCTTACTTTTGGGTCACCATGGCGCTCAAGATCAGCGAGAACAAGAAGAAAGAGGTGGTGATCACTGTCTCAGGCCCGATCACGCAGGCGATGATCGTTCATGTGGCCGAATACCTGCGCTACCGGCAACTGGTGGGCAAGTCCAAGGCCACCCAAGCCGATGTGGACCGGCTCGCAACGGAGGTGAAGCGCTCCATGGG
Organism: Flavobacteriales bacterium; assembly: GCA_031371785.1. Lineage (GTDB taxonomy): Bacteria > Bacteroidota > Bacteroidia > Flavobacteriales_F > PHOS-HE28 > PHOS-HE28. Next base: position 1,283 of record JANMKC010000474.1, on the reverse strand, counting down.
GCGCAAGCGTCGTGAACGCCTGGCCTCGTGAAGCTCGTTGTCGATACGAACATCGCTTTCAGTGCCATGATCACTCCGGGTGACAGGTGAGTTGATGCTCTTCACGTGGCCCAAGCTTGAACTCTTCGCACCGGAGCACCTGCGCGTCGAGTTGTCCAGATACCGGGAGAAGGCTGCCAAAGCCGTACGCCTGAGCATGGATGAGGTCGTGGAACTGGAGGGCATTGTGCTCGGACGGATCACCGTCGTGCCCCATGCGGTGGTTCCCACGGCTACTTGGGAACGTGCTTAGGATCTGGTAAAGGACATTGATGAGGACGACGACCAGTTCGTAGCCCTGGCATTGCCCTTGAACCATCCGCTCTGGACGGGTGATGGGAAGCTGGTCCGTGGGTTACGCCGCAAGGGTTTCGAGCTCCTGATCACCAACGATGACCTGCGCAAACGGTTGGGCGCATAGTCATACCGAACCGCCATGGACAACACCCGCGTTTACCGCAGGGCCTTCGCCAGCGCCTGCCCGCACTACGTCACCAAGGTAGAGAAGAAGGGCCGCGCCAAGGAGGAGCTGCACACTATCATCCACGCGCCGTCGCCGGCTTTGGCGAAGTGCGACTGGCTCACGGGCTACAATGAGAAGACGCTTCAACAAGTGATCGCCAAGTGTTTCATCCCGATTCATCGGGGAAGATCGACTTCGAGACCTTCCCGCTGAGGCGGGATGAAACATCTTCGCCAAGGCACCACGGCTCAACCCGAATGTCTCGAAGATCACCGGCGTGATCTGCGGCTACCGGGTGGAGGATCCCGCTGTACAGCGGGACGAGGACCCCCTCATGCAACAGATCCGCTACCTGGACAAGCTGGTCGATGAGCTGGCCAAGGGCAAGGCCATGGAGAAGATCCTGAGGAAGTGAACGGGCGTTACCATTCTCGCGACCACACGGCCTAACTTCGTGTCATCCAATTCACCGTCATGGACTACCGCAAGATCATCACCATCGAGCCGGGCAAGCGTAGTGGGCAACCCTGTATCAGGGGTATGCGCATCACAGTGGGCGACATCTTGGAATACCTCGCAGGCGGCATGACGATCCCGGAGATCCTGGAGGACTTCGATGAGCTGACCGAGGAGGACATCCGCGCAGCGCTGGCTTTCGCGGCCGATCGCGAGAAAGGCACGATGATCATTCCTTCGGCCGCGTGAAGCTGCTGATCGACGAGAACCTGCCGAAGAGTTTAGTGAGGATCCTGGAACCTCACTTCCCGGATTGCATTCACGT
>JANMKC010000169.1:0-7774 GCA_031371785.1 Flavobacteriales bacterium | reverse complement strand
CGCCCGCACGCGGAACTCGTGATCCATTACGCGATGGACATTCGCGAACATGACGGCGCGACTTCGCCGGAGAAGATCACCGTGCGCTTGGGTCCTGACAGCAAACTCACGTTCGCGCCCGGCGCATGGATCCACAACTGGAACAGCATCGGCCATGCGATGAAATTGACCGTCATCCTCGATGGTGGGAAGCTGGACATCACCGGAATTTCACCGGAGGACCGGGACAAGATCGATATCATCGAGCTGCCACCGGACCGGATGAGCGCGCTCGTGCTGAACGGGGATCCCGTCATCGATGCGATCCGCTTCGACCTTTCCCTTCGTGAGGCGGGTACGCTCACGATGCGCGCTTATGATGATCTGGGCCGCCTGGTGATCGATCGGTCCAGCAGCACTGTCGAGGGGGAGAACCACATGGAGATCCACGCGGCGGATCTGGCACATGGCGCGTACGTGTTGAGCATCGAGCAGGGAGATGAGCGACGCACTGCGCGCTTCATCAAGCTTTGAGCTTTCCGAACAGTACGGACCGATCAGGGAACCATGCCTATTGCTTCGCGTTTGGCCATGATCCGGAACACAACGAGGCCAGCGATGCGGACCGCGTGAAATGCCGACGCCCCCCGGATCTTCCGGAGAGCGTCGCCTTTCCACCAAACCAGAACCAAGAACCGATCAGAAGGAAGACAGGCCGATGTTCGCTATCGCTGCCTTCAAGAGCCAAACTACTTCATACAGTAAACGGTCGAGGCCCGCGAACGGGCAACGGTGCGAATGGGAAGAGGAAAGGAGTTTACCGCAGGTCGTAGACCACTTCGACCGTATCCGGGAGCGTGGTGTCGGCGGTGATCGTATGCACCATGTTACCTTGTTGATCGCGCGAAAGCACGGTGCTCACAAGGATGATGCTGCGGTAAACGGGCACCACATAAGGCGAAGTACACATCAGCCGACCTTGCGCAAGCGGATGGGACGTACCGTGCTCATTTCACCATCGAGCACCATCAGGATCAGGTCGTCGCCGTTCACGTCGGTGAGCCGCACTTGTGTTACCGGTCCTGTGACCTCGCCGGTCTTCAGGATGTGGCCGCTCGCATCGCAAATGTCGAAGAGGGCACCCGGCGCTTCCGGCTCATAGTCGAACATCAACACGCGTTCGAACTGATCGACCCGGATGCGGATCTCGTGATGGAGGTTGTTGCTCATGATGGCAGCGGATGGCGGGCGTTCCTACGGCCCATCACCCGCTGCGGTTTCAACCAAGCGGAACTTCCGTCCCAGCTTATGGGAACAGCATCCCGTTCCGATCAGTTGCCCTGGTCGTTGAAGATCCAGATACCGATCCGGGTGATGAGCAGAGTGTTCAAACTTTTCATGATGACAAGGGGTTTTGTGAATGCGTCGCCAAAGTATCCCACCACGAACCGTTCATTGTGGGACGAACGAGCAACGGCGACCGCGGATCAGGCAACGGAGTATCTGTTCGAGCAGTAAGTGGATAGTGATCATTGCGCATCCGCTGGCCACTGATCACTATCCCCCCGGATCGCGCCCCTGTTACTTTCGTTCCCTATGGAAGTCCTGCGCTTGCGCGCCCTGTTGGTGGATGATGAGGAGCTCGCCCGCGAGAACCTTCGCTTTATGCTCGCCGACGAATGTCCAGAAGTGGAGGTGGTCGGCGCTGCGGACGGACCTCGTTCAGCGCGAGAACGGATCATTGACCTGGATCCCGACCTCATCTTTCTCGACATACGTATGCCCAGCGGTACCGAGGGGCTCGATCTTCTTGAAGCATTGCCCGATGCACGCTTCATGGTGATCTTCGTTACCGCCTTCAAGGACTATGCGGTGCAGGCATTCCATTCCAACGCGGTGGACTATGTGTTGAAGCCCATCGACCCGGATGAGCTGCGCACGGCGGTCGACAAAGCCATCCGCCGTTGGGAAATGATGCGTGGTGCGATGGATGAGACCCAACGCTATCGTGATGATCTCCATGCGGCCGTGCGCACCATCAAACAGCACGGAAACTCCCCGCGTCTGGCGGTCGATCACGCCAAGGGGTTCAAGCTCTTCGACCCACGCACCATCGCGCACCTGGAAGCCGATGGCAACTGCACATTGCTGCATTTCACGGATGGAGCGCGTTATCTCGATACGCGCACCCTGAAGGTATACGAGGACATGTTGGATCCACTGCAATTCATCCGTGTGCATCGCTCGCACCTGATCAACCTCGATCACGTGCGCGAGTATTTGCGGGACGATGGACATTGGGCCGTGATGAAGGATGGTGCGCGTGTCGCGATCGCGAGGGAACGCCTGCAAGCATTCCTTGACGCTACCCGTAACGACTAGCGCTTTTACCGTTCGATCGTTCATTGCATCGCTCCGCTCGATCGTTCGTGCCGCCCATGAGATGGACCATCGCCGCGCGAACCCGCTCGGTAGATTGCCCTCGACCCCTTATTGCCATGAGCCTGAGAACCCTGATCGTGGATGATGAACCCGACGCGCGCGAGAACCTGCGCCTGATGTTGGACGAGCACTGCCCGGAAGTCCAGGTGATCGCCGACGCCAGCTCTGCGGAACAGGCGCGCAGCATGATCGAATCGGAAAAGCCGCAGGCCTTGTTCCTCGATATCAAGATGCCGGGGGAGGATGGATTCTCGCTGCTTCGCTCAGTGGCGCACTTGGAATTGCCGGTCGTCTTCACTACGGCTTACGATGAGTATGCCTTGCAAGCCTTCAAGCAGAACGCGCTCGATTATCTGGAGAAGCCGATCGACATCGAAGCGTTGAAACGCGCCGTGCGCAAAATGGTGAAGGTGAGCGGCGACCCTGAACTGGGGCAGCAGCATGTCAACGCGTTGGAAGCGTTGATGAACGACCCCGATTCCCCATTGAGCACCCGCGTGGCTGTACCCAGCCGCGACGGGCTCGTGCTGTTGAAGCATGACGACATCCTGTACATGGAGGCGAGCGATAGCTATACAACCGTGTTCACTCGCGACGGCAAACGCACGATCAGTAGCAGGCACATCCGCGTGTTCGAGACCAACCTGGACCCCAAAAAATTCTTTCGCGTCCATAAGAGCTACATCATAAACCTGGAGCACTTGAACGGGTTCAGCCGCAGAGAAGGCAACATGGCCGTGCTCGACAGCGGCGCGCTCATCCCAGTGAGCCGCCGCCGCCTGCAGGAATTCCTTTCCATGATCAATACGTTCTGAATGCGGTTGTGGCGTGTTGCTCCGATGCTCTTGAGCGCGTACGCCGTGCATTTCGTCAGCGCCCAGCAATTCGGCTTCGCGCAGTACACGCCCAAAGAGGGCTTGGCCCAAAGCCAGGTGCGGTGCATCACGGAGGACGCGGACGGATCCCTGTGGTTCGGAACGCTCGGCGGCGCGAGCCGCTTCGATGGCCGAACGTTCACGAATTATGCTCTCCAGGAAGGATTGCCCGATGCACAAGTGAACGCGGCCTTATGCACCCGCAACGGTACCGTGTGGCTCGGTGCGGGCGGATCATTGGTGGCGTTCGAAGGGCATCACTCGTGGACAGTCGGGATGCCAAGCGAAGCCAACGAGGCGCGTATCCTCGCATTGGCCGAAATGACGAACGGCGACCTGCTCATCGGTACGGATGGTGCCGGGCTCTTCCGCGAGCATCTTGGCAGAGCGGAGTCCCTGCGCGGCTTTCCATCCGATACCGCGACCACGGTACGTGCGCTGCTCGCATTACCGGACGGGTCACTGATCATCGGTACACGTTCGGGAGCCTACCGATGGAAGAACGGAGCCTGTACAGTGATCCCATTGGGAAACGGACCGAAGAGCATCAGCGCGTTGGCCCGCGATCCCGCGGGCACCCTGTGGATCGGCACCTTCGGTGACGGCCTCTTTGGGTTGAGGCCGGACGGTTCAGTGGTCGAATATGATGAGGAGCACGGTCTGCTGCAGAACAACGTGCGGGCGCTTCTGGTGGATGCGAAGGGTCGGCTATGGGTGGGAAGCAAGCTTGGGGCGAACGTGCTGGAGCATGGGCGCCTTCGCTCCTACACGATACACCAAGGCATGCCGAACGATAATGTATGGTGCCTGTTCCAGGACAGCGAGGGCGGAATATGGATCGGCACCGATGGCGCTGGCGCGTTGCGTTTGGCGGGCGATCGCTTCGTGACCTACACAGTGACCGACGCATTGTGCAGTGACCTCATCATGGCACTGGCTGCGGACCAACGAGGGGATATCTGGTTGGGTACGTATGGCAATGGCGTGTGCCGCTTTGATGGAATGGCGATGGTGACCACCCATGATGGGCTACCGAACAACACTGTGTGGTGCGCGCTCGCCGCTGCGGACAGTTCATTGTGGTTCGGAACCAGCGCGGGTCTGTGCCATATGCGAAATGGCCAAGTCTTGCCATTGGACAGCGCAAGCGCGCTCGGTAGCATGCGGGTCCTGGCACTGCATAGCGATGTGGATGGCACGCTCTGGTGCGGAACGCGCGAAGGCCTTGCGATCCGCACGCCGGATGGCCGTATGCGTATTGATCATGAACAAGGGACAACGTTGTTGCGGTCCGTTCGGGCGATCATTGAGAACGACGACGCGCACTTTCTGGCCACGGACCAAGGCCTGGCTCGCGTTCTGCGCGGCAAGATCCAACGCTGGACCACAGCCGAAGGTCTTTGCGACAACACGGTCCAGTGCCTTTTGGCGGATGCGTCCCATCGAGTGTGGATCGGCACTACGAACGGGCTCGCTTGTCTGGACGGTGAGCACTTGTCGAACATCCGGCTCGGTGCCGATTTCGGCTCGAACTATATCGACCTCTTGCTACAGGATGGAAAGGGCCTGATCTGGGCAGGAACGAACAACGGGTTGTTCCGCTTCGATCCGGACAGCTTGTTGGTAAACGTCTCGAACAAAGCGCATTTCACCACGCTCGACGGTTTGCGCGGCTCTGAGTGCAACCTGAACGCGGGCTTCCGGGATGCGCGCGGTCGCTTGTTCTTCGGCACGAACGCAGGTCTCGTCATGCATGACCCCACACGTGGCCCAGCCGTGCTCTCTGTTCATCCGCCTCAAGCGCGCATCACCGGATTGCGCTCGTTCATGCTACCCACCGATTGGAAAGGCCAGTGCGATAGTGTGAACAGGCGGACCGGTTTGCCATCCGGGCTGGACCTCGCTTATCGCAAGAACCATTTGACATTCGACTATACCGCTGTCGCCTTGGCCGATGCCGACCGCGTGAGGTTCCAATATCGCCTTCTCGGTTTTGACGCCGACTGGCTCCCGGAAACCGATGCGCGCTTCGCGAGCTATTCCAATCTGCCGCATGGCGAGTATACCTTCCAGGTGCGGGCATCGCGCTCGGCGCATGATCGGGGCGCACCGGCCTCTTTCGACTTCCGAATTGCTCCTCCCTTCTGGTTGCGCTGGTGGTTCTTCGCGTTGTGCGCCGCAGGGCTCGGTCTTTCGGCCTATGTGGTCATGCGGTTCCGCTCGGTTCGCAGGCAAAGGCAGGAAAAGACACGCCAGCTGATGCTGCGATCGCGCATGTTGCAACTGGAACAACAGGCGCTCAACGCGAACATGAACCGGCACTTCATCTTCAACGCCCTGAACAGCATCCAGTTCTATATCAACCGGCAGGACCGCACCGCCGCCAATCGTTACCTCACGAGTTTCGCCAAGCTCATCCGCAAGAATCTTGACGCCAGCCGAAGCGACACGACTTCGCTGGCCGAAGAGATCGAGCGCTTGGAACTATACCTGGTCCTTGAGCACATGCGGTTCAAGGACAAGTTCACGTACGAACTGGACATCCATCCAGGCGTAGACACGCATCTCACCGAATTGCCAGCCATGATGCTACAGCCTTACGTGGAGAACAGCATCTGGCACGGCATTCTGCCGATGGACCGGAAAGGGACCGTGTCCATCGGGATCGCCCCCGGTATTGAGGGTCACGTCAGGATCACTATCATGGATGATGGCATCGGGGTGGAAGAGAGCCGGGAGCGGAAGAACGGCCAAGGAGCCGACCACATCTCAAGAGGGATCGAGATCACCAAGGGTCGTGCGGATGTCCTGCGTAGGCTGGGCCTTGCGGACATCCGGATCAACGGACCCGAACAGATGCATGGGCCGGATGGAAGACCTTCGGGCACCCGGGTGATCATTGAACTCCCTTCCAAGGAACGCACATTGTCGGCCTCCCCACATTTGCGATCCAGTTCTTCGCGTGTTACATTTGGTCCTCCATGAAAAGCCTGCGGACCATCAGCACTTGGACATTCTCCTTGATCACGGGGCTTTTGCTGTTGCTCTTCGCTGCCGGGTGCAGCAAGCATGATGATGATTGTGCCAAGCCGAGTACCGCGAGCAATGGCGGTACCGTGTCCACGCGCAGCGCCTCGGCCAATGCCCATGACCTGCAAGCTTCCGGGACCGAGCGTGCGGGACTCCAACAGCGGGGCCTTGAGGACGACCAGAACGGCAGTGGTGGTGACGGGATCAGTGACGATGGGGACAGTGAGACCGATGGCGAACAGAACAATAAGAAAGGGAAGCACTGATCGCTCCCCATCATTTGGATGATCGGCCCCCGCGTTCGGGGGCTTTTTCGTGCGTCGTGTTTTCTGGTGCGGAAGCGTTGACCCATACCGTTCCTGTGATATCCACGCCCGTTCCCCGATCAGCGCGGTAGCGCTGTGGTCAGTCGACCTACTTTCTCCTCGGCATCCCAATGCGCCAAGCCATCGGATCACCGGTAAGCCCATGAGCCACGAACCCCACGATCATGTCCATCGCCTCATCCGCTCGATGACGCGCACGGAGAAACGCTACTTCAAGCTCTATGCGAAACGCCATGCGGTTGGGAGCCGGAGCAGCCACTGCGAGCTCTTCGATGCCATTGCGGACATGGAGGTGTACAAGGAAAGCGCCTTGCACCGCGTGTTCGAAGGTGCCGCGTTCCTGAGAAGGTTCACCGTGACCAAGCACCGCCTGTATGATTCCATTCTCGCCAGCCTTGAGGCGTTCCATGCCGATAGTTCCATTGATGCCCGGTTGAGGCGAACCCTTCACCAGACCGAACTGCTTTATCAACGAGGGCTCTACCATGATGCCGAGAGAATGCTGCGCGGAGTGCGCATGCTTGCTGAGCAGCATGGCAAGTTGTCCATATTGATGGACGTGGTGGAGTGGGAGCGCAGGCTCATGGAGCGGACCCATTACGAAGGTGTGCAAGAAGCGGATCTGCTCAAGATCGCGTCCGAGATCGGGGACCTTCGAACGGAGTGGGACGAGAACGAACGGCTATGGCAACTGAAGAGCCGATCTTTCATGTTGCTCTATCGCCAAGGCAAGGCGCGCGATCAGCGCAGCGCAAGGGACCTTCGGACATTGTTGGAGGATCCAGTGTTGCAGGATGAAGCGCATCCCCGTTCGGCGAAAGCACGCTTCCTCCAGCACCACATCCGGAGTGCCATTGCTTTTTCACTCAATGACCTGGAGGAATGTGAACGACACCTCTCGCTCAACGACGGATTGCTGGTCCGGGAGTCAGCGCATTTCCGTGATGAACCGAACCTGCAATTGAGCGTGATGAGCAACCTCGCATACGTGCGCATGCGGTTGGGCAGATACCCCGAAGCACTCGATGGGTTGAAGCGCTTCAAACAGCTTCCGCTCATGCTTCCGAGCGCTCCCTCGCCCGATCTCGAAATGAAAGTGTTCGCCATGGGAGCAAGCCTTGA
>JANMKC010000147.1:0-18757 GCA_031371785.1 Flavobacteriales bacterium | reverse complement strand
GTGTAGGTGCCGTCCGCTTTGGAAACCGTTCCTGTCTTCAGGTCGGGGAAGAAGATCTGCGCACCCGCCAACGCGGCCCCGGTCCCTTTCGCGGTGATCTTTCCCGTGAGGGATGTCTTGCCGTTGCCAGTGCCTGCGCGTGCCGCAGGAACACACAGCCATGTTCCGATGAGAAAAACAACAAGTGCTTTCATGTCTTCGTCTTGTGTCGCGCTGCGGATCGGCCGCTCAGGCCATCGCAATGGCGGAATGAAAATGGAATGATGGAACGGAGCGCATCACCGCAAATGGCGGGAGGCTCATTGCCCAAGCTGGGAGCCTGAGCGACTATGCCATTGGAGGACCGCGCGCTGGAACGGCGCCCACCTGGAAGGTGTGAACGCGCGCGGGCATCGTGATCGCGGGATCGCTCGCACGAGCGATGAGCACCGCCTCAGCAACAGCCTCCGGAGCCGTGCAATGCGGAAGGGCCTGCTCGCAGATCGGGCAATGCCCATCCCCTGCCACCATTGCATGTCCTGCAATGTTGGTAATCAGCGATACATGCTCACAGGTATGGAACCAAGTACGCGGCAGGGCCTGCCACGCCATCAAGGCGAGCAGCGCTATCGCGGCATATCGGCGGATCCCTTGGAAGAACATGCGCCGCAAAACTATGTCATCGCACATGGCGATCGATCAGGGTGTTATCAGGATCCGGTTCGTCACCGCCCGTCACAACCTCCACCAACGATCCACTTTCCGAATAACTTCACCATCCCAATCCATCGCATGTCGCGCTTGACCATCGCACTGCTTCTCATCACTTGCTTCCGTCCGGGAGCAGCGCATGCGCAAGCGGATGGCCAGGGCCCGCGCCTGATCGATGACCTCTGTGTGTGCATGAGCGCGATCGACCTGAAGCACGATGACCGCGCGGTGGAGGGAGGTGTGCGTGATTGCTTGGAGAACGCGGTGGTCCTGCATCCTTCGGAAGTGCGCGCTCTGCTGCATCGGCAGCAGGGCATGAGCAGCAAAGCGTTCCAACTTGGCTCTGTGCTCGGCGGGGCGCTCGAACGCGATTGCCAGGGCTTTCGCGCCGTACGTGCACGACTTCAGCAGATGCCCCCGTCGGCCCTGTTGAAAAAGCAAGGGACCTGATATCGGCCCCGGCGTGGCGCTGACCTCTATTTTCGCGGCCCAACCTGCAAGCCGCATGCGCCCCATCCTTACGCTTTCCCTCATCCTAGCCCTCTTCGTTGCACACGCCCAATGGACGCCGTTGACCACCGGCATGCTCAGCAACCGCAGCATGACCAGCATCAACGGCGATCTCTATGATGTGAGCTATCCCAACGGTGTGAAGAAGAGCGTGGGCGGTACCGGCCCTTGGACCGCCGTGAACACTGGTCTTCCGCAGTCGGGCGGCAACTGGTTCGTGCAAAGCATCGGCACCGATGGTGCTTACCTCTATGCTGGCACCGAAAGCGGCATCTACCGCAGCACGAGCGGCACCGACACATGGGATCCGATCAATGGAACACTTACCGCGAGCACCACTGTGTACGCGAACAAGTTCTTCTCCATCGGCGGCAGCATCATGGCGGTCTTCGCGGGTACTATCGCGCAAGGCGGCGGCATCTGGCGCAGCAGCAACTTCGGCAACAGCTGGCTCATCGGGCATAGCGGCATGGGGTCCAACGCGGAGGTGTACCACCTTACTCAGGTCGGCACCACCATCTATGCGAGCACGAGTACCGGCTTATGGACGAGCACCGATAACGCGCAGAACTGGACCGCGATGGCGAATGTGAACTACTCGGTGTTCTCGCTGACCTCCATCGGCAACAGGCTGGTGATCGTGAGCACCTTCGGGATCCGCTACAGCACCGACAACGGTGCCAATTGGTTCGATGCCACGGGTGACATCAGCAATCCGACGAAAGGCGAACTGGTCACTTTCGATGGCAAGCTCTTCACGCTGGTGGATCAACCCGCCAGTTGCCTGCGCAGCCTCGACAATGGCAGCACCTGGTCCGACTACAATACCGGTTTCGGCACCGTGGACGCGGCAGCGCAGGAAGCGTTCTTCGCGCACGGCAATATGCTCTATTGCACCGCGCTGTTCGATATCTACAGCATCACCGGGTCGGGTACCGGGGTGGCGACGAACTTCATGGATCATGAGGCACGCGTGTTCCCCACCGAATTCTCGGAGGGCTTCACCCTGCGCACGGGAACCTCCGACGGCATGCTCGAACTATGGGACGCCAGCGGGCGTATGGTGCGAACGATCCGCGCGACGCGGGGCAGCGACCAGTGGATCGACCGCAACGATCTGGCGTCCGGCATCTATCAAGCAGTGCTGGTGGACACGCGTTCCGGCGCATCTTCGCGCTTAGGCAACCTGATCGCTCGCTGACCGGTCTCCCGTTCAGCCCCGAGGTTCGCGGAAACCCTTCACATGTCCCGCCTGATCGATACATTTCAACGCCTGTTCCGGATCATGCGCTACCGCCCGAACCGTTCCTCGATGTTTGTGATCGCGTTGTTCGTGATCGCGACGCGATCCTTCGCACAACCCTGCCTGATCGACTACACCTTCACCGCCAACCCACCACCAATGGGTGGTGTATACACGAGTGGCCAAGCCGTGCAGTTCTGCCTCACAGTGAATGATTGGTCCCAGGCCGGCGTCAACTGGCTGCATGGGGTAGTGCCCTCTTTCGGTGCGGGTTGGGATCTGGCGACGTTGGTGCCCGGAGCAGGACCCTTGGAATGTGGTGGGGTTGGCGGAACTTGGAACTGGTACGCCTCCTGCACGGGCACGTCGCTCGTCTCCGTTGGAACAGTGGGGCCGGGCTTCTTCTTCGATCTGGACAACGACGGTGATCCCGGAAACAACCTGGGCGACAACTGCCTTGGACCATGGGGTTCGTTCTGTTTCACCATCAGTGTGGCCAGCGGCGTGAACTGTGTGAACGGTGCGGACCTCACCGTGACCATGGACACCTTCGGCGATAGCGAGACCGGTTCGTGGAATACCGCTGGATGCGGCGGCGATCCGCTGCCTGGGCTCGCGGCCACCGCCCAGTGCTGTCCTGTTACGAACGCGGGGTTCGACGGCTTCGTGGACCTGTGCATCAGCGACCCACCGATCGATGTCGCCGCCTACTTGGGCGGCGTTCCGGATGCGGGCGGAACATGGACCGATCCGATCGGCAACCCCACCGCTTCGGTGATCGATCCTTCCACGGCCTTGTCCGGTGGCTACACCTACACCGTACCGAACGTGCCGGGCTGCCCCGGTGATCAAGCGATTGTAACCGTGGCGATCAGTGCCGGTGCCAACGCTGGGCCGGACGTCCTCCTGAGCGTTTGCGACCAGGGCCTGGCCGAGGATCTCTTCACCTACCTGATCGGTGCCGACCAAGGCGGTGCATGGGCCTCGCCGGGCGGCGGATTTTCCAATGGCTTCTATGATCCCGCTTTCGACGTCCCCGGCACCTATACCTATACTGCCTTCGGCTTGGGCAACTGCCCGAGCGATCAATCCACGGTAACGGTGAGCGAAGTGCCATCCGCGAACGCGGGAACCGATGGCGTGCTCGATCTCTGCACCACCAGCGCTCCCACTGATCTCTTCGCACAACTTGGCTTTGGTGCGCAAGTGGGCGGAACATGGACCGATCCCTTGGGCGCTCCCCACAGTGCCACCGTGGATCCCGCGATCGATATCGCCGGAGACTACGTGTACATGGTAACCGGCACACTTCCATGTCCCGATGACTTTTCCTTCGTTACCGTTACTATCAATACGCCGCCTCCGGGTGGGATCGCCGGTGCCGCCACGCTTTGTTCGAACGATCCCACGCTCGATCTCTTCACCGTCTTCAACGGCCAACTTCCAGCAGGTGGCACCTGGACCAATGGAAATGGTGGAGCCAGCAACGGGCAGTTCGATCCTTCGCAGAACAACCCCGGTATCTATAGTTATACCCTCGCAGGATCGCCGCCGTGCGCGAACGGTGTGAGTACTGTGGATGTAGCGGTGAACTTGGCACCCGACCCCGGTGCGAATGGACTGGTGACGCTATGCGGATCCGGCGCTCCGCAATCGCTGTTCACCTCGCTGCTCGGAACACCGGACGCTGGTGGTTCATGGACGGATCCCTTGGGCGCACCGACTTCTGACATGATCGATCCGGCGATCGCCGCGCCAGGCGTATACACCTATACCGTTCCGGCCAACGGCCTGTGCGCAGGAGGATCGGCCACGGTGCAAGTGACCATCATTCCACCTGCGGATCCCGGCATTGACGCGGCTGTGGCGTTGTGCGACAATGACGCACCGTTGGACCTGCTGACGATCCTCGGAGGAACACCGGATGCGGGTGGTGCATGGCAGGCACCAGGTGGTGGGCCGTCCACTGGAACGATCGATCCATCCGCCGCTGTGGTTGGTACCTACACCTATACTGTACAAGGAACAGCGCCGTGCCCTGACCTGAGCGCGACCGTTACCGTCACCATCGATCAAATGCCTGCTCCCGGAGCCGACAACAGCATTTCGATATGCGCCGATGCCGGTCCCCAGGAATTGTTCACCCTCTTGGGCAATGCTGACGCGGGAGGCATCTGGACCGCACCCGACGGTTCAGCGTCGTTGGGATCGTTCGATCCGGCGACCGCTCCGAGCGGTGACTACACCTATGCCGTGTTCGGAAGCGGTGCCTGCGCCTTGGATACACTTACCGCCATGATCACAGCAACCTCGTGGCCATTGCCTTCGCCCACCTTCACACAGGACACCACACGCGGATGCGCACCATTGGACATTTCCTTCTTGATACAGGACCCCGCCGTTACGCAGGCCAGCTGGCAATTCGGCGACGGTGCGTCCGGCTCGGGTGCTCCCAGCACAATGCACACATTCGAGGATGCAGGCTGGTTCGATGTGAGCGTGACGGTGACCGATGCGAACGGTTGCACGTTCACGGCTACGGACACGAACGCCGTGCTGGTGTTCCCGCTCCCGAACGCGAATTTCTTCGCCGACCCCGATCCCACGGTGACCTTGGCGACGATCATCACGTTCACCCCCAGCGTCACCGTTTATCCGACCTACGAGTGGGAGATCGATGGACATCCGGTGGGTTCCGACGTGCCTCTTGTCCACCATTTCCCCGAACTCGAATCGGGGATCTACAATGTGTGCCTGCATGTAGTGGACACAGCGGCCTGCGAAATGGACTTCTGCCAGCCGGTGATCGTGCAACAAGAGCTCGCGCTGAACGTGCCGAACGCCTTCACCCCTGACGGCAATGGCGTGAACGAGGTCTTCGTTCCCATCGTGCTCGGCGCTGATGAGAAGAGCTATGAGCTCGACATCTTCGACCGCTGGGGCGGGCTGGTGTTCGAAAGCCACAAGATCGGCGAGGCCTGGGACGGTTCCCTCGGTAACAACGGTGCCAAGTTGCCGGAAGGCGTGTTCGCCTGGCGCCTGCGATTGCGCGAAGCGATCAGTGCCCAGCGCCAGGACATCTATGGGCACGTTACCCTGTTGAAATGAAAAGGGGCCCGACAAGTCGGGCCCCTCTCTTCCAACCATGGCCCGTTATTGCTTAACGAGCCGGGTACGCGCCAGCGGTCTGCCTTCCGCATCCAGCGCGATGACGATGTAAGTGCCCATGGCCAGCGCGTGCAGATCGCTGCGCGTGGCGAAGGGGGCAGACAGAATGAGTTTCCCGGAGAGATCGTGGTAACGGATCGTTCGCACGTGCGCTGATCCACAGGTGATCAGCACGTGATCCCCGGCCGGGTTCGGGTAGATGCTCATCTGGCCATCGGCGGTCATCTCCTCGATACCGATCGATCCCTCGCACGCGTCACCGATGCCATTGCCATCGCTATCGGCCTGGTCCACATTGGACACCCATGCGCAATTGTCGCAAGGATCGCCAACGCCGTCCTGATCGAAGTCGGCCTGGGCGGGATTGAAGCTGGTGCTGCAATTGTCCTGGCAATCGATCAGGCCGTCAAGATCGGCATCAGCGTCCGGCACGATCCCCGTTGTACCGCCCGAACATATTCCGCAGTCGTCCGGTGAAGCCGTGCCGCCGATCACGCCGGCACAATCGATCGGTGTTCCCTGGCACGCGCAGTCGAGGTTCCACAGGTCATCCCCGGTACCGTCGTTGCCGTCGTCACAGGCGCTTCCTGGCAAGGCATTGCCACCCGGCGTGCCGGTGCAATCGATCCAATTCGAGTTGCCGACACAATCGCAGTTCAGGGTCCAGAGATCCACGCCATTGCCGTTGACGCCATCGTCGCAGGCCGTGCCCGGAAGAGCGGTGCCACCGACCTCACCGAGGCAGTCCACCACTGAGCCGACACAGTTGCAGTTGGTGTTCCAGTGGTCGTTGCCCGTGTTCGGGTTGCTGTCGTCGCAGGCCGTACCCGGAAGTGCCGGGCCGCCGATCGTTCCCGAGCAATCGATCAGCTGGCCGACGCACAAGCAGCCCGCCGTCCATGTATCGTTGCCTGTGCCCGGTTCACCGTCGTTGCATATTGATCCAGGCAGAGCGGTGCCGTTCGGCGTACCGAGGCAGTCGATCGTGACGGGAACACCGGTGCAGATGCAATCGGTCCCGTACGCATCGTCGGTGGTGTTCGCCTGGTCATCATCGCAAGGTGTGCCCGGCAGTGCGTTCCCACCCGCAACACCTTCGCAATCGATCGCGGCTCCCATGCACTCGCACGCCGGGGTCCATGTATCGTTGCCCGTGTTCGCGTTGCCATCGTCGCAAGCCGTGCCCGGAAGAGCTGCACCGTTCGGAACGCCGAGGCAGTCGAGCGTCGCGGGCGTACCCAAGCAAGCGCAATCCGGTTGGTACAGGTCGTCCGATGTGTTCTCATCACCGTCGTCGCAAGTGGTGCCGGGCAACGATGCGCCACCTGTCACGCCTGCACAATCGATCAGCTGGCCGACACAGGCACAGTCGCTCGTGTAAGTATCGTTCCCGGTGGAGGCATTGTTGTCGTTGCACGCGGTACCCGATAATGCGGATCCGCCGATCACGCCTTGGCAATCGATGATCGTACCAATGCATGCACATGCCGCGCTCCATGTGTCATCTCCGGTGTTCGGGTCATTGTCATCGCAGGCCGTGCCGGGAAGTGCGTTGCCGTTGGCCACACCGAGACAATCGAAGATCACTGGTGTGCCTGCGCAGGTGCAATCGTTCCCGAAAATATCCGCTGTCGTGTTCGCCTCCCCATCGTCGCAGGCAGTGCCGGGAAGTGCATTGCCGTTGGCCACGCCGAGACAATCGAAGATCACTGGTGTGCCTCCGCAGTTGCAATCCGGTGCGTAGTGATCATCGGTCGTATTCGCATCGCCGTCATCGCAGGTGGTACCCGGCAGTGCGCCACCACCGATCACGCCTTGGCAATCGATGAGTTCGCCGATACATGTGCAGGCATTGCTCCATGTGTCGTTGCCTGTGTTCGCATCGCCGTCATCACAGGCTGTACCCGGCAGGGCTGTACCATTCGCCACACCGAGGCAGTCGAACGTGGCAAGGGTGCCGCTGCATTGGCAATCGCCTCCCACCACATCGTTGACGGTATTCGCATCGCCGTCATTACAAGCTGAACCGGGTTCAGCGTTGCCGCAACCGCAACTGCCGGCGGATAGTTTGTTCGAATCGTTCGGGCAGCCATCGGTGCAATCCGCAGTACCGTCGTTGTCGCTGTCCGCGTCGCTCACACCACAGCCGCAGGTACCGGGCGCGATCTTCAGCGCATCGTTCGGGCAGCCGTCCGTGCAATCCGCAGTGCCGTCACCATCGCTGTCAGGCGAAGGTGTTCCAACGCAGACGCAGTTGAACAGAACATCGTTGGACGTGCAGGCGTTGCTATCGTCGCAGGTCTGCCCATTGGTGGTGTTATCACAGGGGTCGATGCAGTTGGCGATACCGTCACCGTCCGAATCGGTGTCGGCGACACCACAACCACACACGCCCGGGGCGATCTTGTTGGCGTCGTTCGGGCAGAGGTCCGATCCATCGCACACACCATCACCGTCCGTATCGGGCAAGGGTGTATGGACGCACGCGGTACCGTCGTAGCTGTCCGCGGTGCAAGGGTCGTTGTCGTTGCAATCCACGCTGGTACCCGTGCATTGGCAACTCGCGTTCAGTGCGTCGTTCACGGTGCCGACATTCCCATCGTTGCAGGTTGAACCGATCTGGCCGGGAACGTTCGGGCAATTGTCCTGCGCGTCGCAGATGCCGTCGCCATCGGTGTCTCCGCTGGCCGTGCCCTCGCATTGGCAGCTCGCGTTCAACACATCGTTGATCGTACACGCATCGCCATCGCTGCATACGGAACCGATCTGGCCGGGAACGTTCGGGCAATTGTCCTGCGCGTCGCAGATGCCGTCGCCATCCGTATCACTGCTCGCCGTGCCCATGCATTGGCAGCTCGCGTTGAGCATATCGTTCAAGGTGCATGCGTTCCCGTCGTTGCAGGAGGATCCGATCTGGCCTGCTACGTTGGGGCAGTTGTCCTGTGCGTTGCAGATGCCGTCGCCGTCGGTGTCACCGCTTGCGGTTCCTGCGCACTGGCAACTGCTGTTCAGCACATCGTTGATCGTGCAGGCGTTGCCGTCGTCGCAGGTTGAACCGTTCTGGCCCGTCACGTTGGGGCAGTTGTCAAGCGCGTCGCAGATGCCATCGCCATCGGTATCGCCGCTCGCCGTGCCGACACAAACGCAACTGCTGTTCAACACATCGTTGATCGTGCAGGCATTGCCGTCGTTGCACGCGGAGCCGATCTGACCAGCCACGTTCGGGCAATTGTCCAGTGCGTCGCAGATGCCATCGCTATCCACATCGCTGCTCGCCGTGCCAATGCACTGGCAGCTCGCGTTGAGCACATCGTTGACGGTGCATGCGTTCCCGTCGTTGCAGGAAGAACCGATCTGGCCCGCCACGTTGGGGCAATTGTCCTGCGCATTGCAGATGCCGTCGCCGTCGGTGTCACCGCTCGCGGTACCCGCGCAAACGCAACTGCTGTTCAACACATCGTTGATCGTGCAGGCATTGCCATCGTTGCAGCCTGAACCGACCTGGCCTGCCACGTTCGGGCAGTTGTCGAGCGCATTGCACACGCCATCACCATCGCTATCAGGACTCGCCGTTCCGATGCACTGGCAACTCGCGTTGAGCACATCGTTCAACGTGCATGCGTTCCCATCGCTACAGCTTGAACCGATCTGGCCCGCCACGTTCGGGCAATTGTCCTGCGCGTTGCAGATACCATCTCCATCGGTATCGCCGCTCGCGGTGCCTGTACAAACGCAACTGCCGTTCAATACATCGTTCGTTGTGCAGGCGTTGCCATCGTTGCAGCTCGATCCGATCTGGCCCGCCACGTTGGGACAATTGTCCTGCGCGTTGCAGACACCATCACCGTCCGTGTCTCCGCTGGCGGTGCCCGCGCATTGGCAACTCGCGTTCAGCACATCGTTGGTCGTGCAGGCATTACCATCATTGCAGGTGGAACCCTGTTGGCCTGCCACGTTCGGACAATTGTCCTGTGCGTTGCAGATGCCGTCGCCGTCGGTGTCCTGGATGGTCCCGACACAAACACAACTCGCGTTCAGCACGTCATTGATCGAACAGCTATTGTTGTCGTTGCAGGAGGAGCCTTGCTGGCCCGCCACGTTCGGGCAGTTGTCCTGCGCGTTGCACACGCCGTCGCCATCGCTGTCGCTGCTGGCGGTGCCGGCGCATGTGCAGCTCGCGCTGTACACGTCGTTGGTCGTACACGCATTATTGTCATTGCAGGCCGAACCGGGCACCGCACTGCCGCCGAGCACACCAAGGCAATCAGGCGCAGGAGAACCGGATGCAGTGCCGAAGACGCCAAGCGACTGGTTCTGGTAACTGCCGGTGGGTGCCACTTCCAGCTTCACGGCGCGCACCATGTACTGCTTGCCTGCCACGAAAGGCACGGTGGGGCTGCTGAATGTGGTGCCGGTAACGAGCGTCGGTGTGATCCGTGATGGGATGCCGCTCGCCGCGCTCATGTCATAGATGTAGTACCCGTCCACCGATGCCGCCGAGGCGGTCCAACTGAACGAGGCCAGACCTCCGGAGTTCGTTACCGCCAGGTTCGCTGCGGGTGCCAGCATCATCTGGCGCAGGCTGGGATCGCCCATCAGCCCCATGTGTACCCGGTAGTAGGTGCTGCCTTGCCATCCGCAGTTCTGCGGCGAATAGACCGAGCCATTGTTCATGGAGGCCAACGTGCTGTAACCGATATTGTCGCCCAGCGCCATGTGGTGGAACCACCAGTTGGGGACGCTCGAGTAGCAATTGGTGAGGCCCTGGCCTCCAGCTATCGCGGCGCGTGTGAAATTGTTGAAGCAGTCCCAATCGCCGAAGTAGCTGCCACAGCTCATGTTGAACACGCCGCCCATGCTCACCGAGCTGGCGTACTCGCCTGTGGAACCAACATTGCTTCCGGATACCCAGGAACCACCGCCGCATGCATAGGTCCAGAGATAGCTCTGGCCATTGATGTATGTGCTGAACGCCGCCCCGTTGCCGGCGGGCTGTGTCACGTTCGCTGTGCCCACGCACGCGGAAATGCTCCTGAGCCCGCACGCCGTGATGGGGTTGGTGATGTCCGTGAAGTTGTCGAAGACGATCCCCCGGAAAGTGGGCGTCCACTGCTTGATCTTGAAGGTGTGCGCCTTGTTCAGGTAGGTCGTCAGCAACATCTGTTCGCTTTGGCCCGCGTAGTACTGGAACGATTCCATGTTGTACATGTCCACGCGGCCCACTTGCAGTTCAAGGGCGCTCGGATAGTCGTTCTGGTCGGTCTTGCCATCGCCGGGAACGTTCCAATTGCGGCTGTCCTGCGCGCTGGTAATGTTCACCGAGTTGTCCGTCCAGGTGCCGTTCATTTCACCGTAGTAGCCGTCCGCAGGCCATGCCCCCAAGTGATCGCCATGACCATCCGGGTTCAATTGGCCGGAGTAGGGCACAGGTACGTGACCGAGAATGAACACGGCCTTCACGTTCGTGGGATCGGCGTTGTAGTCAGTGATCACCAGGCTGCGGATACTGCTGGTGCTGGAACTGCGGCTCACATCGTGGCGAACGACCACCCAACCATCGGCGCGCAGGTCGGTGGTCAACTGGGTGATCTGCGTGCTCAGTGCGCTGGTGTATGTGTTGTCCACCAAAAGCACCATTTTGCCATGGTACTCCACGACGGGCACTTGTACGCCCGAAGCGATGTAGCCATAGCTCGTGCCCAAGCTGCCGCTGCGTACGACCTTGTACTCATAGTACGTGCCGACCACCGCGGTGTTGTCGGCATACGTAGTGGCGCTCGCGGATGGTGTCGCGATGCTGGCCCAAGTGGCATCGGTCTTGAGCTTCCGGTACACGGTGATCCCCGTGGTACCGGTCTGTGCCACCCATGTCAATGTGATGCTGGCCGGGCTGCTCGCCACGGTCGCCGTCAACAGGATCGCTTCTTTCTGTGAATACGTCTGCGCGCTAAGGCCTAACGCGCAGGCGATGCCCAAGAGGGCGGTTGTGGAACGGAGCATGGTTCTCGTAGGTTGGAAGTATTGCTTCGCCCACGTTCACCACAGCGGCAGAGCTGCGTCGATCGTTCCTTGAGAAGTATTCACGGGGATCACTCATGGGCAAAGCGGCCTTTTGTACCGCAACAGTAGGGTCCATGGTTTCATCGATCACCAACTTTTGGATGAGCGCGGACTAAAACCCGACGAATGATAATCGCTTCAATCGCGCAGCAATCGTGCGCGCGCGATCGGATCGCCGTTCAACGCACGGATCAGCACGACGTAGGTGCCGATCGGCAGGTTGGATACATCGATCACCGAACGGAAGCGTATGCGCATCGCACGTTGACCCAACACGTCGTACAGATCGATGGTCGCCGCCTCCGGATCCTTCATTCCGACAAAAACTATCCCGGTGGTCGGGTTCGGCTCCAGGATCACCCAAGCAATGCCATCCGGTTCTTCGATGCCGATAAGATCACAGACGTCGCCCACGCCGTCCCCATCGCTGTCCGCTTGATCGGCGTTCGGAAGCCATGGACAGTTGTCGCAGAGATCGCCATAGCCATCGCCATCGAAGTCGGCTTGATCACTGTTGGCGAGCAGCGGGCAATTGTCGTCACAATCCAATACCGCGTCGAGATCACTGTCGGCGTCAGGAACCACACCGGTGGTTCCACCGGAGCATATACCACAATCATCCAACGCCGCGGTCCCGCCGATCACCCCGGCGCAATCGATCGGTATTCCCACGCATGCACAAGACGCGCTCCATGTGTCATTACCGGTACCCGGATCGCCATCATCGCAGAGCGATCCCGGAAGGGCGGATCCTCCAGCAACGCCTGCACAATCATAAGACTGGCCCAAGCAGAAGCAGGTGCTGGTCCAAGCATCGTTGCCGGTGTTCGTGTCACCGTCATCGCATGCAACGCCGGGGAGCGCGGTGCCACCAGGTGATCCCGTGCAATCGATCAGTAGGCCAGCGCAGAGGCACGCATTGTCCCATGTATCGTTGCCCGTGTTCACATCGCCATCATCGCATGTGATACCGGGCAATGCTGATCCCCCCGGTGATCCCGAGCAATCGATCAGCGAGCCCGCACAGGCGCATGCGACGGTCCATGTGTCGTCGCCAGTTGTCACATCACCATCATCACATCCAGCGCCGGGCAAGGCGGAGCCACCAGTGATGCCAAGGCAGTCGATCAATTGGCCCACACAACCGCAATCGGAAGTGTACATGTCGTTCCCGGTGGACGGGTTCGCGTCGTTACAGGCCGTTCCAGGAAGTGCCGCGCCACCTGCGATGCCTTGACAATCGATCAGCTCACCGGAACAAGTGCAGCCCATGGCCCAAGTGTCGTCGCCAGTGGACGCAACACCATCATCGCAACCTGTACCCGGCAGGGCTGCACCACCAGGGACACCCATGCAATCGATCAGCAACCCGATGCACTGGCAGCTGTTGCTCCACGCATCATCGCCCGTGGAACTGTTCCCATCGTCGCACGTCGTTCCGGGCAAGTCGGTGCCGTTCGGTGCGCCGAGACAATCGATGGCCTCGCCGGTGCATGAGCAATCAGGTGCCCATGTATCGTTCGTGGTAAGTATGCTTCCATCCTCGCATGCGGTGCCCGGCAGTTGCGCCCCGCCCGTTGCTCCCGTGCAATCGATCAACTGGCCAGCGCACACGCAATCCGTTCCCCATTGATCGTTGCCGGTGGTGCCGCCGCCGTCGTCGCACGCTGATCCCGGCAATGCTGTTCCACCCGGAGTTCCGGCACAGTCGATCAACAGACCTGCGCATTGGCACGCAGCGTTGAGCGCATCGTTGCCCGTGTTCGGATCACCATCATCGCACGGCGAACCTTGCTGCCCAGTGACGAACGGACAATCATCGAGCGGATCGCACACACCATCCCCATCGCTGTCGCTCGTCGGTGTTCCGGCGCATTGGCAATTGGCATCGAGCACATCATCGGTCGTGCAGATCTCTCCATCATTGCACGCGGACCCGATCGCTCCTTCCACACCCGGACAATCATCAAGCAAGTCGCAGATACCGTCGCCATCCGCGTCCGGGCCGAGGATACCCGTGCATTGGCAATTCGCATCCAGTGCATCGTTGATCGTACATACGTTGCTGTCATCGCAACTCGATCCGATCTGCCCCGCGACCATCGGGCAGTTGTCCAAGGCATCACAGATCCCGTCACTATCGGTATCACCGCTGAACGATCCAGCGCACTGGCAAGTGAACGTCAGTATGTCGTTGATCGTGCATGGATCACCATCGTCGCAGGACCCGCCGGCCTGGCCGGGAACGTTCGGGCAATTGTCAACGCAATCCGGAATGCCGTCGTTGTCGCTGTCCGCATCCGGAGAACCGCAACCGCATGCGCCCGGCGTGATCTTGAGCGGATCGTTCGGACATCCGTCGTTCGCGTCGCAGGTGCCATCGCCGTCACTGTCCTGAAGACTTCCCGCGCACTGGCAACTCAAGTTAACGATGTCGTTGATGGTGCATGCATCACCGTCATCACAGAGCCATCCGATCTGGCCGGGAAGGTTCGGGCAATTGTCCTGTGCGTCACAGACGCTATCGCCATCGCTGTCCTGGAGCGTGCCGACACATTGGCAACCCGCGTTCAGCACATCGTTGATCGTACACACGCTGCCGTCATTGCACGCCGTACCGATCTGGCCCGCAATGTTCGGGCAGTTGTCCTGCGCGTTGCAGAGCCCATCACCATCGCTATCCCCGCTCGCAGTACCCATGCATTGGCAACTCGCGTTCAGCACATCATTGATCGTGCAGTTGTTGCCATCGTTGCACGCGGACCCGATCTGGCCGATCACATTCGGGCAGTTGTCCTGCGCGTTGCAGATGCCGTCGCCATCACTGTCCGCGCTTGCGGTGCCGGTGCATTGGCAACTCGCGTTGAGTACATCGTTCAAGGTGCATGCATTGTTGTCATTGCACGCGGATCCCTGCTGCCCGGCCACGTTCGGGCAATTGTCCTGCGCGTTGCAAATGCCATCACCATCGCTGTCTCCGCTGGCTGTGCCAACGCACTGGCACGAGTTGTTCCACAGGTCAGCTATGGTGCATGCATTGCCATCGCTGCATGCTGTACCCGGCAATGCTCCACCACCCACCACTCCGAGGCAATCAGGTGTGCTACCGTTCAGGGCCGCTTGGCCAAAGACGCCAAGACTGAGGTTGTAGTACGTGCCGCTCGGCGTGGTTTCCAACTTCAGCGCACGGACCATGTAACGGACCGTACCGCTCAAGCCCGTGACATCATCCTGGTAACTGAGACCCACGAAGGCGTTCGTCGTTCGGCGCACCCACGATCCCGTGTTGTTGTCGTAGCGGTACACATGGTAGCCGATCACCGCGTCCGCGCTCGCACCCCATGCCACGTTCACCGTGCTGCTGTTCACTATCATGCAGGTGACGGTTCCGGGCGGTGCCACGATGGTCATGCGCAACGAGGGATCGCCCATGAGCGCGATGTGTACCCGGCCCGCGCTGCAATTGCCCGGATCGTAGTGCTCGTTCCCATTGTTCATGGTGAGCGCCGTGCCGTACCCTATCGTTTCGCCCATGCCCATGTGGTGGAAGTACCAATTCGGGCAGCCCGCCCCGGCAGCAGCGATGGTGGTGCCGGTTGAAAGTGAAGCACGCAACAGATCGTCCTGGCAATCGAAGTCAGGGAAGTAGCTGCCGTACAGCATGGTGAACACACCCTGCAGGTTGGCGCTCGCGAAATCCGAGGTACCACCAACACCATTGCAATTGTACCAGTAACCACCGCCACAGCCATAGCTCCACAGGTAGCTGCCGCTGGTCATGCTGGTGAAGTAGTCAGCGTCGGTCGTGTTGCTCGGCCCCACCAGCGGAGCGAAATTCCGATAGCCGTTCGAGGCCAGCGCTTCCACCAACCCCCCGAAATTGTCATCCACCAACGCGCGCACTTGCGCGGTGAAGGCTTTCACCTTCCAGTTGTGCAGCTTCGTGAGGTAGTTGCTGAGCATGTTCAGCTCGGTCTGCGGCACCATCGGCAGGTTCGAGAAATCCACCCGGCCCACTTGCAGTTCCACCGGGCTGGGGATATCGCTCTGGTCCCACTTGCCGTCGTTCTGAACGTTGATGTTGCGTGGATCCACGGGATTCGACCCCACGTTGGTCCAGTCGGTCCATGTGCCATTGAGATCGGCGTAATAGGTATCCGCAGGCCATGCGCCCACATGATCACCGTGACCATCGGGTGCCAGCGCACCGGAATACGGCACCGGCACATGACCCACCATGAAGAGCGCCTTCACGTTCGTGGGATCCGCGTTGTAGTCCGCCAGAATGATGTTCTTGATGAGCGGCGGCGTGGTGAACCTGTCCACATCATGGCGCAAGACCTTCCATCCATCAGCTTCCAGATCCGTTTGCAGCTGTGCGAGCTGGCTGGTGAGCGAGGGGCTCATCGTATTGTCCACCAACAGGATGTACTTGCCGCGCCCCTCCACCATGTCCACATTGATGCCCGAGTTGAGGTAGCAATATCCCGTGCCGAGGTTCGACGTGTAGCGCAACATGCGGTACTCGTAGGACACATTGACCGCGACCGAATTGTCGCTCCATGTTGTGGCCGTGGCCGGTAGCGTGGCCACCGCGCTGCCCCAACTCGTACCTCCTTTCAATTTCCGCCAGACCTGGTAGCCCGTCACGTTCGTCCAGCCGGACCATGTCAATGTGATCCGAGGCGGAGCGCTCTGCACCGTGGCGTAGGCCAGGATCGTGCGGTCATAGCTCTGGGCCTGCACCATTGGCGCATGCGCGAACAGCAACAATAGAAGGATAAGAACCTGCTGCCAGCAGCGTCGGAACAAAGGCATCGGAAAAAGTTGGCCCAAGTTAGGGCAGCAGGCATTCACCCATCCGTGTTTCCAGCCGCTGCCATGGCCGTCCTCTTTCGGTGCGCTCCAACTTGGATATTACCTTCAAACCCGCTTTTCCGCGCATGAACCTTTGGTCCTTGCACCCGTTGAAACCTGCGCCTCCGACAGACCGATATTCCCTGCCCATCCGGATGGGCAAGGGGATGCCCGGTGCCGCGCGGTGTGAACGGAACACGAGCGAACGAACCTGATGAACGGCACCTCCCACCAGAACGTAGTTTCCTATTTCGAGCGAACAGCGGGTACCCGTCCGGATGCATTGGCGCTGATCGGACCTACTGAACGGCTTGACTATAGTACCCTTCGCACGCGAGCGGACAAGCTGGCACAGCGACTTGCAGAAGCCGGTGTCGCGCCCGATCGTACGGTCGCGATCTGTCTCGATCGTTCACCCGGTCTCATCATCAGTGTGCTCGCGATCCTCAAGGCCGGCGGCGCTTATGTGCCCATCGATCCCTCCTACCCCGCCGAGCGTATCGCATTGATGCTCCAGGATGCGCAACCGCCTGTTGTGATCACGGACAATGCGCACAAGCATCTCTTCAGCGCCACCCAAGCGAAGATCCTGCTGATCGAAGAGATCGACTTCTCTTCAACCACGATCACCAAAAAGGACGCAAGCCCGGCCGGCCCAGAGAACCTGTGCTATGTGCTCTTCACCAGCGGAAGTACGGGGAGGCCGAAGGGTGTGGCGATGCATCATGCGCCATTGATGAACCTCCTCGATTGGCAATTGCGCACCAGCGTGTTGAAAGAGGATGCGCGCACCCTGCAGTTCGCGCCGATCAGTTTCGATGTCTCGTTCCAGGAGATCTTCACCACGTTCGCCCAAGGCGGTACGTTGGTCCTGATCACCGATGACGATCGATTGAACAGCACACAACTGCTCCGCAGGATCCGCGAGGAGAGGATCGACCGCCTGATCGTGCCCTTCGTGGCCTTGCAGTACCTCGCGGAAGCGGTGGAGCGGACGGGCGAGATCCCGTCCTCGCTGAAAGAGGTGTTCACCAGTGGAGAGCAATTGAAGATCACGCCCGCGATCACGAACCTCTTCAAGCGATTGCCCAGCTGCCGCTTCTGCAACCAGTACGGCCCCACCGAAGGACATGTGGTGAGCGAACTGGAACTCACAGGCGATCCTTCTTCCTGGCCCGCACTGCCCAACATCGGCAAGGCCATCGACCATGTGAAGTTGTTGATCCTTGATGAGAAGATGCAGCCCGTGAAGAAGGGCGAAGAGGGTGAACTCTATCTCGGTGGAGCTTGTGTCGCGAGGGGCTACATCGCACAACCGGAACTCACTGCCGAGCGCTTCGTTGTGGATCCCTTCGAAAAGAAGGGACGGCTCTATCGGACCGGAGACCGCGCCAGGGAACTTCCGAACGGAGAGATCGATTTCAAGGGCCGCATCGATGGACAAGTGAAGGTGCGCGGCTATCGCATCGAACTGGGTGAAGTGGAAGTGGCGCTGGAGAAACATGCTTCCATCGAACAAGCCGTTGCCGCCGTGCGCGAGGATCGCCCCGGCGTGAAACGTCTGATCGGGTACTTCACCTCGAAGGAAGAAGTAGGCACGAACGATCTGCGCGAGCACCTCGCCACGCTTCTGCCCGACTACATGGTGCCGGCGGCCTTTATCCGCGTTCCAGAACTTCCGCGCACTCCCAGCGGCAAGATCGATCGCAAGGCATTGCCCGCACCCGATGTGAAGCGACCGGATCTTGATGTGGCTTTCGCCGCGCCGAAGTCCGTTACCGAGAAACGCATTGCGGAGATATGGGCCGATGCGCTCGGCATCGATCGCGTCGGTATCGACGACAATTTCTTCGACCTCGGTGGCAACTCGTTGCTCAGCATCCAGTGCATCGCGCGATTGGAAACCGACGGCATCAAGCTCCCGATCGTGAAGCTCTACCAACATCCGACAGCTCGTGCGTGCGCGGCGTTCCTCAGTAATGATACACCGGGCACCAGCCCGGCCGAGACGGCCAAAGCACGCATGCTGCGCTCCGGGGCCGGGCTGGTGCCTGGCGCACCAGTAGCGATCATCGGCATGAGCGGGCGATTCCCTGGTGCCGACAACGTGGAGCAGCTCTGGAAGAACCTGCTCGACAAGAAGAACAGCGTGTCCCATTGGTCACCGGACGAGCTCGATCCGAGCATCCCCGAGGAACTGCGCAACAACCCTGACTATGTCCCCGCGCG
>JANMKC010000141.1:0-3118 GCA_031371785.1 Flavobacteriales bacterium | reverse complement strand
CGCTTCACGAAGGATTAGTACCGATCGCACGGTTGAGATCTTGCCTACCGCGCGGGTCGGCCGATCCTGTCGAAAAGTTTGTTTCGTTCCCGATTCCCACGAACGCACAAGCCATGAGATACGCTGCATTCATATTGCTGTTGATCAGCGCACTGCCCGCCGACGCGCAGACATGCGTCTTCACCGAGAACCCCGTGCCGGAGAACAACTGGTTCTACCTGAACACCGGTGTGGTGCGCAGCGATGGAAGTGTGATCACCATGGCCGATCCGGAGGTGGGCATCGGTGGCTACCTCACGCGCTGGGCACCGGATGGCAGCGTGATGTGGAACAAGCAGGTCAAGCACATGAACCCCACGATGTGGATGCAGGGCCTGACCTTGGAGAACGCCTCCAACGGGAACCTGCTTATCGGTGGGAACCTCTATCCGGGGTTCCAGTATCAGAACACCTATCTGGTGGAAACGGACGAGAACGCAGTTATGCAATGGGGCCGCATCTACATGTTGGATTCAACGCTCACCTTCGCCAATGGCTTCGCAAGTTTCAAGGAGTACCCGCCCGGTGGCTATGTATGCACCCACGGCAGCGCGAGCGCAGTGAGCGTATCGCGCCTGAACACATCGGGCATCCCGATATGGACATGGCGCTACCAGTCGGCCATGGGTATCAGCTTCATCCACATGGCCACCTATCCCTTGGGCAATGGCAACATCATGCTCGTGGCCTGCCGAGGGATCGCTGACGTATTTGTGATCCTTCTCTCCTCCGATGGACAGGTACTGTGGAACAAGGTGTACAATATGGTATCCGCGAACGGTGTCCGGGCGTTCAGGACCGCTGATGGCGGATTGGTGCTAACCAGCCTCACCGGTACTGTGGGCATGTTGTTGCGGTTGGACAGTCAGGGGAATACGGTCTGGCAGCGGTCCTTCGCTTACGACATCGACTATACGTTCCAGGTCCGGGGCATCAATGAAACGGCCAACGGCGATTTCGTGATATCCACGGTAAATGAGCTCTTTGAATTCGCTTCGGACGGCAGTTACATCGGCAGATGGCGCTTTGACTACATGTTGAACCCGAACTGCTGGAACTATAAACTGATGGCACGCGCCCCCGGCAGCAGTGATTCCCTCGCCATCGCGGGTGAGAATTTCGCCGGATCGGCCGAGTGGACCGTCATGATGCTGACGCCGGGCACCTCATCACTGGACTGCGCGTTGATGGATACCACGGGATCCTCCACGGCGCAAACCCCGATGACGGGTACTTCGGAAACGGTATACGCCATCCGTGATTCGCTCAAGACCTGGGAGGTGAACATCGGCCCGAGCGTTGATTTCTTTGAGTCGGACCCCTACTGCTTCCTGATGCCCAACCGGGCCCGTCCCGGCTTCGATCACCGGGTCGGCGTTGGTATCGTGAACGCCTCGTTGTCCACCACGGGGCCGATCACTGCCACGCTCACCTTCAGTTCACCCATCACCTATGTATCCTGCAATCCGGTGCCCACCGCGGTGAACGCCAATTCGCTCGTGTGGCAGCTCCCCGCGCTGGGTCCCAACGGCAACCGCCTCTTCCGCCCGCGCTTCCACACGCCGAACGATCCAGGTCTCATCGGCACGCCGATCCAGTACAGCTTCAGCTTTACCCAGGACAGCGCGGATGTGAACCTTGCCAACAACACCAGCCAGGTGGCGGACCACATCAGCGGCGCCTATGACCCGAACATCAAGGAAGTGGAGCCGGAGGAGTTTTATGTGCTGGGTACGGATTCGATCCTGGACTACACCATCCGTTTCCAGAACACGGGAACCGCTGCTGCAACGAACATCGTGGTGGTTGACTCATTGCCGTTGGACGTGGACGTGAGCACGTTCCGGCTTGAAGCGTATACGCATCCGTGCACCTGGACCATCACCGGCAACGGCATCCTCACGTTCCACTTCAACAACATCAACCTGCCGGACAGCAATACGAACGAACCATCCAGTCATGGAGCCGTGAGGTTCAGGATCAAGCCGATACTGCCTTTGTTCAATGGGCAGCAGATCACCAACGCGGCGGACATCTTCTTCGATTTCAATCCGGCGGTCCGCACCCCCGACGCCACGGTGACGGTGGAAGGAAGTTCCGCGATAGTCACGCCCGCAGAACCACGTAAGCTGGTGCTTTATCCAGTACCTGTGAATGACTGCATCACTGCGGTGGTCCCGGCAGGGTTCGTTGTGCAACGCGCGTTCATCGTTGGCATTGATGGCCGACCGGTGCCGGTGAGGTTCGCAAAAGAGCAGGACGACCGGATCATCGTGAACACACAACGCTTCCTGCCCGGCGCGTACGTGCTGATCCTGCTGGACAGTAAAGACTATCGCTTGGCCGCGCGGTTCACGAAAGAGTGAGGCCATCGATCGGGTACTTTCGCGCGCCTTGATGATCAGGCGCAGGAGCAGGAACAGGGGCAGGTGATCCGTTGCCCCTGCCCCTGCTCCTGCCCCTCACAACACATGGGCTCAGAAAAAACCGCCGCCTTCCACACCCTCGGTTGCAAGTTGAACTTCGCCGAGACCAGCACGCTCGCGCGTTCGCTGGAAGAAGCGGGCTATGCGCGTGTGAAGATCGAAGAGCGGCCTGACGTCTTTGTGCTGAACACGTGCAGTGTGACAGAGAACGCCGACAAGGAATGCCGCCAATGGGTGCGGCGCTTCCAGCGGATCAATCCGGAAGCGTTCATCGCCGTGGTGGGCTGCTACGCGCAACTGAAACCGCAAGATATCGCAGCGATCTCCGGCGTTGACCTGGTTCTCGGAGCCAATGAGAAGTTCGATCTGGCAGGGCACATAGAGCGGCATTCCCCCTTCCCCGCCGGGGAAGGCCGGGATGGGGTGCATTCACCCCTCTCCTTTGGAGAGGGGCCGGGGGTGAGGGCGCATTATTCCCCGATCAAAGAAGTCCGCGCATTCATCCCTTCCTGGAACTCCGGCGACCGCACCCGCACCTTCCTGAAAGTCCAGGACGGCTGCGACTACTTCTGCTCGTTCTGTACCATTCCGCTCGCACGCGGAAGAAGTCGCAGCGGCACCATCGCGGAAACGGTGGCCATCGCTGAAGGCAT
>JANMKC010000126.1:0-2947 GCA_031371785.1 Flavobacteriales bacterium | reverse complement strand
GGGGGTAAGACGTGGTCTGTGGTCAGTGGTCAGTACGCCAGCACCCCCACCTGACTTACTCACCACTGACCACTGACAACTAACCACTGAACACTCACCACTGACCACTCACCACTGACCACTCAGCGCGAAGCCTGCGGAACTCCGATCTACTGCTTCTCCAGCTTTCTCGCTTGCGCCTTCCCGTTCTGCGTGATCACCAGGAAGTAGTTTCCTCCAGCACGGTCGCTCATGTCGAGCGTGCGGTCATAGTTGCCTTTGAAGCCGCTGATCGTTTCGTGGTACACGCGTTCGCCGGTGGCGTCGTGAATGTCCACATTGAGGTCGCCGCGATCGGGCACTTGGAACTGGATGTGGAATGAACCTTCGCTCGGGTTCGGGAAGCAGCGAAGGTCCTGCAGTTCCAAGGGCTGGTCCAGGTTGGCCACGCCCTTGTTCTTCAACAGTTCGGCTTCCTCCTTGCTGAGTTTGATCTCGTTGATGGTCACGCGGATCTCCTTGGTCACGTCACCGCGCAGGTCACGGCGCAAATGGTTCATTTCCTCACGCAGCTCGGCCATTTCGCGCCGGCGCTCGTCACGATCGCGCGCGTATTCGTCCATATCACGCGCCCGCTCCGCCAAGTCCCGTAGGTATTCCTGCATGGCTTGGTTGTACTCAGCGAGATCCTCGGGGCTCATCTCCGTCCCGTTCAGATCGGGCATGGGCGGCATGCCGGGGGCAGGAGGCATTGGTGGTGTGCCCGATCCGCTCCATCTCCAGGAACGGCTTTGTGTTCTGCCGAGTTTGCCTTCCAGCGCGAGATCCTTGTCGTCGCGTGTTAGGTCGATCTTCACCGTGTCCCCTGGCTTCATGTCACCGATCTCTTCGGAGAGCTCGCCGAAGTCTTCGACAGGATTGCCGTTGATGCTGCGGATGATGTCGCCTTCCTTCAGCCCCATGCGCCGGGCTGCGGTGCTGTCCACCACTTCACCTATGCGTACACCGGGCTTCTCGTCCTCGCTGCTTCCCCCGACCACGCCGAGGAAGGCATGCTCTTCAGGGTTCCAATTGCCCGCACCGTTGTACGCGTCCCAGTCCATGTCCTGGCTGCTGGGCGCTTCGCTGTCGTCATTCCAATTGAAGTTGAAGTTGCGTTCCTCCGATGCGCGTTCTCCGAGCGTTACGTCCACGGTGCTTTTCTGTTTGCCCCGGTAGTATATCACCTTTACGTTGTCGCCGGGCTGGTGACCGTTGATGGCCTCGACCAGACTTTCTCCATCGGCCACTTTCTTTCCGCCGAGTTCCACGATCACATCGCCTTCCTTCAATCCGGCTTTCGCGGCGGGCGTGTCTTCATCCACCCCTGTGATACGCGCGCCTTCCTTCGCCGCTGACGTGTGATCGCCCTTCACTTGATCGGCATAGTACACACCGAGAAAGGCTTGCGGCTCCTCCGGTGCTTCCAACTCGTCGGGCAGGCTGAGGGCCATGCTCATATCGTTGAGCATACCTCCATCGCGCATCCGCTTCATGTCGATCACGAGGTTCTCGCCGTCGCCGATGACGTTCATCTCGTCCATCACGCCGAGCTCGCGCAAGGCGTCCTGCAATTGCTGCTGGTCGTTCAGGTCGAACTCTCGGGTCACATGGCTTTTCTGCCCGTTCTCGTTGCGGGTGATCTCGATGCGCACGCGGCGCTCACCCTTCCCGTTGTTCTCCTCATCATCCTGGGCGGATGCGATCGTGCCCATTCCGGCGACGAGCAAGGCACCTAGGCTGCGTAGGAACAAGTGCTTGTTCATGGCGATTTCGTTCTGTTGAGCGCGAAACTATCGGGGCCTTCCGGGGAGGTGCTGTTAACGAACGCCAATTCACGTTAAGCCCGGTCCGCCTCACTCCGTGGTGAAGTGATCGATGTCGCGCCGCTCGCGCTTGGTGGGGCGTCCGCTGCCGGGATCGCGGTTCTCCGCGCGCACTTTCCGGGCGATCTCCTGCTTCTCCAGATCGGCCCAAGGGGTGCGATCCTGGATCAACGCAGGCACCAGCTTCGCACCGACCCGTGAGGAAGGGATGGCCCTCACTTCGAACACACGCCAGATCGGTGGTTGACGCACAGCGACCATGTCGCCCGGCTTCACTTCAGTGCTGGGCTTCGCATCGCGATCATTGATGCGCGCGTGGCCTTTCTGGCACTCGTCCGCTGCGGTGCTACGCGTTTTGCAAACGCGCACGCACCAGAGG
This sequence comes from Flavobacteriales bacterium, assembly GCA_031371785.1. Lineage (GTDB taxonomy): Bacteria > Bacteroidota > Bacteroidia > Flavobacteriales_F > PHOS-HE28 > PHOS-HE28. The sequence goes on along the minus strand of JANMKC010000126.1, from coordinate 724 downwards.
AATTTGTCGATCCGCATGACAGATGGCATAACGCGAACGGCGCCTCAACAGGAAGCGCCGTTCGTATCAGTGAGCCCGGAGGGATTCGAACCCCCAACCGACAGAACCGGAATCTGCCATTCTATCCAGTTGAACTACGGGCCCGGAAATGACCGCTTTCGCTGGGTTCCGGCGATCATGGGCGGCGAAGATAGAGCGGTGCCCAACAGGAGCGATGGTGCTCAAGGGCGTGTGCGGGACCTGAAGCGCATGAGTTGCACGGCGTCATGCACCGTGCTCACATGGGCCCATTGCAGCTTCATGCCCAGGTCGTCCAGCGCTAGGGTGTCGCGCGCGGACCGAGCGAGAGCAGTGCGTTCAGCCTCCGTGGCGAAGAGCGATGCGATAGGCGTTGAGGGCAGAAGATCGGAGGCCTGCGTCGCGTGCCCTTGGGCGGAAGCGATGGAGGCGAGCCAGCGGGCTGTGCGCCCGTACATCCCGAAGGCACGGTCCACTGGTCCGGCGCGCTGCAACCTTACTTCCTGGTCCGGCTTGCCCATCCCTGTTCCCATGATGAGCTGGTTCTCGGTCCAGTGGTACACCATGGTCTGGTCGCGTTGGGGCCAGGTCACGTTCACCTGGTCTTCCGCGTCCATCCCCCAGCGGCCATCCTCTTCCAGGACCCCATGGTCATCGTGGAGGTCGGAGTACATCGTCACCGAGCCGTCGCCGAAGAGGTCCAAAC